>VMSP01000102.1 GCA_013792135.1 Desulfocapsa sp. | reverse complement strand
CGGAATGTCATCCCAGGTTTTATTCAGCACCATGGTGTAGAAAAATTTCAGGCCATACAGGTCGAGTTTGACCGAGCTCCAGGAATGAGAACCCAGAAGTTCGTTGAAATAGTCAAGTAACTGGTCAGATGTAAGGTCGTTTATCTGTCAATGTCTTTCGCTCTACCATCCCGGTGGCTCCGTGTCCAGTCGGTGATTTAAAACGTTATCTTCTTGAATATCTTCCGACATGGGAGGTCATTTTTTTGATGATCAATGTCTTGGCATTGGTCAGGTTCGTGAAAGGGCTGAGACGGACCTAAAAGAAAGAAATCAAGGGTGGAATCTCTTTTATGGTAAACATTGATTCTGTTATGCCCTGGATAAAAAAGAAGTTGATGTGATGGCGAAGCAACGGATACAACAACGTGAGAATAAGCGGTAATCAAATGTAGTCACAGTACAAAAAAGAAAGGGGTTTCAGTGAATCACTGAAACCCCTAATTCTATTGGTGCCTAGAGCGGGAGTCGAACCCGCACGGGCACAAGGCCCACGAGATTTTAAGTCTCGGGTGTCTACCAGTTCCACCATCCAGGCATGCGCTTGTTTTTACCACAGGGATGTTTTGTTTGTCAATCGGCAAACGCTGGCCCACTATCAGGAGATTTCTGACGGATTCATACCTGCTGGTCAAAGAAAGCTGTCTCTGGCAATTTTTCACATTCCCTATAAAAAGATAAATGATAGGTGCGAATTGGTGTCAGGTGAGGTAGCATGTGAACTTACTGGAAGAATTGGGTAAGGATAGTGTGTGTTTTTTTGAAAGAAGTTGACAGTTGCTTTTGTCGTTTTTATTATCCAGAGACTTTTTAAAAAGATATTCTGAAAATTTGTGCTATCTGAGATGGCGTTTGAGCAGGGTGAAGGCAGTATGCAACGAAATCCCGTGGGGAAATTAGGAGAGACAGGCCTCTATATGCTTCAGGATATGGGGCGTATGGGCCTCTATCTTTTGCTGGCGCTTAAAGGGTTGTTCAGACGTCCTTTCCGTTTTGCCGAGTTCATGCGCCAGATGCATTTTATCGGCGCCGGCTCTATGGTGGTGATCTTTTGTACCGCTGCCTCCACAGGTATGGTGCTGGGGTTACAGGGCTATTATTCGCTGCACAAGTTCGGAGCGGAAGGTATGCTTGGCTCTGCGGTATCGCTCACCCTTATCATGGAACTCGGGCCGGTTCTGACCGCCATCATGGTGGCCGGGCGTGCGGGTTCTGCCATGTGCGCCGAGCTTGGCATCATGCGGATTTCGGAGCAGATTGATGCTCTCGAGTGCATGGCAGTTGATCCCTTTCGTTATCTGATCAGCCCCAAGTTTCTGGCCGCACTTGTCTCTATCCCCCTGTTGACGGCCCTTTTTGATGTGGTGGGGATTGCCGGTGGTTATGTTGCCGGAGTCCATCTCATGGGAGTAAATCCCGGCAGTTATCTGGAGGGTATGCGCACCAGCGTCACCAACCATGATATCAACCTCGGCGTGATTAAGTCCTTTGTTTTTGCCCTGCTGGTGGTCTGGATCTGTACAGGCCGCGGCTATTTTATCTATCAGATCCGTGGGGCCGGTTTCGGGGCCCAGAGTGTCAGCCGGGTGACTACCCAGGCCGTGGTCTTTTCCTCTATTTCGGTGCTTATCTTTGATTATCTGTTGACAGCGGTCTTGTTATGAGCCGTTACGAAATAACGATCGCCGTTGACACTGCTACATTTTGGGCTAATTTCGTTATGGATCATTATGCCGGTTATGGTATTTCAATGTTGCAATTTTTTTTGGACGACGGCGTATGAGTGAATTTGCCATAGAATTCAGAGATGTGACCAAATCCTTTGCCAAAAAGGATGGGGGCCGGCAGATGATCCTTGATCATGTGAATTTTTCCATCCCGGTTGGCAAGACCACAGTCATTGCCGGCGGCAGCGGCCAGGGGAAAAGTGTTACTTTGAAGCTGATCCTGGGCCTGATGCCGGTTGACAGCGGCCAGATTCTGGTTGGAGGTGAAGATGTGACCGGACTACGGGGACGTTCCCTTGAACAATTGCGCACTCACTTTGGGGTGCTTTTTCAGGGCTCGGCCCTCTTTGATTCCTTGAGTGTCTATGAGAATGTGGCCCTGCCGCTGCGGGAGCGAACCAGCAAGTCGGATGGTGAGATTCGTGAGCAGGTCATGGCCATCTTGACCCAGCTTGAGCTGACCGGTCATGAGGAAAAGTTTCCCGCCCAGTTGAGCGGCGGCATGCGTAAGCGGGTGGGCTTGGCCAGGGCCTTGCAGTTGAAGCCGGAGATCATGCTTTTCGATGAGCCAACCACCGGTCTTGATCCGGTTATGACCCAGGATATCTATAGGCTTTTTGCCAGAACCCAGGAACAAGTTGGGTACACCGCGGTGATTGTCAGCCATGATATCCCCAAGGTTTTTAATCTGGCGGATCAGGTTATTGTTTTAAATAATGGGAAAACTGATGTGTTTGCCAGCCCTGAGGCCTTGCAATGGTCGCGGGAACCGCATATCCGTGAGTTTGTGGAGAGTACAATGGGTGAAATTTATCAGAGTCATCTGGTGGAACAATGAAACAGAACGGTCTTGAATTATTTGTTGGTCTTTTTATGGTGCTTGGTTTTCTAGCTTTTGGCTATTTGGCCTTACAGCTTGGCGAGGTCGAGATTCTGAGTGCGGGAAACAGCTATGTGGTCAATGCCGAGTTTGACAATATCTCCGGGGTGAAGAAGGGCGCCGCAATCCAGATCGCCGGAGTGGTGGTGGGTCAGGTCCAACGTACCTGGCTTGGCAAAGATGAATTGGCTCATGTGGCTCTGCAGATTGATAAAGGGGTGAAAGTTCCCGTGGATTCCATGGCCTCGGTCAAAACTCAGGGGATTATTGGTGACAAGTACATTCAACTGAGCCTGGGCGGTGATGAAAAACTCTTTGTTGAAGGGGATGTGCTGACCGATACCGAGTCGGCGGTTGATCTGGAATCACTGATCAGCAAGTTTGCCTTTGGCAGTGTAGAAAAAAAATAAGGCCGCTGGCCAGCGATAGACCTGTTATCGTTTTTAACAACCTTTCCCAATGTCCATTCACAGCTGTCTGCAGCAGATTCACGATGGCGGCACGCTCAGTTATGAGAGTGCGCTGGCGCTGGCGCGTGATTTTGACCTGATCGAATTATGCCGGGAAGCGGACGGGCTCTGTCGTTTTTTTCATGCCAGTTCTTTTAATCTCTGCTCCATTATCAACGCCCGTTCCGGACGTTGTTCGGAGGACTGCCGCTATTGCGCCCAGTCTGCCCGCTATCCTGTGGCCATTGACAGTTATGAGCAGATAGAGACCGCTACGGCTCTGGAACAGGCCAAAGAAAATGATCGAGCCGGGGTGCGTCGCCTTTCTCTGGTCACGGCCGGTCGCTCTGTTAAAAGTGAGCAGCTTGAACAGTTGGGAGAATTGTACGCCGAGCTTGGCCGGGAGACAGGGCTTCTGTTCTGTGCCTCGATGGGGCTGCTGACCCGCGAAAAGGCGGAACGGCTGGTTGCCTTTGGGGTACGGCGCTATCACTGTAATCTGGAGAGCTGCCGGGAATATTTCCCGCAGGTGTGCACCACCCACACTTGGGAAGAAAAGGTGGAGACCATCCGTATAGCCCGGGCGGCCGGCATGGATGTCTGTTCCGGCGGCATCATCGGCATGGGTGAGAGTCTTGAGCAGCGCTTGCAACTAGCTTGTGAGTTGCGGGAGCTTGAGGTCATGTCCATCCCCATCAATATTCTGACTCCCATTGTCGGAACCCCTTTTGGTGAATTGGAACCTATTTCTTTTGCTGAGGTCCTGCGCACCATCGCCATGTTCCGTTTTATTAATCCGCAAGCGATTATCCGTTTGGCTGGTGGCCGCAATCAGTTTGGGACGGAGCAGTATCAATTCTTTGCTGCCGGCGCCAACGGAGCCATCGTCGGCAACTATCTGACCACCGCCGGCAACGGTCTGGAGCAGGATCTACAAGCCATTGGCAAGATGGGATTCAAGTTTTAAAAGAGCTTGCCCGCCGAAATCCCGTAACGAAGCAATAGCCTCTTTCATGCGCCGAATTGGAGTATGTGAAGAACGGGGGAGCGGGATCGACAAGGTCGTGTTTCAAACCGAATTTTATCAACTCCCTGCTCCAGTTTTTGAAACAACCGAAGAACATACCCGGGCCATTCTCTTTGCTCATCGCGAGCTGAAAGAAATGGATAAGACAGATCGTGTTCGGGCCTGTTATCTCCCCGCCTGCTTGCGGTATGCCCAGCGCGATTACATGACCAACACGACGTTGCGAGGCCGGTTTGGAATTGAGGATAAGAATAGCGCGACAGCTTTCAGAATTATTAAAGACACGTTGACGGCTGGACTTATACGGTGTTATGACGATTCGGTCGGTAGCAAGGCCAAGAAATATCTACCCGGATGGGCCTGATCAGGAAGATGAATTTGTTTGATCGTTGTTTGATGGACAGGGGAGATGGCCTGCTTTGTGTTATGTCTAAGATTATTAATAACAACTAGTTAAGGTCGTTTTTTTTGTTTGATGGGTGTTTGATAATGGATCATCCCGACAGCAACGTTGCGTCACCTTTAAGGAGGGTTGTAGAAATAAGTGAAGATCCAGACTGTGTCGAAATTACCAACTACAAGGCCTTCCTCGGTAAGCATACGATCAATGGCGGTGGAAAGAATATCTTCATTTGTGGTGAAAACGGCAGTGGCAAGAAAAGTCAATATTTTACACCATCAACATCAAACCTTGATTCTCATGGATACCCAAACCCTTCTCAACTATGACCGGGAGCATCTCTGGCATCCCTACACCTCCATGGAAGATCCCTTGCCGGTCTATCCGGTGGAGTCGGCAGCAGGCGTACGTATACGCCTTATGGATGGCAGAGAACTGATTGACGGCATGGCCTCCTGGTGGTCGGCAATCCATGGCTACAGCCCTCCGGTCCTGGTCCAGGCCCTGCAGGAACAGGCCGTCCGCATGTCCCATGTGATGTTCGGCGGGCTCACCCATGGTCCGGCCGTAGAGCTGGCAAAGTTATTGGTGGATATGACCCCGGCTGGTCTGGAAAAGGTCTTCCTCTGTGACTCGGGTTCGGTGGCAGTGGAGGTGGCCATGAAGATGGCTATCCAATATCACCATGCGACTGGTCATCCCCGGCGTTGTCGTTTCCTCACCATTCGTTCCGGTTATCACGGGGACACCTTTCACGCCATGTCGGTCTCTGATCCGCAGGGAGGCATGCACCATCTCTTTGCCGGATCTCTGCCCCAATACTACTTTGCCGATCGCCCCGAGTGTCTCTTCTCACATGTTTGGGACGGGCGCGATATTGCTTCCTTTGCCCGGCTGATCGAGCAACACCACCAGGAATTGTGTGCGGTGATCCTGGAACCCATTGTTCAGGGTGCAGGCGGCATGCGTTTTTATCATCCCGAGTATCTGCGTCAGGTGCGGCGTCTTTGCGATACCTTTGGTGTCCTGCTGATTGTTGATGAGATCGCCACAGGCTTCGGCCGTAGCGGTGCCCTTTTTGGCTGTGACCATGCAGGCATCACCCCCGATATCATGTGTCTGGGCAAGGCCATAACCGGCGGGACCATGACCCTGGCCGCAGTCCTGGCCACTGCCGAGGTGGGGCTGGGGGTATCCCAGGGCAGTCCCGGCGTCTTTATGCATGGCCCGACCTTCATGGGCAATCCCCTGGCCTGTCATGTGGCTTGCGCTTCCATCCGGCTCCTGCTGGAGTCTGACTGGCAGCAGAAGGTGGGGCGGATCGAGCAACTGCTGGAAGAGGGGTTGGCACCGTGCAGGGAGCTGGCGCAGGTGCGGGATGTCAGGGTACTGGGCGCCATCGGCGTGGTGGAGATGAAAGAGCCGGTGGCTATGCGGGAGATCCAGGCGGCCTTTGTCGAGCGCGGGGTTTGGGTGCGGCCCTTCGGACGTCTGGTCTATGTGATGCCGCCATACTGTATCAGCGCAGTTGATTTACAGACCCTGACCGCGGCCATTGTCGAGGTGGTGGCGGGTGAGGGGCAATGACGGCCAGGGATGGCCTAATGCCGCGGGAGCCAAGGATGGCGGGAGCGGCCGTGAGTCCTGAGTACAAGGAGGAGCTGGCCAGGCTTGCACAGTGCGGACGGCTGCGTCAACTGCGGCCCCTGGCCGGTCGCAGGGGTTGTCATGTTCAGTGTCATGGACGGGAGTTGCTGAATCTGACCTCCAATGATTATCTGGGTCTGGCCGGGGATTCCTCTCTGCTCCGCCGCTTTTACGAGGGGATGGATACCGGGAATATGCTTGAGGGTTATGGACTGGGTGCAGCCTCTTCCCGGCTGCTTGCAGGCGACACGGATCTGGCCCATCATCTGGAACAGGATCTGGCCATGGCCTATGGACGCCCCGCGGCCCTGCTCTTTAATTCAGGCTATCACGCCAATATCGGCATCCTGCCGGCCCTGCTGGGCAAAAACGATCTGATCCTTTCTGATAAGCTGAATCATGCCTCCATCCATGACGGGATGCAGCTCTGCCGTGCCATCCATAAACGTTTTGCCCATCGTGACTATGATCAGCTGGAGCGTCTGCTGGCTACCCATCGCCATCGTTATGAGCGGGTGGTCATTGTCAGTGAGTCGGTCTTCAGTATGGATGGTGACGTGGCAGACCTTGGCCGTCTCATTCAGTTGAAAAAAGAGTTTGCTGCCCTGCTCTATCTGGATGAGGCCCATGGTGTCGGCCTCTATGGGGAGAGAGGGCTTGGCAAGGCGGAAGAGCAGGGGGTTGTGGCTGATATCGACCTGCTGGTGGGAACCTTCGGCAAGGCCCTGGCCTCCATCGGTGCCTTTGTCATCTGCAGCCAGGATATCCGTGACTATCTGGTCAATTACAGCCGTTCGCTGATCTTTACCACGGCCCTGCCGCCGGTGGTGCTTAACTGGACTCGCTTTGTCTTTCAGGAGCAGCAGGCCATGGCAGAACAGCGGCGTCATCTGGCCTCACTCTCCCTCCAATTCCGTCAGGGGCTGCAACAGCACAGTCTGCCCACTGCCGGCAATACCAATATCATCCCGCTGATTATCGGCAGTGACCAGGAAACGGTATTCCTTGCTGAAACCCTGCAGAATCATGGCTTTCTTATCTTCCCGGTGCGACCCCCTGCCGTGCCGGAAGGTACTGCCCGTTTCCGTCTCTCCCTGACCGCGGATATGGCCTGGCAGGATCTGCAGGGACTCCCGGAGATCCTGGCCAGGGAAATTAGTCGCTCTTCCGTCCCTGGATGTCGCGACACTGGGGCAGGTAAGCGCAGCGAAGCGGAGACTCCGGCCCTGCCCGGCGCAGCCATGCGGCCGGGAATTGGGGGCCGGAGATGATAAGTACCTGGCTGCATCATCATCAGCAAAAACAATTGATCATCTTCTGTAATGGCTGGGGCATGGATGCAACGCCGTTTCTGCCCCTTGGCGCCGGGGAGTATGATGTCCTCATGCTCTCCGATTATCGCGATCTGGCACTCGATTTTGATCCAGCGACCCTTTTCAGCCAATATCAGCTTAGCTTCCTCATCTCCTGGTCCATGGGAGTCTGGGCCGGACAGCAGATCTTCCAGCCCTGGTCGCATTTTCTTCAGGGTGCCATGGCTATCAACGGCACCCTTTGTCCCATCCATGATCAGTTCGGGATTCCGGTGCAGCTTTATGGTGCCACCCTGGAGCAGTTCAGTGCGACCATTCGCCTGAAGTTTTATCGCCGCATGTGTCGGGACCACCAGACCTTGGACACCTTTCTTGGTCATCAGCCGCAGAGATCCGTTGAAAGTCAGGCCCTGGAGCTTGCGGCTCTGCAAGGGCAGGTGACCTGTCAGCCGGCAGCAGATGCGATCTATAAAAAAATCGTGATCGCCGGTCAGGATATGGTGGTACCCACCGCCAACCAGATTTCCTTTTGGCAGGGATGTGATATCCATCGGGTCGAAGGGGCTCACTTTCTCTTTTATGGCTGGAACAGTTGGGATGACCTGGTGGGGACACTGTTATGAGCAAAACGAAGGGAATAGCAGATAATCCATGGTCATGACTCTGAATAAGGAGAGGATAGCCCACTGCTTCCGGCAGGCCATAACAACCTATGACCTCCATGCCACGGTGCAAAGGCAGGTCAGCGGTCGGTTGCTGAAACTTGCCGGGCAGGTCCCTGCCATCAGCTATGAACAGGTTCTGGAGATCGGTTGCTGTACGGGGATGCTGACTGAGATGCTCTGCCGGCAGCACCGGGTTAATTCCCTTTTTCTCAATGATCTGGTCCCTGATTTTGCCGCATCAGTCAGGGTCAGGATTCCAGAAGAGAGGATACCGCACCTCCTGCCGTTTTTTGGTGATATCGAAACCATCCCGCTCCCGGACAGGCTCACTCTGGCCATTTCCAGCGCCACCTTCCAGTGGCTGGCGGATCTGCCTGGCTTTCTCCATCGTCTGGCCCAGGCACTGCGGGAGGATGGCTTCCTTGCCTTTTCCATCTTTGGCCCCGGCACTCTGGCGGAGTTTAGGGAACTGACCGGAGTGGGCCTTGACTACCGGAGTCCTGAAGAGATTGCCGGCTTGCTGGAGAGGAATTTTATTCTGGAACAGATGGAAACCGAACAGAACAGGCTGTTGTTGCCCATCCCCAGGGATGTCCTGCATCATCTGCGGGCCACCGGCGTGGGCGGGGTGCGTGACTATTGTTGGACGAGAGCCGGACTCAGGCGTTTTGAGCGGGAGTATCTATCCCGTTTTGGTACTCCTGAAGGCGTTCCTGTGACCTATGTCAGCACTTGTTTTATTGCCCGCAAAAAATAATCTCATGCTCCCTTTGTGGTGAACCTTTCAAGCCACAACGAAGAGTGTCGCGTAATTGTCTCTATTCTCAGAGTCTGCTAGATGTAAAGTCCTTTCTGTTCATAGATAAAAAAGCGCTTTTTATAAATCTTGAGGGGAGCCCGGAAGTCTGGGCAGGGCATCAAGTACCTGCTTGGCCTTGCCGTCTTTGGTGAAGAATCCCCAGAATGCCTCACTGGAGTGATCGCCTGGAAGGGTTGCAGCCATTTCCGCTGGTTTCCAGGGGGCGTCAAAGGCCTCAAAACAGGCCAGGGACTGGTTGGGGGAGAAGGGAAACCTTTTGAGAATATCTGACCAGAAGAGCCTCTGTCTTTCCATGGAAAAACCCTTGTCATTGTGGCCAATTTGAGGAGTACCAGGCATGCCTGTCTCCTTGATCAGCAGCGGCTTAGTGTTGTAGGTCGTTTTAAATTTTTCAGCCATCTCAATGACCATGTCAACACCCTGGGTTGGGTTGCTTGCGGTAAACCATTTCTCAAAGACCGGATGAATATTTGGCATTAAGAGATCGTGGCTGTTGAAAAAATTGGTGTACTCTTTTTCAAAATAAAGGAAAAAAGGCTCGGAGGTGGTGACTGCCATCTCTGGGCACTCTTTCTTGATCCGCTGCATGGCCTTGTCGACGTCCTGCGGTAGGTATCGTCGGGTGTACAGCCCTTCGTTGCCGACAATAATCGCAACAATCAGGGCAGGGTGTTTTTGGGCGGCATGGATGACGTTGTCGATCTCGGTCTCGGATGAGGGGTCCCAGATGCCCAGGATGACCGCCCGAAAACCAAGCTCATGGGCAATCCGGGGAACGGCATCCAGGCCGCTGGTTGTGGAGTAGGTGATCACACCGTTAAAGAAAGGTCGCAGCAGGGTGAGATCCTCTCTGATGCCGGCCGCAGTGGCAGCACGTATCTTGCCGCCACCAATGGAAAAGCTGCGGGGGGTATAGGCGATGAACCTGGTCTGCTGAATTAGGATTGGCAAAGGGGGGGCTGCGGCACTCTGCACTGGCCCCGGCCAGAAGGTGATGACCATAAGAATCAGGATGATGTGACTCATGATTCGGCCTTTGATCATGTTGCTTTTTTATCCTCTGCGATGCTGTGCCAGGAGGTTTTGAGCACCTTGCTGGTGGCGGCGCTTACCGCGTCCATTTTCAGAATCTGGGTCAGGATCTCAACGGGTTTAACGCCAGGCAGGCTGCTGGTGTAAAGAAGCTCCAGCCTGAGGGTATCTGCTGTTTCCGAGGTGATGGCCACCACCAGAGGACGGATGTCAAACTCTGACTTCTTCCCTTTACGACTGCGGGTGATGGGGAATTCCGTTCTGCCCATGAAGTCATCTATGCGGGAAAGTTCTTCTGGTGATAAGGGTCGCGGACAGGTGATGGTATAGCTGCTTTGCAGGCTCTGGGGAACCTTGCCCGAGTGCAGGGTTACGGACTGCACCGTCAGTTCTGGCGGGAGTTGTCTGTTGAGCTGTAATACAGTGTCCTCAGGTGATTTGAGTGGGGTTGGAAGATCCATGATAAAGTATTCGGCCAGACTTTCAGTGCCAACCGGCAGGGCCAGTCCAAAAGAGATCTTGGGTGAGGGGTTGAATCCTTGAGAAAAATGGGTGGTGATTCCCGCCCTCCGCAGAGCCCGGAAGACCAGTTGCAAGAACTCCAGATGGCCGAGAAAACAGATGTCGCCTGTGCGTGAGTAGATGACATTGTACTTGAAATGATTCTCCTCAGTTGCTGATACTGTATGACTAACGGTTTGACTTGCGGGCGTTATTGTTGGAGGGATAGCTTGTTTCTCGTCACTGTCTCCCGCCTTTCTGCCATGGACAATGGGCCTGATCTTTTTAAAATCACAGAGTCCGCACTGCTGGCAGCCATTATAGCGGCAGTCCGGAGTATAGGTCTCGCTGTGGGCCTTTGCCAGTTCTTCTTGCAGAAAGGTGGTCTCGATGCCGCTGTGCAGATGCTGCCAGGGGAGAACCTCGTTCGGGTCACGCGGGCGCAGGAAGGTGTCAAGGGGCAGGCCGCACTTTTCGCCGGCTGCCCGCCAGATGCTCAAATGAAAGTGTTCAGACCAGCCATCGAGGCGTGCCCCATCCTTCCAGGCCGTCTCAAGGAGTTTGGCCAGTCTGCGATCACCCCTGGAGAAAACTCCTTCCAGAAAACTCTGCTCAGGGTCATGCCATTTCAGGTTGATGCCGCTGCGGGGCAGGGCTCCTTTGATGCGTCTGATCTTTTCCCGGCTTTCATCAATACTGATCTGTTGCGCCCACTGGAATGGGGTGTGGGGTTTGGGCACAAAGGTGCCAACGCTGACATTGATCTGGCGGCGTCCGCGTCCGTCTTTATCGCCCTCCTGTTTGGCCTTTTTTGCCAGTTCTGCAATGGCGTCGATGTCTTCTTCCGTCTCAGTAGGCAGGCCGATCATAAAGTAGAACTTCATGATTTTCCAGCCCAGACGGAAGGCGTCCCGGCAGGTAGTCAGCAGATCTTCCTCGGTGATGCCCTTGTTGATGAAGCGGCGCAAGCGTTCGCTACCTGCCTCGGGCGCCAGGGTAAATCCGGTTTTGCGTACCCGTTTGATCTGATCCATAACCGATTCGGTCAGGGTGCCCACGCGCATGGAGGGCATGGAGACCGAGACATAGTCAGCTGCAAAATTGTCCATCAGTTGTGTCAGGAGCGGTTCAATACAGGAATAATCGCCGGTGGACAGGGAGAGAAGCGCCAACTCGTCAAATCCGCTGTCACTCAGTGCCGAGCGAGCAATGTCCATGACCTGTTCCGGGCTGCGCTCCCTGACCGGTCTGTAAATGATTCCAGCCTGACAGAAGCGACAGCCCCTGGTGCATCCTCTAGCGATCTCCACTCCCAGACGGTCATGGACGATCTTGGCATTGGGCACCAGTGGTCGTTTCAGGTGTTCGGTGTAGGAAAGGTCGGATAAAATTCTGCGCTGAACATGGGGAATGTCACTTTGCAGGGTCAAGATCTCGCGAATAGTTCCCTGGTCAGTATATTGAGGTTGGAAAAAAGAGGGGATATAGAGCCCCTGGATGGTGGCCAGCCGAGATAGCAGTTCTGCTCTTGAGAGGTTGTTCTCTTTGGCCTGGCCTACCATGGTGGTGATCTCCACCAGCGCTTCTTCGCCGTCGCCGAGCAGGATAGCATCGAAGAAATCGGCAACCGGTTCCGGGTTCATGGAGCAGGAGCCGCCGCCAAGGATAAGGGGAGATGATTCATCCCGGTCTTTGGACCACAGAGGAATTCCGGCAAGATTGAGGATGGTAATAATATTACTGTAGCACAGTTCATAGGGCAGGGTGATGCCAATGATATCAAAGTCTGCCAGGGCGTGGTCTGATTCCAGCGATGCGAGAGGAGTTTGTCTCTCCTGCAATAATTTCTCCATGTCCCGGTCCGGACAATAACTCCGCTCCGCCAGTACCCTTTCCTGGCCGTTGAGAATGTGGTAGAGGATCTGCAGGCCCTGATGGGACATGCCAACTTCATAGAGATCAGGGAAGATGAGGGCGCAGTGAACCAGGGTCTGGTCCCAGTCCTTAATGATTGCATTATGTTCATGTCCCAGGTAACGCCCTGGTTTGGTGACAAAAGGAAGAAGTTTGTTTCGAGCTATTTTAGCTTGCATGGGGGAGTCTTCAGGAAATTGTTTATGGTATCATTGAAAGGGACGGTCGGTCCGGTGTCTGTCTCTCGTATTTATATTTCATCTGCAGATTTACTGGAAATAAGTTGACTTTACAAGGGCGGATAATGTATTCAAGTTAAAGATGTATTTGTTCGAATAAAAATAGTATGTTATCTTGAATAAGGGTTGCATTATGAAAATTAAAGGTCGTATCATAAATTTGTTATTTCTGCCGGTTTCCTTGAGCAGGCAGAGAAGTTGCCGGCCTCTTCCAGCCAGGCTTCCCATGGGTCATGATATGCGTCAAGCTATCCATCTTCTTATACTGGCTGTTATCGTTTTTCTTGCCTTGCCTGTTGTTCAGAGTTGTGCTGAAGAGAGTGGCGCCCTGCTTGAAAATATTTCCTTTGACCGGGAAAGCAGTAGTCGGGAAACCATCACCTTTAAACTCAATGGCCCATATATCCCCAAAATATTCGCCATTCAAGGAGAGTCTCCAAAAGTTGTTTTTGATTTTTATGATACCCGTCATTCCACATCAGTCAAGGGAGTGATGAAGGTTAAGGGGAATCTGGTCTCGGCAATCAGGACCGGGATGCATACTGACCCCCAGCTCAAGACCAGGGTTGTTATTGATCTCGTTCCTGCAGGTGACTATGACTTTTCCCAGGATTTTCGGGAAAAAGATAACAGCTTGATTATTACGATTTTTCATGCCGGGCAGAAGGAGACTAAGCAACAACGCGAACAGCCAGTCGGGAAGACGAAAAAAAATGACCTTGTTTCTGAAAAAGTTACCCCTTCTCTCGGGAAGGTGAAAAAGGAGGCAACCGCATTTCCGCAGGAGGAAGAGAGAAAAAATACGCCGCCACTTGTTGCACCTCCCGTTGGTTCTGAAAAAAAACCATCGCTTTCTGCGTCGTCACAACTTTTGATCCATACTATTTCCTATGAGCAAACCCCTGATAAAGGGGAAAAGATAGTGTTTAAATTGAGTAACTTTCATCCCCCTGTGATCTTTGGTATTGAAGAGGGAATGCCTAGTATCGTCTGCGATTTTATGGATGCAATCCTTGGGGAGAATGTGCCGGAGGTCATACCTTCAACAGGTAAATTTGTTAAGCAGGTTAGGGTGGAGAGGAATGTGAATTCTCACAAGATTAGAGTGGTTCTAGAGTTAGTGCCGAATCGACATTATGACCTGCAACAGGTATTTTTCAAAGAGGAGAATTTATATGTCCTTTTTGTAAATTCCTCTGACGGTGCAGATGCCGGAAACAGTGAAAAACCATAAGGATCTTTGGATATGTTCCGTTTGACCCTGAACGGGTTGTTACAGGGCTGGCTGTTGAGGTAATATGTTACCGTTGAAAGAAGAAATCCTGCATGGCATTTATGATGCCTTTGCCGAGTGGTCGCCCGGGTTAACCTTTGCCTGTAAAAAAAACTGTGCGGTCTGCTGTACCCAGAATGTGACCGTTACGGCTATTGAAGGGGAGGTTATTCATCGCCTGATTCGGGAAAATGGGCGTGAATTGTGGCTTGCCGAGGGGCTGCAGAAAAAAGGGACCACCTGCCGTCCCCGGATGACCACCAATGATTTTGCCGGCGCCTGTCTGCAGGGTGAGGATGTGCAGTCGGAACAGTATGGGAATATGTCACCCTGCCCTTTTCTGGAGGATGGTTGTTGCTTGATTTATGAGGCGCGGCCATTTTCCTGTCGTTGTTTTGCTTCCGAACAGACGTGCGTTGCCGGGATGTCAGCCCTTCTGCCGGAATACTACCTCTCAGCATCCACCGCCGTTATGCAGATTATTGAACATCTGGGGCAGGGAGAGTACTGGGGCAACATGCTTGATGTCCTCGCAACCCTGTGTGACCTTCCGGAAAACAGGAAATATGCAACGTTGCTTCCCGCTTCTTTTGTGGATCAGTCCCGGGTCCAGTTGGTCAAAGCAAAACCTTTGCCAAGCTTTTTATTGCTTGAAGATGAGATGGGGGAAATTGCCCCGCTTCTGGCTGCAATCTTCACGCGGAAGGTTGGTGAAAAAACAGTTGAGTCGATATTGAATGGCAGGTGATAAAGGAGTAGTGGAGAAAGAATAGCTCGAATTCCCAACTGTCTAAGGAAGCTCCTGAGTCTCATAGTCTGCTGGTACCTTCAGCCTGAAATTAGCCGCAGAAAAAGAGCGATCGGTAAAGATCTCTGTGAAATCGATGCTGAGCTGTGAGCCGTATGGCAAGTCGCTGATGTTGATCCTGCTGACCGGCGCACAGTTATTCTGTTCATTCCGGCGATCGTAGGAGATGGTGGCAATGGTTTCTCCGTCACGATCAACAAGAATACGGGTCAGTAGTTGCCTTGTGGCCGGTTGAATCAAGAGGTGGCTTTTATTCAGGGACGCCTCGTCCTGATAGCGCATCGTAATCCACACACCTCGCCCTGATCCATCTTGGTGGATGGCCTCAATCGTTGCTCCCTGCTCATGGAGTCTTCCTGTCAGCCAATAACCCCAGTTCTCAGAGAGCAGAGACTTCGGGATCTTGTTTTGCGTGGCCAACGAGCCGATTTTGCCGATGATGTGCTGCTTCAAGCTTGTATTGATAGACTGAAAATCCTGGCCGTTATTGACCAGGGCGTAAAGAGGTTGGCCCAGAGGATTCAGTATCACGAATTTTACTGATGCCGGGAGCATCAACTGGAGAAAGCCCACAATAGATCGATCTTCTCCAGGGGTGTCCCAGGAAAGCATTGTCTTCGCGTCCAGACAAGAGAAACAGGAGGCATCCCGCTCTTGCATTTCTTCAAAAGTCTGGGTGATGAGCCCGGTCTCGCTGTCAGCCACCGGGCTGGTCCAGGGTTTTCCGGCACAGCTTTGTATGAGCAGGACCAGTAAGGTCAGAATGAGTCTGAAAAGGGTTTGGCGCACCTGAGCTCTAAGCACCTTATTTAATTTCATCGATTTTTTGCTGTATTTTCTCTTTCATCTGCAGTTCTTTGAACAGTTCTTTGGCTCTACGATAAGCAGTCAGCGCCTTCTTCTTTTGACCGGACGCCTGGTAGATATCGCCAAGATGTTCCTGGATATAGGGGTCGTCGGGTTCTAGGGCTATGGCATGTTCTAATTCTATTCTGGCCTTTTCCAGATCTCCCATGTGAAAATAGACCCAACCAAGACTGTCAAGGATATAGCCATTGTCTGGTTTGAGGGCAATGGCTTTTTTTATGTACTCCAATGCCTTTTTAAGATGGACATTGTTGTCGGCCCAGGTGTATCCAAGATAATTTAAGGCTTCCACATGGTCAGATTGTAGCTCAATCACTTTTTCCATGCTGGATATGGCCTCGTTCTGTTTTCCTTCCTGCTCCAGTAGAAGTCCGTACTCAAAAAAGAGTTGGACATTGTCCGGGTATCGTTCGATTCCCTTTTTCAGGATTTCATGGCCGCTGGCAAGCTGGTTCTGATTTACATGGACACCAGCCAGAAGACTGTAGTAGAGGGGCTGGCGGCGGTTTGCGCTCTCAATTAACTTTTTGAGAAGGGCGATCGCTTCAGGCGCTCTTTTCAGCTCACTCAGTATCTTGGTCTGCAGGGCAATACTATTTTCAAATTCCTTGTCGTCGTGGCTTATTTTTCTGAGATGTGCCAGCGCTGCCTCTTGCTTGTTTTGTTCATACCGAATTACTGCCAGCATGTATCGGGCTGCAGAGGACTCTTCTCTGGCCAGGATTTTTTCCAGCAGGACATTAGCCTTGTCAAAATTCTGCATGCGAATGAGTATCCGGCTGGAGATAAGATCAATATCGGTGGGTTTACTGCTCAGGGCGCGAATTCTGGTAAGTTCTTCCAAGGCCTTCTGCTCCTGGTCGATGAGAAGAAGGGCATGGACGCGGCCAAGGGCTGCCTGCTCATTCCCTGGTTCTTTCGCCAGAATAGATGCATACAATTGTTCGACCCGTTTATATTGCTCACGCATGCCATAAAATTCGGCCATTTCATAGACCAACTCTGGAGACCAGTTTAAGGGCAGAATTTTTTCATAGAGGGTAGCAGCGGTGTCATAATCAGCTGATTGAATAGCAAGACGAGCAAGATAGAGGAGGGCAAAGTACGAGTTCGGATCTTTGATCAGAAGAAGCTTGATGGTTTTCTCTCCCTCTTTATAACGACCCTGTTGGCTATAGAGGTAGCCAAGACGAAGTCGTACGGTACTGTTGTCAGGGGCAAGCTCAAGGATTTTTTCGTAAATCAGGATAGCTTCATTCATGTCGCCGGAATTAATATCCAGACGTGCCAGAAGCAGTTGGCTGTCAATATCGTCTGGGTTCTTTTTGGTGGCCTCCCTTAGCCATTGTGCCGCTGCCTGTTGTTTCCCCATTTTGATAAGGAGTACAGGAAGCTTTTTGAGGATATATTCAGCATCAGGGTCACAGATGAGAGCTTTTTCATAGGCCTCTTGAGCCTCACTGTATTTATTGTTACTCTCAGCGTGGCTTCCCCAGAGAAAATAAAAATAGGAACAGGCAAGATCTGTACTTTCACCTGCAGCATCCTGTGATTGTGGTGGCGCAGGTGCAGGAGTGATTGCGGGTGCAGGAGCGATTGAATCAGGAGCAGGGGGCGGCAGTTCCTTACCGGCACAACTGGTCAGTGCTGTCTGCAGACTGAGAACACACAGAAGGCAGAGCGCATAGCGGCTGATGAAGGATGTCATTTTACGCATTCTGAATCATGTTGCGCAACAAGGGGGTGACGGCCTGCAGCACGGCCTGATGGACGGCATCAATGGAACCAGAGGCGTCAATACGCTGAATATAAGGGAGTTCCAGATTGTCAAAAATGGCGGCTACTTTTTGCAGGCTCGCCTCCTGCTCAAAGTCATTAAGTGAGTCTCCACGTCCTGTTGTAATCCGTTCAATACCGAGTTTTGGAGGGGCGCAGAAGAGCAGGGCCAAATCAGGAGAGGGAGCAAAACTGTTTCTTTCAATGATCTCCGCTGGAGAAAAGCCGACAGCTCCCTGATAGGCAGCTGTGGAGAGAAAATAGCGGTCACAGAGGATAATCTTTCCTTCCTGCAGCCCGGGTATGAGTAGATCGTGGACATGCTCTTGTCGGTCAGCGATAAAGAGCTCCAATTCCTCTTCCCGGGAGATGCCATTTCTGTTGGCGTAAAGGGCTCTGATCTGTTGACCGAATTGTCCGTTTGTGGGTTCTCTGGTCTCAATAACGGCAAGTCCATTTTTCTTCAGGGAACTTGCCAACAATGACATCTGGGTTGATTTCCCGGTGCCGTCGATCCCTTCAAATACTATGAGTAATCCTTTATTCATTTGATATCGAACCATATTATTTCTTGCATTATACTCTGTCTTCAACTTACCATGTTCATGTTTTAGATACCCACAAAAATAGATGAAAGACACGAAAATAATGAATTAAAAAAATGCGTCAGTTGCACAGTTGAGAATTTTAATCACAGTCATGCGAGATGCAAGGGAGAGGGAGAGATGAAAAAGGTAAAAAGATCGTTGCCCGCAATCTTGTGACAAGGTCAGGATGGTGTTTGGCTGCCAGAATTGATGTGATTCGACTCCTGATTATCTTTTTGAACAGTCTCCCGGTTGACGGCAATTGAGGCAGCCAGATCCACGGCAGCAGAAAGGCTTGCCGGGTCTGCCAGTCCTTTTCCGGCGATATCATAGGCCGTTCCATGGTCAACAGAGGTCCTGACTATAGGCAGCCCCAAGGTGACATTCACCCCGTCCTTGAAATGAAGAAGTTTGAACGGGATCAGGCCCTGATCATGGTACATGCAAATTACCGCATCATACATTCCTGACGCGGCCTTGAAGAAAATGGTATCGGGAGGAAAGGGGCCCTGAACTTGAATCCCGAATGCCTGCATTATCTGAATTGCCGGCAAAATAATCTCATCTTCTTCATTGCCGAAAAGACCGGATTCTCCGGCGTGGGGATTCAGGGCAGCCACAGCAATTCGAGGGGAAGAGATGCCAAAGTCACAGCGCAGGGCAGTGTTTGTAGTCTGTATAAGGGCGGTCAGAGTTTCTATGTTAAGACGGGATGGAACCGAAGCCAGTGAGCAGTGAATGGTGGCCAGGGTAACGCGCAGGCTGCTGCCGGCCATCATCATGACGTAATTGGGACTTTGGGTGAGTGCGGCCAGCATCTCAGTATGACCGGGGAAGGAGTATCCGGCACGGTTCAAACTTGCTTTGGAGATGGGGCAGGTAACCATGGCCGAGAAGGTTCCATTGAGGATGAGGCTGACAGCCTTTTCAATATAGCTGACCATGGCCTTGCCGGTAGCAATTGTCGGGTGGCCCCAGATCAAATCATGGGTATTGAGATGGGACAGCTCAAGGACAGGGATCTGTTCTGTTCTGATTGGGGTTCCAGGATGCCATGCCAGAAACTGAGCATTGATCTTTAGCTCAGTCGCACAGCGTTGCAGGACACCGATATCACCGAGTATCACAGGAGCATATTTTGAAGACCTGTCTGTTTGGTTGAAAAATTTTAGTAGTATTTCAGGCCCGATTCCGACTGGACAACCCATGGTGATGGCAATGTGGCGCATAGCAATTCTTGAAAACGATGATTTCTGAAAAAGTTAAGGTTGCAATTGAGAAACCGTATGGTGATGGTCTGGATTTTTCTGTGTTCTCATGCCGGGAAGGCATCCGGCATGGCTGTCAAAAAGCATCGCTCAGATCAAAGGCGTTCTGGATGAGATCAATTTTTGGAGGGGCATTGTCTGGTAAGAGAATGGCTACTACATCAAATCTGGCAGCGATTTCAGCCAGATTTTTTTCTGCCAGATAAGCCATGGCCACCTTGCTGATTTTGATCTGTTTTTTTCTGGTAACGGCTTCACAAGGATGACTGAATAGCTCGTTTTTTCTGGTTTTGACCTCGACAAAAACCAAACTCTTGGCTTCTCTGGCAATGATATCAATTTCACCGTAATAGTTTCTGTAATTTCGTATAATAATCTGATAACCCGCATTTAGAAGGAACTTTACGGCCAAATCTTCACCTCGTTGGCCAAGGATGTTTCTCCTGCGGTCAGACAAATTCCTTAACCCCTTTAAATGTCTTGCGATGGCATGGCGCAGGACCATATTTTACGATGGCCTTGCGATGTTCCCGAGTGGGATATCCTTTGTTCCGAGAGAGATTGTAGACAGGAAATTGTGTAGCCAGTTCATCCATCAGGGCGTCACGTGTTACCTTGGCAAGAATGGAGGCGGCGGCAATGGAGGCGCTTTTTGATTCACCTTTAATCAGGGTGAACTGGGGGGTGTCCATGGGGATCTTGAACTTGCCGTCAATCAATAGAAAGTCAGGTGCTGGCAGTGTGCTGGCCAGATTCTCTATGGCCCTTTTCATGGCCAGAAGAGATGCCTGCAGGATATTAATTCGATCAATAGTTGCGATGGAAACAATACCAACACCCATCAAGGCGCCGATTTCGGAGAGTGTTCCGGCCAGGAGGCAACGCCTGTTGTGGGAGAGTTTTTTGGAGTCAAGATAAAGTGAAAAGTCGCAGTGTGGTGGCAAAACAACACAGGCTGCGACCACTGGTCCAGCCAGTGGTCCACGGCCAACTTCATCCAACCCTGCAACACAAGAAAAACCTCTTGTGCGCAGGGTTCGTTCTAGAAGAAAGGTGTCATTCGTATCTGGAACGATGGAGGAGAGAATCTCTTCAATTCGTTGCAACGTATTGTTTAGACTTAAGAAGAAGTAATTATTTGATAAATTTTCGTTCCTGAATACGTGCTGCCTTGCCTCGTCTGCTTCGCAGATAGTAAAGGCGTGAACGGCGGACACGACCACGGGTAACTACATCAATCTGCTCAATTCTGGGGTTGTGCAGGGCAAATGTCTTTTCAACGCCAACGCCGTGGGACATTTTCCGTACAGTATACGAGGCATCCATTGTCCCATTTTTTCGTTTAATTACAACGCCCTGGAACATCTGTACCCGCTCTTTGTTCCCCTCAATGATCCGGATGTGAACCTGTACGGTGTCTCCGGAACGAAAATCCGGGTGATCAAAACGCATCTGCTCCTGATTGATTCTGTCAAGTATTACGCTCATAATTTTACTCTACGTTAAGGTGTGTTGAAGGAAATGGTTGTTGACCACTATCTTATAAGAAAGCTCGAAAAGATCTTTTTTTCAAAATTTCCATTAAATTTATAATTCCTCCTGGATGCCAAGAAGTCGATCAAGGATGATCGAGACTGCTGAACGGACAGAAAGGTGATTATAGCCGGTTGTACTTTCAATTGGAGGCAGGGTGTAATCCGCTGTCTCATTTATCTCCGGGGATAGTCCATGGGCTGTTCCAAACAAGAGAATAATTGGCTCTCCTGCTTCGATGCGCCTTCGGGCATCCCGGTAGCTGATACTATTTTTCTGGACTCGAGCACTCGTAGTCAGGAGTAATGGCTTCTTGCCTCTCTGTTCAGTGACCAGGTTAATGGTTGTCTCTAGTGATCCTGTAATTTTAACTCGGTCAAGAGCTGATTTGCGAGCGGGATTGTATGTTGCCCCATAGCCTGTCTGCCAGTGATCGAGAATTTCCTGAACCAGTGTGTGCTGATCGGTATAAGGGGTAACAATATAGTAATTATCCACTCCAAATGTCCGTGCTGCCCGGGCGATATCATGCACATCAAGATTGGTTACTGCTGAGCCTATGGTATCTCCAGTTTTATTTATAACAGGATAATGAATAAGGGCAATGTCAATGGCTCTTGGTTTTTCCTTACTCATTTGGGCGTGACTGTAATGCCTCTATCTTTTGGTATAAACCATGATTTTTTAGCAGTTTTATTTCTTTTTTGCTGAAATCAGTTTGTTTTAATAATTCTGGTCGTCGATCCAGAGTGCGCTGTACTGATATCAGGAACCGATATTGCTCAATTGCTTCATGGTTCCCAGAGAGAAGAACCTCAGGTATCTCCTGTTCTTCAAAAACACGTGGTCGCGTAAATTGCGGGTGCTTGAGTAAATTTCTGCTGAATGTATCCTTGGTTGCAGACT
This sequence comes from Desulfocapsa sp., assembly GCA_013792135.1. GTDB lineage: Bacteria > Desulfobacterota > Desulfobulbia > Desulfobulbales > Desulfocapsaceae > UBA2270. The sequence goes on along the minus strand of VMSP01000102.1, from coordinate 13,403 downwards.
CTGCACACCCAAGAACTCCGGGAAGAAGTCTGGTCACGGAATCAATCACAATCATGGCCGCAAGTTCACCACCGGTAAGAATATAATCACCAACCGATATTTCATCATCTACGTAAGCGTCCACAAAACGCTCATCAACACCTTCATATCGGCCGCATACCAGAATCAGATGAGACAATGAGCTGAGCTCTTCAGCAACCCTTTGCGTGTATGCACGACCTTGTGGACTAAGGAGGATAACCCTGCCTGATCCATTTTTCTGCTGCACTGCGCGCAGAGCAGCAGTTAGAGGTTCCGGTTTCATGACCATTCCTTCACCGCCGCCAAAAGGCCTGTCGTCGGTCATGGCATGTTTGTCCAAAGAAAAATTCCGGATATCGGTGATATCAATACGGATCTTTTCTTCCTGTCTGGCTCGGCGAATGATGGATTCATTCAATGGTGAATCCAACAGCGCTGGAAATATGGTCAGTATGTCAAAAATCATAGTGCCAATAGACACTAAAGTAAGCTGTCCCCGGAGTTTATCTCCAGAAGTCCTGGCGGAGGCGCTATTACAATCTTTTCGGTATCATGGTGGATGATAATACTATCAAGGATGGGAATCAGATACTCCTCATCGTCATCTTGAACCACCAACAGATCTTGTGCGCCATTGGACATGATGCTTGTTACTGTTCCAAGTCTGCGACCGTCGACGGTTATGACGGTCAGGCCTTCCATTTGATACAGGTAAAATTCATTTTGTCCTGGCTGTGGAAGATCCTCTTTCAGGATTAACACACCCGTTCCGGTTATCGCTTCAGCTCCATTCCGGTCATTGACTGAGGTCAATCGCACAATGGCTGATTTTCCCTTAACCCGGCACTTTTCCATACTATAGGCTTGGGAAAGTTCTCCGGATAAGGTTACTAAAAACAATTTCTTGTAACTTTTGATATTTTCCGGCTGCCCTGCATAAGAAAAAATTTTTACCTCACCTTTAAGACCGTGCGGTTCAATAATTTTTCCGATCAGTAGATACGTTTCAGCAGGATATATAAAATCGTCAATCATGGCTTTTTGGATATTATTCCAGAATATCAAGCCTTGATCGCTTGTTCTCCTTCCCGGCTGTGACCGCAAGGAGAGAACGCATTGCCCTTGCGGTTCGCCCCTGTTTGCCGATCACCTTGCCGAGATCTTCTTTGGCTACAGCCAGCCCGATGGTGATGGTGTCATCTTCTTCACTCATGGTGACATTTACCGCATCGGGATTGTCTACCAGCGATCTGGCAATATAGGTGACCAGTTCTTGCATAACCCGTTATTCGCTGACTGGAGTTTTTTTGATCAAACTCTGAACTGTAGTGGATGGTAAGGCGCCTCTGCCAATCCAGTCCTGGAGCTTCACATTGTTGATAGTAATGGCGGCAGGATTCTGCATCGGATCGTAGGTTCCTACGATATCGAGGAATTTTCCATCACGCTGACGCTCACTGTCGGCAACTACAATACGATAGAAGGGGTGTTTTTTTCTGCCAAGCCTGGTTAAACGAATTCTAACTGCCATTACTGATAACTCCTTTGATGTATTTAAAAAATTTTGAATAACTTCTGAATATTCTCTGACTGTCTGCATCAGAAAGTGTGCTTAATTTTTGCGTAATCCTTTCGGCAGCTTCCGCCTTTTCTGACCAGTGATCAATCCGGGTTTGCCGCGCATCTTCTGCATCATCTTCAGCATGGTTGAATAGCTTTTAATGACCCGATTGACATCGGCCACATCTGTGCCGGAGCCACTTGCTATCCGTTGCCGGCGACTGGTATTGATGATGGCATAATTATGTCGCTCTTTCCTGGTCATGGAGCGAATAATGGCCTCGGTCTTGGACAGCTCTTTCTCGTTCGGCTGTGGTGCATCTTTCAGCTGCTTGAGCTTGTTGATCCCTGGAATCATGGCCATAATCTGCTCCAACGATCCCATTTTTTTGATCTGCTGGATCTGGTCGAGAAAATCTTCCAAGGTAAAGGTGTTCTGCCGGAGCTTGTTGATCAGTTTGTCGGCTTTCTTCTTGTCAACAACGGCCTCGGCCTTTTCAATCAGGGTGAGGACGTCGCCCATGCCCAGGATGCGTGAAGCTGTCCGGTCGGGATGGAAAATTTCCAGTGCGTCCAGACCTTCGCCTACACCTGTAAACTTGATGGGCTTACCAGTGACATTCTTGATGGAAAGGGCTGCGCCGCCACGGGCGTCACCTTCCATCTTGGTGAGAACCACACCGGTTATTTCCAGATCCTCGTTGAACTTGCCGGCAACGGTAACTGCATCCTGTCCGGTCATGGCATCGGCCACGAAAAGAACCTCAGAAGGTCGGATGGCTGCCTGAATCTCTTTCAACTCACCCATGAGAAGTTCGTCGACATGGAGGCGGCCTGCAGTATCAATGATCAGAGTGTCGTAGTTCTTCGCTCTGGCAACTGCCACAGCCTGTCGGCAGATATCCACCGGCTTGGTCTCAGTAGTGGATGGATGTACCGGGACATCAATCTTCCCGCCAAGGATCTGCAACTGTTCGATGGCTGCGGGTCGATAAACATCGGCTGGAACCAGATACGGTCTTCTTCCCTTCTCCTTAAGCATGCGGGCAAGTTTGCCTGATGTGGTCGTTTTTCCTGAACCCTGCAGACCTGCCATCATGATGATGACCGGCTGGCGGCCATCAAGCCTAATTTGTTCCGTATTCCCACCGAGAAGGGCTACCAGTTCCTCATGGACTATTTTGATGATTTGCTGGCCTGGAGACAAGGCCTGACTGACTTCAACTCCCACGGCCTTTTCGGTAACCGTGGCAATGAACTGCTTTACTACATTGAAGTTGACATCGGCTTCAAGAAGGGCCATGCGCACTTCGCCCATGGCATCTTGAATGTTTTCTTCAGTCAGCTTGCCGTGGCCGCGGAGTTTTTTGAAGACCCCTTCCAGCCTGTCTGTCAGATTCTCAAACATGAATAGTTACAGTGTTACAAAAATAATAATATCACTTAGCTTTAATAATAATAGCTGATTATAATGACAGTTATTGAAGCAAAATATCCAAATATAACAGTACGCAAGGTCGCAAAATGGTAGCGATAATATTTGATAAAATAAATTCTATCTTAACTTAAAAACAGTAAAAAATACTAAAAAAAGTTGACTCTGTCAAGGAGGGAACGATAGGTAGTTGGAAAAAGGCGGCGATGCGATTTTTTTATTCTTTCAGATTGTGTGATATCTGTCTGCACCTGCAGGTAGGTGTTTGAAGTGTTTTGAGAATATATCTGTTAGAAATTTGACAGATGTGACTGAATATGCGTAGTTATTTTTGTTTTGATGAGAAGGCGTTAAGACCATAAAGAAGCTGTTTGTGATGATGTTTGCTGTTCATGTCTCTATGTCTCCTCAAGCGGGAAACGTAACTTGCTCTTGAAAAAGTGTTTCTTCTTATTTTACCGGACGATGTCCAAAAAGAGCGGTTCCTATTCGTATAAGAGTGGCGCCTTCCTCTATGGCAATGGTGTAATCACTGGACATGCCCATGGATAACTCCACATGCTTGTTGTCGAAGAAATAAGCTTTCCTTTTCAGTTCTTCAGCCAACATTCGCAGCGCTTGGAAGTGCGGACGGGCATGTTCGTGGTTGTCATGATGTGGAGGAATGGTCATGAGTCCGCGTATTCTCAAATTAGATAATGGGATAAGTTGCTTGAGCAGATTTTCGGCGTCTTGGGGGAGCACTCCTGACTTTTGGGGTTCTTGGCCAATATTAACCTGGACGAGGATATCCAGGCTCTTGCCTAGAAGTTTGAGTTCCTTATTAAGTGCGGTTGCCAGCTTAACGCGATCAACGGTTTCTATCATCTGAAAGATCTGAGCTGCCAGTTTTGCCTTGTTGCTTTGCAAGTGTCCGATGAAATGGAATGAGGCCGTGTCACCGATTTCTGTCTTTTTCTGTGCTGCTTCTTGAATGTAGTTTTCTCCAAAAAGGAGTTGGCCGGCCCGTATTGCTTCCTGAATATCGGCTGCTGGAAATTTTTTGGAGACAGCGACCAGCTGGATAGTGGCAGGATCGCGTCCGCATTTGATAGCTGTTGTTAAAATCTTTTCTCGAATATCTTGCAGGTTACAGTCAATCATTTTTTTCACGTCGTCAAGGTTCCAGGAAGTCGGAAAAGTTTCATGGCGTTGGCGCTGGTCTGTCTTGCAACTTCATTGATCGGGATGTCACGTAAGTCTGCGATCATCTGGGCGGTATAGAGTAGGAATGTGGGCTCGTTACGTTTGCCGCGCCGAGGGACAGGGGACAGGAAAGGGCCATCTGTCTCGACAAGCAGCGACATCAGAGGTGTCTGTTTTGCTACCTCCTGGAGGTCTGCGGCATTTTTGAAGGTAACGACCCCTGGAATCGAGATGTGGAAACCAAGATCCAGTACCTGTTTGGCCAAGGTCATGTTACCTGAAAAACAATGCATGACACCGCCATATTCGTAAGGAGCTGCTTCCATGAGGATGCGTAAAGTATCCTCGTGGGCCTCACGGTCATGGACAATGACAGGGAGCTTCAATTCTTTAGCCAGGGATAATTGTGAGCGAAAATGGGTGCGTTGTATATCGGGGGCGGTGTAGTTTTTGACATAGTCAAGCCCAATCTCGCCATAGCCTACAATGTGTTTGCTGTTCTCTTCTGCGAGATTTGCTAAGGTGTCTAAGGTATGAGGCAGGATATGAGCTACATCATGGGGATGCACACCAATGGTTGCCTTGACCATGTTGTATTTTGCGGCTAAAGAGATTGCCTGGCGAGAGCTTTTTTCGTCAATGCCAACACTGATTATAGTACGAATATGGTTTTGATATGCTTGTTGAAGAAGGGTGTCTAGGTCATCTTGGTAGGCATCCATGTCAAGATGACAATGGCTGTCGATCAGAAAGGTGCCCTCAGAAAGATGGGGAAGTTGGGCTGGTTCTATTTTTACGGAAATTTTTCCATGCCTGTTCTTGGCGGATGTCATTTTTTTGTCGCAATGTCGAAAATGTAAGAGAAAAGTTTGCTTTATCCTTCTAAAGTAGGATAAGCTTTGGATATTGTTTGACCCCACGGGTCGTCTGGATCGGTTTAATGTGGTTCATGTGCATGAGGCTTCAGATGTCTGACGGATTGTACAGTTCTTTTCCATTATCGATATGTCTTTAAAGATGCATTAACAGAAGATCTTTTGTGGTGTTATTTTATGGTCTGAGTAATAAAATGAGACGATTTTTAACAATAAACTAAAAAAATAGCTTCATATCAAAAAAAAACTGTCGTATATTGACAAATAATGTATGTAACAATGTTTTCTCTCTTCACAAAGAGAGAGCCGCAAAGTATATCACATACGTTGTTAAAGTAATAACCGATCCCAAAATCGGCAGTGAGTGTTCGCTTTTGGCTGTTTCGTAAAAAAAGTCCATATTGTTTAAAGGTGTGGATTGAGAAAAAGCAGGTTCCGATTTCAACGGGCTTCAATCAAGAATAAAGAGGTAGAGAATGAATTATGGTATTGTAAGTCAGGAACAGCTGGAAGCAATTGAAGAAATTTTAACCCAGAAATTGATAAAGCTCGGCGTTGATTGTGCCATTATCATTGATATGGCGGGAAATATTATCACGGTTAAAGATAATTCGAAGAGTAAATATGATATTTATTCCTTTGCTGCCCTGGCCGCAGGTAATTTTGCGACCGTGGATGCCATGGCAAAATTAGTTGGTGAAACTGAATTCTCACTTCTCTTTCATAAGGGGCAGGATTCGAATATTCATTTTAGTAAAATTGATGATGAGCTTTTATTGATAACCATGTTCGGAAGGGATATCTCTTTGGGATTCCTCAGGTTGAATGTCGTTGAGGCCATAGATCAGATCAAGAAGGTTTGGGACAGGCAGGAATAGGGATACCCTTGAGACGTACCTTTGTTATTGAATTAAGATTGGTTAGTAGTCATGTGTTTTGACTGAAATAAAAGCTTGGGGGTGGCAGGTTGAGTTTTATCAACTTAAAAGATAAGGTAGTCCAGGTCAAAATTGTTTATTATGGACCTGGTCGTTGCGGAAAAACAACAAACCTTGAGTATATCAATCGTAAATTCAGGGAACAGATCCAATCGGAAATGGTGAGTTTGAAGACTCATGGCGATCGGACTTTGTTCTTTGATTTTCTTCCCTTTCATATGGGACAGATTAAAGGGTATGATATTAAAATACAGCTTTATACCGTACCTGGTCAGGTTAAGTACAATGCGACCAGAAAGTTGGTGCTGAAAGGTGTGGACGGAATCGTTTTTGTCGCAGACGCCATGGAGAAACAGCGAGAAAAGAATATCCGTTCACTGAATCAGCTCCATGAAAATCTGCAAGCATACAAGGAATCTATTTTTAAAATTCCGTTGGTCATGCAATACAATAAAGTGGATTTAAAAGATCATGGAATTCCTGTGTTGCCAATTTCTGTTCTTCAGCAGGATCTCAATAGTAGATTGCAGGTGCCTTATTTTGAAGCCAGCGCAATTACTGGATATAATGTTGCCGCAACGTTGAAGAAGATTATTTCATCGACTGTTGTCTCGATACAAAAAAAATTACTTTAGAGAGAATGTACGGTGGCACAGCATACTGGACGACAATATGACGATGACCTGACCGTTGGTGCGGATGAGTACAATGAATCGTTCTCAACGGAGTATGTAGATTTGTTTGAGCCCCTTGGTGATGCCGATGCACCTATTGCCAAGCTCAAGACGATCATTCTGTCAATTGACTGGGAGATTACCGATGATATTCTCCAACAGTTAAATGAAGAGTTGCAGGATCTGAAAGATGTCTGGGCGGGGAATAAAATCAATCTGATTTATATTCAGGCCTTGGAGAAGATTGGTCGATATATCTCTAGTGAAAAAGCAAATTCCCATCCCAATGCCATAAAGTTACTGCTCACTTTTTATTCTGATCTTGAGAAAATAGTGTCTTCTACTATGAGTGAAGAAGAGCAAAAAAAGTTATTACTTCAGGATATAAAGAAATTTGATCAATTTAAGATCCAGATAGCTCCATCTGTTCCCAAAGAAAAGAAAATTGCAACTGTCGGTTCGGTATCTCAAAGCGTCGCATGCGCGGTTGAGGTTCCTTTGCCTGTTTCACAAGGGCAAAAGAATGTTTTAACGAATTTGAAGGCGATTGTATTGGGTATAGATTGGGAGATTAGTGATAAAGAACTTGTTCGTCTAAGTGATGAAGTAAATAAGCTGGAACAAATTTTCAGCGAAAGCAGAGCTAAGTTGATTTTTCTGCAGGGTATTGGCGCTCTTGGTAATTATATTCGTTCCACCAAAAGTAATGCCCATCTGAATGCCTTTAAGCTTTTACATTCATTCTATAATGGATTGGAAAGAATTTATAATGAGGTTCTCTCCAGACAGCAGGAAAAGGAAATCCTTCTGGCTGAAGTCACGAAATTTAATGCCTTTAAAGCGGAAATTGCAAAAGTTGCATCCGAAGTGGTGGTTCCTGATGAATCCACCCGTCTTGCAGCAGAAAAGGAAGTGGCTGAAGAAGAGGACTCTGAGGAACATAGAGGAGCCTTTACACCGGCCTTCGCTGACATGCCTGTTGATGTCCATGGCTTTCGTGTCGATTCCGAAGTCGTTAAGAGTGGAATTGATAAAGGTTTGGCAAACTTTCTGGGTGAAGAAGATGTGTTCGTCGATCAGAAAGTAGTTGGAGAGACGACTTCTACGGCCTCAGAAGTCCCTGAGGTGAAATCCAGACTAGACGAACTGTTCGGTGAGGAAGAAGACTTTGAGTTGTTAGGTCCAGCGCCGGATATTGCCTTGGAAGGAGTGAATGTCGAGACCGAGGCAGATGATGATTCCGATGAAAAGGCTCTACCTCTCCAGAGTGGAGAGTTGGCGCCAGCTTTGGCCGAGGCAGGTGGTCAAGGTCTGTTCACCGAGGAGACATTGGTAGAAAAGCCACCAACTAAAGAAATATTTGTGACCGCACCTGTAATTCCTGGTGTTGATGTGGAAACAGAGGCGGATGATGAGTCCGAAGAAGCTGCTTTACCCCGTGATCAAGGGGAAGTAGCTCCTGCCTTGATGTTCACTGATGAGGAATATGGTTTTCGAGAAGCAGAACTTACCAGCGGTTCTGATGAGGATGAGTTTGATCTTGAAGATCGACTTGATTCTTTTTTTGGTGCAGAGATTGAGGAGGCTTCTCTGGAGAGTAGCGTTCAGGTCAGTGATGATGTCCCTGGAAAATTAATCTCAGCAGAGCTCTCCCCTGAGGCACCTTGTGCCGGTGAGATAGAAGAGATAGCGCCAGCGGATGTAGAGGAACAGGAAGTTCCCGTTTTAGAGCCAGTGGCAGAAATCAGGGAAATTGAGGCAGCGGCTTCTGACCTTGTTTTTGAAGGTGTCGGTGTTGCTATACCTGCAGATGTAACGAGTGAAGATCTTGAGGTTGTTTTTGAACCTGTTGGCGACGAGGTAGAGGTTGATGAACTTCCCGATATTACTGGAAGTATTGCAACTGAGGCTGAGAATAGGTTGGAACAAGAATCTCTTGCAGAGCTTCAGAAATGCGTTGCCTCAATTCTTTTGAAAGAATATGAAACTGCTTTTCCTTCTTTTTTTGCTGAGACCAGCAGGTTGCGGCAGGGGTGGAAGAACCAGTATGTAAAGAATACTTTTCTCCAACTTCTGCTCACTGTAGGTCAATATATTGATACAAATCGTGGGGGAGCAGATGCTGAATCTTTGACCCTGCTTCAATCACTCTGTGACAAATTGGAACTGGTATGCCTCAGACAAAGTGCTCTTGATGGGCGACGTGAGCAGGTACTTTTTGAAGAGACTTGCAACGTATTGCGCTGGCAGCAGGGTTTAATTTCCGCCATGCTTGCAAAGGAAGGGAGAGAGGCCCATTCTTCTGAAATAGTCGATGATTTGGATGATCTTTTTTCTAAGGAGTAACTGATTGTTTTAGAGAATTTTTTATGATAGGTTTGACAAGGGCGGTTATTTCCCTCTACGGGAGTAACCGCCCTTGTGTTATCAGTGGTAATATGTCAATACTTTCTGCCTATTATCAGAAATGTATTGTCCGCATTTCTGATTTTTGGTTATGAAAATGGTTTTGTATGATGTTATTTCAGTCGGTTATTAATTTTTTTTTTTACAATGTAATAGAGAGTTTTTATGTTGATACATCCAACAGCAGTTATTGATAAAAAAGCAGAGCTTGATTCCACAGTTCATGTGGGGGCCTATACCGTTATAGAAAAAGGGGTGCGTATTGGTGCTGGAACCAGGATTGAACCGCATGCCGTTATAGCTGGTCTGACAACCATTGGTGCGGGAAATGTGGTCGGCTCGTTCACCTCCATTGGTACGCCGCCCCAGGATCTCGGCTACGCCGGAGAACCCACGCAATTGATCATTGGTGATCAGAATAATATCCGTGAATATACCTCCATCCATCGCGGAACCGCAAAGGGTGGAGGCAAAACAATCATTGGTGATCATAACCTGTTCATGGCCTATTGTCACATCGGCCATGATTGTCATGTCGCCAGTCATGTGATTATGGCCAATGTGGCCACCTTGGCTGGTCATGTTGAGGTGAGTGAACATGTATCCATCGGTGGTCTGGTGGCGGTTCATCAATTTTGTCGTATAGGTTCATATGCCTATATCGGTGGCATGTCTGGAATCAGTCTTGATGTTGCCCCTTTTATGATTGTCACCGGCACTAGAAGTCGGATGCGGGTTTCTGGAATCAATAAGGTTGGCCTCAGGCGGCATGGTTTCAGCAAAGAGATTATCAGCAGGCTGGATCAGGCATTTCGTATTCTTTTCCGTTCTCCTGACCTGTTGCAGGCAGATGCCCTGGCGCTGGTACGTGAGGAGCTGCCTGATTGTGCAGAGGTGGAATCTCTGGTGCATTTTCTTGAGACCTCTAAGCGTGGTGTGGCTAAACGCACTGAAGATTAGATTTTCTCCATGCATATTCATCCTGAAAAAATAGGTGTTATTGCCGGAAGTGGTCAGTTTCCACTTCTTTTTATCAAGGCAGCGAAAGAAGTTGGTCGGATTGCGGCGGTGGTTGCCCATAAGGGGGAAACCCTGCCGGAAGTGGCTGCTGCTGCAGATGTGGTCTGCTGGGTGAAGCTTGGGCAGTTGGGGAAGATCATCAGGTTTTTTCATGAAGAAGGTGTGGGTGAGACGGTCTTTCTGGGCGCCATTACCAAAACTCAGGTGTTTAAGGATGTCTTCCCAGACTTGAAGGGGTTAACTCTTTGGAACAAGATTGATACCAGGCAGGATGACGCCATTCTTCGGGCAGTGGCAAGTGCACTTGAACGGGAGGATATTAAAGTACTGGAATCCACGTTATATTTGCGCCATCTCTTGTTTCCCGGAGGAGTGCTTACCAAAAAGAAGCCAAGTCGCGAACAACGTCTCGATATTGAATTCGGTTGGCGCAATGCTCGGGCCATAGGTCAGCTAGATATCGGACAGTGTGTGGTGGTAAGAAATCTGTCAGTACTGGCGGTAGAGGCCATCGAAGGAACTGACGCCACCATTCTTCGTGGTGGAGGGCTGGCCAGGGAGAAGGCAGTGGTGGTCAAGGTCAGGAAACCGTCCCAGGATTTCCGTTTTGATCTACCTGCAACCGGATTGAAAACAGTTGAAAGCCTAGCCAGCGTCAAGGCTGCGGTGTTGGCAGTGGAGGCTGGTCAATCTCTGCTTTTTGATCGTGAGGTTATGGTAAAGGCGGCAGATAAGGCGGGCTTGGTGGTGGTTGGGGTTGTTGAAAATCCTGACGGTACCCTGGAGTTTTGAATGGTTCGTTTTTTTCTTCCTTATCCCGCTTTTTTCTTCTGATGCAGGCTATGATCCTGGCAGCCGGTTTCGGAACCCGTTTGTTGCCCTACACCCTCATTCGTCCTAAACCCCTTTTCCCCATTCTCAATCACCCCTTGTTGCTGCTCACGATTAAACGTCTGCAACAGGCCGGTTGTGACCTTATTGTGGTCAACTGTCATTATCTTCGTGAACAGATCGTTCATGCCCTGCAAGGGATCTCCGGCGTACTGGTGCAGGAGGAGACTTCTGTGCTCGGAACGGGCGGTGGTCTGCGACTGGCCCTTGATCAGTTCCGGGAGGAACCTCTTCTGGTGACCAATGGAGATATCTATCATACCATTGACTACCAGCATCTCTATCAAAGCCATATAAAAAAAGGGGCACCAGTGACCATGGCCATGCATGATTGCCATCGATTTAATACGGTGGCAGTTCAGGATGATCGGGTCTGCAGTTTTGATGAGCGGAATAAGGGGGACCTGCTGGCCTTTACCGGCCTGCATGTTCTGGAACCTGAAGTGCTGTCAGGGATTCCAACGCAAGGAGAATATTCGATTATTGACTTGTATCGCCAACTCATTGAGCAGGGGCTACCGATCAGCGTTACTCGTGTGGATGATTGTTTCTGGACGGATATGGGAACAGTGGAAGATTATCTGGCGCTCCATGCTGGCCTGTTGACCAGGAAAGTTCCTCTCTGGCCAGAGCTGGGATTTTCGGCAAAGAATCATTTTCTGTTTGGTGGCAAAGAAAAAACAGGGAGTGATCTTGTGTTGCGGGATTGGGCCTGCGTGGGAAATGCTGTCATTGGCAACAATACGCATCTGCAACGGTCGGTGGTCTGGGACGGGGTCATCATTGAAGAGGGGCGCCGGGTCGTGGACCAACTGGTGGCTCAGTGAGAAACAAAGGGGGTATAATAAAGACTCCCTTTGTTTCTGTTATTATGGTCTTTTTCTTAGAAAGAATATCCCATGCTCAAGGCCATGGCATGCTGGGTTGACTCTATTTCCTCATACACCGTATGGTTGGGGATCACTCCGTAAATATAGAGGTAGGTGTTGGAAAATTCCGCGCTCATTGTTCCGTCGGTCTTCATTTCTTTGAAGTCGTAGGATGCGATCATAAACCAGTGTTCGCTGAAGTCATACCTTCCTTTGAGGTTGAACATCCATGAAGAACCATCCAGGTCACCAGTGTTTACCTTTTGCCGGAGCAGGTGCTGGTCAACATTTTTAGCATCAACCAGAGGAGAATAGCTGATATTACCCTCCACAGAGAATTGCTTGTCCAGGTTGAGCTTGCCGCCTATCTGGATATAGGGAATATTGTATTCAAGTTTGTAATTGATAGCGGGGGTACCATCACCGACATAGTCATACCCTGTCTGTCCAGAAGGCGAGTATTGTTGGACAAGATTCGCGGTATATTGCCAGTTCTGGTAGATGTAGCCCACCCCTGCGTTCAATGACCAGTTTTCCCCACGGAAAAATTTGTACTTGGCATTGACATCAAATTCATAGCCTTCAAATTCGCTGATATCACTGTTGGAATAAACGTCGAGTTGGCCAGGATTGCTTGTAGTAATCCAGTCCTGGTCAATCATCTGGTCGTCAGGTGAGGAGATATCTTTTTTAACAGAGGCGGACACCATCCAGATATTATGAAATTCTGCATTACCTTTGGCGCTAATCATGTAGATATCGAGGGGGAATTCCAGTTGACTGAAAGGGAAATAGCCATTTTCCACCACTCCGTCAAACCAGTGGACAGGATATCCTATCTGATAGGTGTTGTCCCCTGACCATGACTCAATACCAAGCATAATCTCAGCCTTGGCCTGTCCTGTAGTTATTGTGACCGGCTCAGGTGAAGCACTACTGTTGCCCGCGGCAAAAACAGGCAGAGCCGTTATGGCGGTGATACCTAAGGCCATCCAAGCTGCTTGTACTCTCTTGTTCATTACATTCTCTCCTCTTGATGATAAGATATTGCAATTGCATTAAATATTTTCAATTTCTTACTTTTATAGAAATAAAAAGGAAAAAGCAAGAAATGTTGATGGAATTGATAAAATATCAGTAGTGTCCGGTTAGAAAATTGCATGTGGTTTTTTTATCCGTTTTCTCTTCCGTTGACTTATTTTTCGTAACACTGCTTCTGTGCTGGCCTGTTCTCTGGCCTCATTGCGAATCTGGTTACGAAGTTGTCGTACCCGGAGAATGGATACCTGCTCACCGTGCTGCTCATGGCAGTAAATCGCCAGAAGAAGATAGGTGATCAGACCAGATAAGATTTGGACCATTGGGCCATTCTTGCTTCTGGCAAACACCCTGAATTCCCGAACTATTGTAACGAGGCGGGAGGTTTGACACCCAATTTGGAGTATAGCTCCATCTGACGTTTGGTGGTTTCGCCAACCTGAAGTCGTTGCCCTGGCACCTCAAAGCATTCAATAACATCCAACTCGTCG
>VMSP01000138.1 GCA_013792135.1 Desulfocapsa sp. | reverse complement strand
TATGACATGGTTCACATTCAAAGTAACTCCTCCCTCATATTTGTAATATGAATCTTCTATCAGTTGTGGGAGGTGTTGTCCAGGATATAATGCAACTTGTCGATATTGTTTTGTAAGCGAGTTAGGATAAATTCACCCTGGCACGCAGGACTGATTTTGCAAAGCGGTGGTACTGTCAGGAGATGTCAGACTTCGCCTTTGGATATTGGGGAATAACGGAGCCGGGAACAACGAATTGTGTTTTGCAGACCAGACCGGTGGTCTTGCACACGTGGTCGGCATAGCCGGCACCGGCCTCGGAATAGATATTGTAGGCAGCAGTTGCCCCGGCTTCTTCCAGCTCCAGACGATGATCCTCGAAACGGGACGAGGCGGTGACCGGGCCTTGGAATCCTGCTGATTGAATCTCCTTTAGAGCCAGCATGTTTGCCTGATGGTTGGTAAAGGCCAGCATGATGATCTTGATCTTTTTCAGATCAATTTTGTGCCAGAAATCATAATCCGTGGCATCACCCCAGATGACCCGGCGTCTCTCCTTATGATGCATCTTGACGATTTTCATATTGAGATCCACGGCAAGCACCTTATCTCCCTGGCGCTCTCTGGTGACGTCATAAGCCATGGTCCCGAAGGGGCCCATACCAAAAATGAGGATCTCGGCACCGTGCAGATCAATCCGGGAGTCATCCCGATGTCGGGTTTTTGTTTCAAAACGGTGGAGCAGCGGGGCAAAGTAGTTGTAGAGGAGATTGGCCTTGCTGTTCAGAGGAGCGGAAAGCAGGAAGGAGAAGGTGAGCGCCAGGGCGACGATGATGATCCAATCAGGGCTGAGCCAACCATTTTTGGCGGCGATGGCAGTGACCAGCAGCCCGAACTCGGAATAATTGGAGAGAGCAAGAGTTGCCAGGATACTAGTCCTGGCGCGGAGACGAAAGCGGGTCAGGACGAGATAGTAGAAGGATGATTTTACTGACAGCGCAACTACCAGCCCCAAGGCAATGAGCGCGTGGTCGATGGTGGGAGTGCCGCTCAGGCCGATCTGAAAGAAAAAGCTGATCAGGAAGAGATCTTTGAAGCTGTAGAGGGAGGCCGCCAGTTCGGTTGAGCGCGGATGGGAGCCGATCAGCATGCCGATGATCAGGGCGCCCAGGTCCGGTTTCAGTCCCACCATGGTAAAGCTGGTCGTGCCTACGACCAGAGCGATGAAAATCCCGCCCAGGGGAAGAAGTTCCCCATGACCGAGATGGTCGATGATGTGAAGGAGAAGCGGTCGCACGGCAAAGAGAAAAAGGGGCAGAGCCAAGGCCCAGATGGAGGGAAATTCCCCCTTGGAGAGGGTCAGAAAGAAAACGGCCATCAGGTCCTGCATGATCAGGATACCGATGGAGGCCCGGCCATGCATGGCGTTGAGCTCTCCTTTCTCTTCCAGAAACTTGATGGCAAAGATGGTGCTGGAAAAGCTGAGCGCCAGTCCGATAAGGGCGGCCTGGCCAAGGCTCAAATTGGTGAGATGGGCCACGCCGAACACTCCTGCGCCCAGGATCAGCAGAGTCAGAAAGGAAATGGTGAGCAGGGCATGAATAGTGCTTCCTCCCCAGATTTCTGGTTTGGTCAGTCCTTTGAGGTCAAGCTTGAGGCCGATGGAGAAGAGAAGCAGGATGATGCCCAGGTCGGCAATCTTGTCGAGTGCCAGGGAGCCGGCGGTCAGGCCGAGAAAGTTCATGAGAAAACCGGCCAGGAGAAAACCGAGCATGGGTGGCAGGCTGAGTCGTTTGAAGATGAAACCGGCAAGAAAGGCGCTACCTATCCAGATAATGTTGATATACGGTGTGGCTTGAGCAAGTTCCATGGCATCCTTTTTGATATGAAGGGTACGATAAAAAAACAGTATTAATAGCATTGTAGACAGCTTGTCAATGATCTGTTGCTGGCCGCGCGCTCATTTTATTCTGTCTAATTTTCTTGACGGTACGTCCTGAAACGGGTATAGAAATGCTTTCAGAAATTAGGAAATGGATTGTGCGTGTCGCAGATCCTGTCTTTTTTCTGTCCAATTCCAGATTTCGGTTTTTGATAGCCGGGTCCTGTGCAACAAAGATTCACGAACTCCGCCAGGTCCGGAAGGGAGCAACGGTAGTGACCCTCTTTGTGTGCCACAGGGTGCCCGGCTATCATTTTTTTGTGAAGTCGCTTTTTTTTTTCAGTTTGTCCGGACTCACTGCAACTGTGCTAGAATAATCCTGCTCTCCTCCTGAAGAATCCCATGTCGTATTTGGTCCTTGCCAGAAAAGCACGTCCCCAGACCTTTGACGAGGTTGTCGGTCAGCGTCCTGTGGTCAAGACCCTGCAAAACAGCCTTCTGCGTGACAGGGTGGCCCATGCTATCCTTTTTTCAGGGGTTCGGGGTGTCGGCAAGACCACTCTGGCCCGGATCATGGCCAAGGCCATCAACTGTGAACAGGGTCCGGCCGAGAATCCCTGTAATGTCTGTGAGTCCTGCCGGACGATCACTGCCGGTTCGTCCATTGATCTCTACGAGATCGATGGCGCCTCCAATCGCGGTATCCAGGAGATTCGCGAACTCAAAGAGAAAATTCGCTTTCTGCCCACCTCATCCAGGTACAAGATCATCATCATTGATGAAGTGCACATGCTCACCACCGAGGCATTTAATGCACTGCTCAAGACCCTGGAAGAGCCGCCTGCCCATGTCTATTTCATGTTCGCCACCACCGAGCTGCACAAGATCCCGATTACCATCCTCTCGCGCTGTCAGCGTTATGAGTTGAAACGTGTTGCGCCCATAGATATGAGCGGGCATCTGCAGAAGCTTGCGGAGGCCGAAGGAGTGCAAATTGAGCAGGGGGCGCTTGACCTTATTGTCCGGGAGGCAGATGGTTCTGTCCGGGATGGGCTCAGTCTCCTGGATCAGGTTTTTTCTTTTGGTGAGAAAAATATCAGTACCGACGATGTAATTCAGGTGCTTGGTCTGGTAAGCAGGGAGGTTGTCCTCAAGCTGACGAAGGCTTTGTTGGAACAGGATCCGGCAACGGCCTTCCAGTCCCTGGAGGAAATCTTTTCCTTCGGCATGGATCTAAAACGATTTATTACCGATTTACTGGGTTGTTTCAGGGCCTTGATTCTTTGCAAGATTAAGGGCTGTGACGAGCTGCTGGATGTATCGCAACAGGAACTCACGCTTTTCCAGGAACTGGCAGGCAATCATTCCTCCCAGACACTGCACATGAAGCTCACCCTGTTGATGCAGGGGGTTGAGGAAATGCGTTATTCGAGTCAGCCGCGACTGGCCATGGAGACGACTTTTCTCAAAATTATCCAGAGCAGTGATGTGACCCCGGTGACGACCTTGCTCTCCCGGCTGGATAGCTTGCTTGCAGGTGCAGGAGAAACCGGACAGCAGAGCAGTCAGGCAACGGCTCAGGCAGGTGGGGGTACAAGTGGAATCGTTTCCTCCATGCCAAAAAAAAAACAGCCATTTCCTCCTGTAGCTGAACAGGAAATCGTTTGTAAACAGATAGTTGAGGTGCAATCCCCGCAAGAAGAGAAACCTGCGGTATCGGCAGCGCCTGTTGAAACACCGAGTCAGGCCGAAGTGGAAGAGGACGTGTCTGAGGAAGAAAATTCTCTCGATGGCACGTCTACCTTGCCCCCGGAACTGAAGGGCAGCCCGGATGAAACACCGGCTCCGCGGATTGAACCGCATCAGCGGAGTGTGCGCCGCGACTGGATGGAATTTATTGCCTATGTGCGTGATCGATCTGTTTGGATGTCCCAGGACCTGCAGCGAGCTGATTCTGCAAAAGAGCAGGGGGGGGAACTTTTGCTCCACTATGTGGATCCAGCCAATTGCAGTATGTTACGCAAGGAAGATACAAAAAAATTGATCACTGAGTTTACCCTTGATTTCTTTCAGAAGGAGCTCACCGTCCGTTTTGTCATTCCTGATCAGAACAGTGAGGCGACGCAGGATGGGCAGGAAAGTCCCTTGAAGGAGCGCCATCTCCTGGCCAATGACCCCTTGGTGCTGATGACGGCAGAGATATTCAATGGCCAGATCGGCGATATTCGAGTGGGGCCCCGGTTTCGATAGACACGAACAAAATTTTTACTGAGGAATACAGAGTATGGATATGAACAGCATTATGCAGCAGGCCCAGCAGTTCCAGCAGAATATGGCCAGGATTCAGGAAGAACTTGGTCAGAAAAAGGTCATTGGTACTGCCGGCGGCGGTATGGTTACGGTCACGGCCAATGGGAAGAGTGAGATACTCTCCGTTGTGATTGAGCGGTCCATTATCGTGGAAAGTGAGGCTGATATGCTTCAGGATCTGGTTGTGGCGGCCACCAACGATGCACTGCGCAAGGCAAGAGAGATGGGTAAGGCCGAAATGGGCAAACTGACCGGCGGCTTTAATCTCCCTGGTCTTTCCAATATGTTTGGTTGAAAGGAACTTTGTTGTGCAGATCGTTCCTCCAGCCCTTGACCGCCTGATTCGGAATCTGAGCCGTTTGCCGGGGATCGGCAATAAAACCGCTGCCAGACTGGCCATGAATATTCTTCGTCGTCCCCGGGCCGAGGCGAGAGAGCTGGCATCCGCACTCTCTGAATTGCACGACTCCATCCAGCTCTGCTCCTGTTGTTTCACCTTTTCTGAAGATGATCCCTGTGTCATCTGTTCAGATCCACGGAGAAACGGGGCGCTGGTCTGTGTGGTTGAACAGCCGGGAGACCTTCTGGCCATAGAGAAGACAGGAAGCTTTCACGGTCACTATCATATCCTTCATGGTGTCCTCTCGCCCATGGACGGGATCGGGCCAGGTGAAATCAAGGTTGAGGCATTGATGGCCAGGATTAATAGCGGCACCATCCGCGAGGTTTTGATTGCCACCAGTTCCACGGTTCCGGGTGAGGCCACAGCTTCCTTTCTTATTGATCTGTTGCACAATAAAGGTGTTGCCTTAACCCGTCTGGCCTGCGGTATCCCTATGGGCATGGATATAAAATATGCTGATCGACATACCCTGGCCAAGGCCATCGAAACAAGGACAAATGCAGAGTGATTCTTCAGGAATGCATGGCACGGAAACTCTATTTTTTCTTGACATGGGTCCCTTTTACTGGTAATTGAGGAAGTTTCCAGCGTTCCTGGTAAATTTACAGAAGATTCATGTGATATTGTTTTTAATAGGCGCGTAGCTCAGGGGGAGAGCGCTACCTTGACATGGTAGAAGTCGGCGGTTCGAAACCGCCCGCGCCTACCAGAAATAAGGCTAAAGAAAAACGGACGCAATGGTTTTCGTTTCCTCTTTGGCCTTTATTTTTAGTAGCTGGTGGTAAATAATCATACCAGGCGATATTATTGATATGTCGTTTAAATTCAGTTTGTTGCTTGTGCTTGGCACAGTTGTTTGCCTGCAGACTCTTTATATATATTCCAGATGACAGATATCCAAGTTACTCTACAGGGCGGTGAGACTGTCCAATTGCCGGCCTCGACTCCTGTCCAGCAGGCGTTTGCCCAGCTCATGTCCAATAAGCAGCGCAAGCTTACGGTTGCTGCCATTGTTGATGGGAAGAGTGTCGATCTCAGCACGCCTTTGGTGAAAGATGCCATTATCAGTCCCATTCAGGTGGATAGTGATGCAGGCTTTGAGATATTACGACACAGCACCGCTCATGTGATGGCCCAAGCGGTCCGGGATGTCTTTGGCCCTGAGGTCAAGGTTGCCATCGGACCGGCCATTGAGGATGGGTTCTATTACGATTTTGCCTTTGCCAACACCTTTAGTCCCGAAGATTTTGAAAAGATAGAGGCCCGCATGGAGGAGATTGCCTCCAAGGCGCTTCCTTTTATCCGCAGTGAGGTCAAGGCCTCTGATGCCCTTGAATCTTTTGAGAAACAGGGCGAAAAATACAAGGTGGAGCTCATTCGGGATCTTGAGACCGATGTGGTCTCTACCTATCAGCTTGACGATTTTACAGACCTGTGCCGTGGCCCTCATCTCCCCGACACCTCCTGGATCAAGGCCTTCAAACTGTTGCGGGTTGCCGGTGCGTACTGGCGCGGCAATGAAAAGAACGATGTCCTGCAACGAATCTACGGGACTGCTTTCTTTGATCAGAAGGCCCTGAAGAAGTATATCTTCACTCTGGAAGAGGCCAAGAAACGTGATCATCGTAAACTGGGCAAGGAACTTGATCTGTTCACCATTCAGGATCAGATCGGCCCGGGCCTCATTCTCTGGCAGCCCAAGGGTGCGCTGCTGAGAAAACTGATTGAAGATTATTGGAAAGAGGCTCATTATATTCATGATTATGAGTTGTTGTATACCCCTCATATAGCCCGCCAGGATCTGTGGAAGACCTCCGGCCATCTTGATTTCTATGGGGAGAACATGTACTCCCCCATGGCCATTGACGAGGTGCAGTATCAACTCAAACCAATGAACTGTCCTTTTCATATCGGGATCTACAATAGCCGGAAAAGGAGCTATCGTGAGCTTCCCATTCGCTGGTGCGAGCTGGGTACGGTTTATCGCTATGAACGTGCCGGCGCCTTGCATGGTCTGTTGCGGGTCCGTGGTTTCACCCAGGATGATGCTCATATCTTCTGCCAGCCGGATCAACTTGAAGATGAGATTGTCAACATCCTTGAGCTGAACCTGCTGATTCTCCGGACCTTTGGCTTTGATCAGTACGATATTTATCTTTCTACCCGACCTGAAAAGTATGTCGGTAGTGATGCGAACTGGGAGAAGGCAACTGAGGCTCTGAAGCAGGCCCTTGATAAGAAAGGACTGGCTTATTCCCTTGATCCCGGCGAAGGTGTCTTTTATGGCCCCAAGATTGATATCAAGATCAAGGATCAGTTGGGTCGTTCCTGGCAATGCTCCACGATTCAGGTTGACTTCAATCTGCCGGAGCGCTTTAATATGAGCTATACCGGTACTGATAATCAGGAACATCAACCTATCATGATTCATCGGGCCCTGATGGGTTCTCTGGAACGCTTTATCGGGGTGCTGATAGAACACTATGCAGGTGCCTTCCCCTTGTGGCTGGCCCCTGTGCAGGCCAGGGTGATGAATATTACCGATGCCCAGGCAGATTATTGTGAGCAGCTTTATTCCCAGTTACGAAAACTGGGAGTACGGGTAGAAAAAGATTTGCGCAACGAGAAATTGAATTTTAAGATCAGAGAAGCGCAGATGGCTAAGACTCCGTACATGCTCATTATCGGAGACAAAGAAAAAGAGAATGGCACAGTGACGGTTCGTCTGCGTGATGGCAAAAATCTGCCGGAGATGACGGTTGCTGAGTTTGCGGTAAAGGTTGCCGATGAATGTAAAGAAATTCGTGGAATTTAGGATTTGATAAGACATGATGAGTGTCTTTCTTATTCGGGATTGACGAATCCTGGTGCCGATCCCGTAAATTTCGGGGCAGGATTTATTGTGAATAACGGCTTAACGTCCGTCATTAATGTGCAGGTCGTTGAAATTATTCAGTTCGTAAGCGTAGGGAGGTAGAGATATTAAACAAAGAGGAAAAAGAGCCCCGGTTCAACGTGAGGTAAAGGCCAATATCAACGAGATGATTCGTCACCCTCAGATCCGACTTGTCGGCAGTGATGGAAGTCCGTTGGGTGTCGTAACCGTGGACGAAGCACTAAAAATAGCCGATGATGAAGGGCTTGATTTAGTGGAGGTTTCAGCGAATGCTGATCCACCTGTTTGTCGGATAATGAACTACGATAAGTTTCGTTACGAACAGGCCAAAAAAGAGCAGGAAGCAAAAAAGAAACAAACGACAGTTGAGACCAAGGAAATTAAATTCCGTCCCAAAACTGATGATCATGATCTGGGTTTTAAGATCAGAAACGTTATTAAATTTCTGCAGCAGAAAAACAAGGTGAAGCTCACTATGCGATTCCGGGGGCGGGAGATTGTCTACTGTCAAACCATTGGCCTGGAGGCCATGCAGAATATTGCAGCTGCCCTGGAAGCAGATGCTGTCATCCTGCAGGAACCAAAGATGGAAGGTCGCCAGATGGTGATGTTTGTCGGTCCCAAGCCGTGAGAGTGTTGATAAAAAAGGTAAAATAATTTATTCTATCAGAAATTAGACAATACTGAATATAAGCTGTATGGCATTCTTTGGGTAAAGTACGTCATACAGTATCTATAGGAAGTGGAAAGGAGCACGATTATGCCAAAGATGAAAACGAAAAGAGGCGCAGCAAAGCGTTTCAAAGTGACCGGATCAGGACAGATTAAACGCGGCAAGGCTTATACCAGCCACATTCTGACTAAAAAAACCACTAAGAGGAAGCGTAATCTGAGAAAATCAGCTCTTGTGAATTGCGCTGATATTAAAGGAATTCGCAGGATTTTACCATACCTGTAATATTCCTCCTGTGTATGGCTGTTAAAGAGATTGTTTAAACATTTTAGTTTTTCCTGTTGTTCTTCATTATCAAGGACAATAGAGCCAAAAGGAGTAGAAAATGCCACGCGCGACAAGAGGCTTTAAAGCCCGAAGAAGAAGAAATAAAGTATTGAAACTGGCCAAGGGTTTCAGAGGTGGACGTAGTCGTCTTTATCGTACAGCCACAGAGGCCGTTGATCGGGCACTTGTTTATGCCTATAGAGACAGACGGACCAAAAAACGTGATTTTCGCCGCTTGTGGATTGCCCGTATCAATGCCGGTGCCCATATGAATGACATCAGCTACAGCCGGCTTATTTGCGGATTGAAAAAAGCTGGAATTGAACTGGATCGGAAAGTTCTCTCTAATATGGCCATCCTTGATGCGGCTGCTTTTTCGGAAGTAGTGAAGTTAGCAGCAACAGCCAACGCTTGATCCTTCTTTCCAGAGAGGGAACGTGTGTAAGTTATATGCCGGTTTTGATGTCCATCGAAACCGGCATGTTGTTTTAGGGGTAGCGTGACCCCCGCGCTATTACTGATTCCGTTCCTGGTATTGGAAGATACAGGGCCTTTTATTCACAGCGGTTTAATAAGCATCTACATTATTTGAGAGTCATGGAGCAAGAGCTACTCAGTCTACAGGCCGAAGCCAGAAAAAATCTTGACCAGATTGCCGATCAAGGGCAGTTGGAAGATTTTCGTATTCGTTATCTCGGCCGTAAGGGACAGTTCAGTGTCATCATGCGTGAGCTTGGCGCTGTGAGTCCCGAAGAAAGACCCCGCCTTGGTCAATTGGCTAACACCATCAAAGCAGAAATTGAGAAAGTCTTTGATGAGAAAAAGGCGGTGCTTGGCAGCAGTTCTCAATCCGGTGCGAAAGGGACAGCTCTGATTGATCTCTCTTTGCCTGGTCGATATCCGGTGAGAGGCCGACTGCATCCGGTGACTCAGATCATGAACGAGGTGTGCTCGATTTTTGAGGCCTTGGGCTTTTCCGTTGCCGAGGGTCCTGATGTTGAGCATGACCACTATAATTTTGAGGCCCTGAATATCCCGGCGCACCATCCAGCCAGAGATATGCATGACACCTTTTATGTCAGTGATTCGATTCTTCTGCGCACTCATACCTCACCCATGCAGGCCAGGATCATGGAAACTCAGCAGCCTCCCCTGCGGGTAATCGCCCCGGGAAAGGTCTATCGCTGTGATTCTGATATTACCCATACCCCGATGTTCCATCAGGTGGAAGGCTTTCTTGTAGATACCAAGGTTTCTTTTGCTGACCTGAAAGGGATTCTTACCGTCTTTACCCAAAAGATGTTTGATAAGGATCTGGATCTGCGATTCCGGCCAAGTTTCTTCCCCTTTACAGAACCCAGCGCCGAGGTGGATATTGCCTGTGTTATCTGTGGCGGCTCAGGGTGCCGGGTTTGTAAACAGACAGGATGGCTGGAGATTCTTGGCGCTGGAATGATAGATCCTGAGGTCTTTAAAATGGTTGGCTATGACCCTGAAGTCTACAGTGGTTTTGCCTTTGGCCTGGGCATTGAACGTATTGCCATGCTCAAGTACGGGATCAATGATATCCGGCTCTATTACGAAAACGATTTGCGATTCTTGTCACAATTTTAGAAGCCATTACGAAATATCTCTACTTTTTTTGACCATTTCGTTGCGGCTCTTTATGCTGATCACGGCATTTTACTGTTACGGCTATTCTTGAACGAAGGCTTAGTGAGTTGAAAAAACAGTTTTGTGTTTTTTACAATTCACAATCCAGATCTGCTGGACGTATGGCTGTCTTAAAGGCAGTCTTCTCTTTTTATACAGATGATTGAATGTCATGAAGTTCACCATTGACTGGTTAAATGAGTATGTAGATACCGACGGGGTCACCCCTGCGGAGCTGGCTGATCACTTGACGATGCTTGGTCTCGAGGTTGATGCGGTAATCGAGATCTTTCAGGACTTGGCACCCATTAAAACCGCGCTGGTCGTCTCGGTAGAGCGTCATCCTGATGCCGATTCCTTAAGTCTGTGTCAGGTTGCCGTGGGTCCGGAGACCTTGCAGATTGTCTGCGGTGCCCCCAATGTCCGAGCAGGTCTAGTGGCCGCCATTGCCCTGCCCGGCACGACTCTGCCCGGCGGCATAAAAATCAAAAAATCAAAGGTGCGGGGGATAGAATCCTCTGGCATGCTCTGTTCTGAGCGAGAACTTGGACTCAGCACCGGACATAGCGGGATCATGGAATTGCCCGCTGATATCCCTCATGGTCAGTCATTTATCGAGGCCCTCGGATTAAACGATACCCTGGTTGAGGTTGATTTGACCCCCAACCGGCCTGATTGTGCCTCTGTCATCGGTATCGCCAGAGAGGTTGCCGGAGTTATCGGCAGGCCCTTGACCCTGCCGGTTGAAAGCGTTGAGGCTCAACCTTCCACAGCAGCATTTTCCGTAGATATTGAATCTTCGGAGCTCTGTCCTCGTTATGGTGCCAGGCTTATTACCGGGGTCACCATTGCCCCGTCACCCTGGTGGCTGCGTAAACGTCTTCTGTCCATAGGGATGCGCCCGATCAATAATGTGGTTGATGTCACCAATCTGGTGATGATGGAATATGGGCAACCCTTGCATGCCTTTGATTTTGATAAACTGGCCGATAAAAAAATCTTTGTTCGCCATCCCCGTAAGAATGAGACGGATTTTACCACCCTCGATGGTGTTGTTCGAAAACTCGATGCTGACATGCTGATGATCTGTGATGGCGAGCAACCTGTTGCCGTGGCTGGGATCATGGGTGGAATGAACTCAGAGGTAAGTGATTCGACCACGACCATTCTTCTTGAAAGCGCCTGTTTTGATCCCATCTCCATCAGAAAAACTGCACGTAAGTTGAATTTGGCATCCGAGGCCTCCTACCGGTTTGAGCGAGGTGTTGATCCTGGCGGTTGTCTTTTGGCCATGGAACGGGCCGTCAGGCTGCTCTGTAATGTGGCCGAAGGGACTGCGGAACCCGGTGGCGTTGACAAGTATTTTGGCCAGAAGCCTTTTAATACGCTCACCCTGCGCATTAAAAGAACATCGGATCTCCTTGGTATCCCTCTGGACTACGAAATAATCGAAAAGGCCTTGACCTCCATTGGTTTTCGGTGCAAACAGAAAGAGACTGATAGTCTGTGGGTGGGGGCCCCCTCCTTCCGGGTTGATATAGAGCGCGAAGTCGATTTGGTGGAAGAAGTTGCCAGGCTGATTGGGTATAATACTATCCCCACAACACTGCCTACCGTTCAGTTGAGGTATCCAGAGCGGGATACAAGTAGAACCATCAGGGCAGAAATCGGTACAGTGCTCACTGGAATCGGTTATTTCGAGGCCATTAATTATAGTTTTAGCGCTGAAAAACATCTGCAGTGGCTTGGACTTGCAGAGGATGATCCCCGCTGTCGTTTTGTTCGACTGATCAATCCCTTGAACGAAGAACAGTCCGTTATGCGTACCATGCTCTTGCCGGGTCTCCTTGAAAATGTCCAGCGCAATATTAATTTTCAGAAGGGTGCAATTAAACTCTTTGAGATCGGTAAGGTCTTTACCCCCACGGGTGATAATGAACAGCCCCTGGAAAAGACCCGTTGTGCCGGGGTGTTAAGCGGCAATCGTTTCGGTGAATCTTCCCACTATCATTTTACAGAGCAGGATGTGGATATCCTCGATGCCAAGGGCGCAGTGGAATGTCTTCTCCAGGAACTGCGGTTTTTAGGAGTGGGAGTGCTTGCTCCGCTTAGTTTTGTTCTTCCTGATCAGGGCAGAATGGAATCATTCACTGACCCACTGCAATTTCTTGTCATCAAGGCTGGAGAGCAAGAGGTGGGGTACCTTGCCAGGATCATGCCTGGTGTTCTTAGAAAATTTGGGATCAAGCAGGATGTGTTCTTTTTTGATCTTGATCTTGAAGCCCTCTGCCAACTGCGTTCTGTGGCCAAAAACTTTACCTCGCTTCCTGTGTTCCCCGCCGTAAATCGTGATATTGCGATACTGGTGCCGGAGCATGTGGCCGCAGGGGAGATGGTTAATGCTGTGCTGCAGGCCAGAGAGCCGCTTATTGAGCAGTGTGAGATTTTTGACGTATATCAGGGGAGTAAGATACAGCAGGGTTATAAGAGCGTCGCCTTGTCAGTGACCTATCGCTCTGCCCAGAAAACGCTTACTGAAAAGAATGTGGAGAAGGTTCACGTGAAAATAGTCAACATGCTGGGTTCAAAATTTGAAGGAACCCTCAGAGAAGGATGATATGAATAAAGATAATCTTACCCGCAAGGAACTGGCAGAGGTCATTAATGGTCAGCTTGGCTATTCGCAGAATAGCTGTGCGGCCCTTGTGGATGCTTTTCTTGAGCGAATGAAGCTCTCTCTCCTTGATGCAAATTCCATCAAACTCGTCCATTTCGGGACCTTTACGGTTCGTGACAAACATCCCAGGCGGGGACGGAATCCGCGCACAGGAGAGACTATTACCATTAAGCCGCGACAGATGGTAACATTTCGTCCCAGTAAAAGATTAAGGGAGCAGATTAACGAATAAATTTTTTATTTTGATAGGGGCAGCCTTGAGATGAGACCTGAAATACCGGACAAGCTTTATTTTAAGATCGGTGAGGTGAGCAAACTGGCTGGAGTTGCAACCCATGTTCTGCGCTATTGGGAGACTGAATTTCCTTCAATTAGACCCAAGCGGGCGAACTCTCAACAGCGTCTTTATCGACGTGTTGATGTCGATACTGTTCTTACCGTCAAGGCTCTTCTCCATGAACAGGGATATACCATTGCCGGGGCAAGAAAGTTTCTCGAAAGTGGGCAGACGGTGATTGACCAAACTGTTGTGCCGCAGAAGACATCGGGATGTCTGGAACAGATAAAAACAGAGCTTCTCGAGATGAGTGCCTTGTTGAATGACAAGGGAAAAGATAAGGGCTAAGCTGAAATATTCTCTGTCCTTGAGCTTCTGTTGACAGCAGGGAAAAGCCATGGTACATACCATGATGTTCAATTACGGGGTGTAGCGCAGTCTGGTAGCGCACTTGGCTGGGGGCCAAGTGGTCGGAGGTTCAAATCCTCTCACCCCGACCAGTTTCACGGGTTTGCTGTTTTTGGGAATGTTGATAATTAGCAACAATTAGCAACATAAAACAAGAAGGCCAGCTTTTATATATTTGTGAGGCGTAACGGTTTAAAACCGTTACGCCTTTTTTAGTTTTGGTGGATGACACCTCGATACCACCAGAGAGGCTGCCTCGTCGGGTCCTGGTGCGTCCTTGCTCCGAGTCACTTTGTCCGATAGGGTTGTCTTGTAGTCCGTTGATACCAGTCTGGCCTTTACGGTGGCTGTATCGCTGATTACAAATACGGATCCACTTTTACTTGACCAGATCATTTTTTTATTTTTCCAGATAGTAGACATTGTCTTTTTAGTATGATAGCCTTTCTTAAGATAGTATCCAAATTCTCAGGAGAGATTGGAAGGTTTGGCTGCGTATGAGATGCAACTCGGTTTATTTCTGCCGGGTTTCACACTTCTTTCCTCACTTGTGATAAACAAAAAAGGAGTTTTAAATGGGAGTATCAAGGCGGAATTTTATCAAACTGTCAGGCGGTACCGTTCTGGTCGCTTCGCTTGGCGTCAACCTTGACCCTGCAAAGGCCTATGCCCGCGAGTTGAGGATCAAGAACGCCAAACAGACGACGACGGTCTGTCCTTACTGTTCAGTCGGCTGTGGATTAATCGTCTATGCGGAGAACGGAAAGGTCATTAACACCGAGGGCGACCCTGATCATCCGATCAATGAAGGGGCACTATGTTCCAAGGGTGCTTCAGTGATGCAGCTCCTCGATCATAAATCTCGCGTTTCCAAACCGCTCTACCGTGAACCCG
This sequence comes from Desulfocapsa sp., assembly GCA_013792135.1. GTDB lineage: Bacteria > Desulfobacterota > Desulfobulbia > Desulfobulbales > Desulfocapsaceae > UBA2270. The sequence goes on along the minus strand of VMSP01000138.1, from coordinate 11,024 downwards.
GTGCAGAATCCTGGAAGGAAGTGGAGTGGGACTGGGCACTGGATAGAATAGCAAGGCTGGTTAAAGATACTCGGGACAAGAGTTTCAAGACGGTTACCAAGACTAAGGTCAAAGAGAAACAGGCCGATGGTACAGAGATTGAAGTTGAAAAGGAATTTGTTGTCAACCGGACGGATAAAATTGCCCATGTGGGCAGTGCAGCACTTGACAACGAGGAGTGTTACATCCTTCAAAAACTTATTCGGTCCTGGGGCCTGGTGTATGTTGAACACCAGGCGCGTATCTGACACAGCGCAACTGTTGCGGCTCTGGCAGAGTCGTTCGGACGCGGTGCAATGACGAATCACTGGATTGACCTGAAGAATTCTGATGTTATCCTGGCAATGGGTTCTAATCCAGCTTCAAACCATCCCATTTCAATGAAGTGGATTATGCGTGCTCGTGAAAAAGGCGCAAAACTGATCTCTGTTGACCCTCGCTTTACCCAGACTTCTGCAAAAGCAGATCTCTACGCCCCCCTTCGTTCTGGAACGGATATCGCCTTTCTGGGCGGAATGATCAACTACATCCTGACGAACAATCTTTTTTTCAAGGAGTATGTTGTTAACTACACCAACGCCTCGTTCCTGGTCAACGTTGACTATAAAGGACCGGCAGATCTGGATGGTCTTTTCTCCGGTTACACTTTAGAAACGAAAAAGTATGATAAGGCAAGTTGGGCCTTCCAGAAAGATGAAAACGGTATATCTCTGAAAGATCCGACCCTTGAGGACCCTAATTGTGTGTTCCAGCTCCTGAAGAAGCACTATCTCCGCTATACTCCGGAAATGGTAACGGACATCACCGGGACGCCCCTGGACAAACTCCTGGAGGTGTACAAGCTTTTCGGGTCCACCGGAACGCCTGACCGTGTCGGGACCGAGTGCTATGCCATGGGGTGGACCCAGCACACTGTCGGTACCCAGAACATTCGGGCTATGACTATTATCCAAATGCTGCTCGGCAACATCGGCGTGGCCGGCGGCGGTATCAACGCCCTGCGTGGCGAGTCCAATGTCCAGGGCTCCACGGATCATGGCATCCTCTTCCATATCCTGCCAGGCTACAATCCGGTACCCAACGCATCCCTGGTTGATCTTGCTGCCTACATCGAGAAGAATACCCCGACTACTAAGGAAACACGCAGTGTCAACTGGTGGTCAAACCGTGGCAAATACATCACCAGTTATCTCAAGGCCGTTTACGGCACGGCAGCGACCAAAGAGAATGACTTCGGTTACTCCTGGATGCCAAAGCTGGATGTGGGCATGAATGCCTCGTGGCTGATGATCTTTGATAAAATGTACAAAGGAGACTTCGACGGCTTCTTTGCCTGGGGACAGAACCCGGCATGCTCGGGGGCCAATTCCAACAAGACGCGTATGGCCATGACCAAACTCAAGTGGCTGGTCAATGTCAACCTCTTTGACAACGAAACCGCTTCCTTCTGGCGCGGTCCAGGTTTGAACCCCAAGGACATCCAAACCGAGGTTTTCATGCTGCCGTGCTGCTCATCAATGGAAAAAGAGGGGAGTATCTCCAATTCGGGACGATGGGCCCAGTGGCGCTACAAGGCCATAGAACCCATTGGTCAGGCTTTGCCCGATGCCGAGATTGTCAATGAACTGTATTTCAAAGTAAGGGAACTCTACAAGAAGGAAGGCGGCGCCTACCCCGATCCCATTGTAAACTTGAGCTGGGATTATGGTACGCAAGACGCGGCAGGTAAGGTTAAACATGTTGATACCCATGCCATTGCCAAAGAGATCAACGGCTACTTCCTCGAGGATGTGTACGACACGAAGGTAGATCCTCCAAAGCTCATAGGCAAGAAAGGGGATCTGGTCACGAGTTTCCCCTCCCTGCAGGCCGACGGCTCAACCTCAAGCGGGAATTGGCTCTACTGCAATTCCTACATCATGAAGGATGGAAAACCCACCAACATGATGGCGCGACGGGGCAAGGACGATCCAACCGGTCTTGGTCTCTTCCCAGGTTGGACATGGGCATGGCCGGTAAACCGGAGGATTATCTACAACCGGGCCTCGGTAGACCTGCAAGGTCAGCCATGGGATCCGAAGCGACCGCTTCTTAAATGGAATGCGACCAAACTTGCCGCAAATGGTAAACCAGGAGTCTGGGAAGGTGATATCCCCGATGGCCCGGCACCTCCTATGGGCACCGATGGTAAGTTGCCCTTCATCATGAAACCTGATGGCGTTGCTTCGATTTTTGGTGCTGGTCTCATGGAAGGGCCGTTTCCGGAACATTATGAGGCCTTGGAGTGCCCGCTCGAAAATAACGCTATGTCCAAGCAGCGGATTAACCCAACCATCAAGATCTTCGGCGATAAGATGGATGTATCCTTTTCCTGTGATGCCCGGTATCCATTTGTCTGTACCACCTACCGTGTGTCGGAACACTGGCAGACCGGCTGCATGACGCGGCACTGTTCCTGGCTGCTTGAGATGCAGCCGCAGAACTTTGTGGAAATGAGCTTTGAATTGGCAAAGGAGCTTGGCATGAGCAATGGAGAAGCGGTAGTCGTTTCCTCTGGCCGTGGTGAAGTAAAAGCGGTGGCGATGGTCTCCGAGCGTTTCAAGCCCTTCAAGATCATGAACTCGACCGTGCATCAGGTCGGTCTTCCCTGGCATTTCGGATGGCAGTTTCCCGAAGACGGCAGCGGGTATGACAGCGCAAACCTGCTTACACCGAATGTGGGTGACGCAAATACAATGATCCCCGAGACGAAGGCCTTCATGGTCAACGTCCGGAAAGCATAGGGGGGAAATAATGGCAAATAATATCACAAAAAACCGTAAAGCGATCCTTGTTACCCCGGAGAACTGCATTGGGTGCAGGGCATGCCAGGTAGCCTGCAAGTCCTGGAACCAACTTCCGGGCATCAAGACGAAGAACAACGGCACGTATCAGAACCCACCGGATCTGGCCAGTGCCGCCTTCAACATTATCAAGTTCAGTGAAGTACCATCGCAGGAAAATCCTGTGCGCTGGCTCTTTCTCAGCAGGCGGTGCATGCATTGCGAGGACGCCGGGTGTATGGCGATCTGTCCCGCTCCCGGGGCTTTGTATAGAACGGCAGAAGGTGCCGTGGCTTTCGACCACGATAAGTGTATCAGCTGCAAGCTTTGCGTGAACGCCTGCCCATTCGATGTCCCCCGCTTCGACGAGGAGGGCAAGGTGTCGAAATGTAATCTCTGCGCAGACCGGATTGGCGCGGAGATGCAGCCGTCCTGTGTCAAGACTTGCCCCACCGGTGCCTTGAAGTTTGGAGACCGCAATGAACTCATCAGTGCTGCCAAAAAGGAGGGCTTTGCTACAATTTACGGTGAAAACGACCTGGGCGGATTGGGCACTATCTACGCGTTTAAGGATAAACCCAAGCTCTATGGGATGATCGAGAATCCAACCATCCCAAGTAGTGTCATCTTCTGGCATTCTTACTTGAAACCGCTTTCATTGTTTGGTCTGGGTGGCGTAGTTGCCGCCGCAGCACTCCATTATCTGGCCATTGGCCCCCACAAGGAAGAGGAAAAGGAAAAGGAGGAGGTGTGACATGGCAGAGATGATTAGAAAATCAAGTGTTGACGAGATCGTGAGCCACTGGATCCTCGCCGGAAGCTGCATCCTGCTGATGATCACGGGATATGCTTTTTTGTTTCATATCGAGTCTATCGGCTCCGTCTTAGGTGGCTTTAATACTATGAAAACAGTACATAATTGGTTGGGAGTTGTTTTTGTTTTGTCCCTCCTTTACTCCATGCGCCATTATCTTAGAGATGCCTTGGAATACGATGCTGACGATATGCAATGGTTCAAGGTGGCTGGTGGGTACCTTTCTCACAAGGTAAAAGTTCCACCAATGGGAAAATACAATCCAGGTCAGAAGCTGTATTATCTGGTAATTTTGGTGTTCGGGATCGCCATTGCGATTTCGGGTTTCGGTATCTGGTTCATGAAAGATAACATGACCGTGATGCTCATTTCGCACCTTGTCCATAATATTGCGTTCTGTGTCTTTGTTATTGCCGTGCCGGTTCATATCTATCTCGGCACCGTGGCAAATCCGGGGACTTTTAAAATCATGGTGAGCGGAACTATGCCGCTGAGTGAGGCTAAAAAGAAACACCCAAAATGGATAAAATCGGTCGGGAAAGTGTAGTCCTGGCTCATTATCACTTTACTTAAATTATGGGGGAGAGGAGGAGATACCATTCATCGTATCTCCTCCTCTATTTGATATGATAAAAAGAATACTGATCTGTCTTTTTGCCTTACTGCTGGTCGGGGCTGCACATGCTGAGGAGAAGATTACCGATATACCCACTGGCAACTCTCCATCCATTGGGCCAGCCGACGCACCGGTCACGATCATCGAGTTTATTGATTTTCAGTGACCCCATTGTGTGGCGGCCGGTCCGACCGTCAAGCAGATACTGCAAGCCTATCCAGACAAGATTCGACTGGTCATTAAGAACTATCCCTATAAATACCGTGATTTTTCCAGAATGGCGGCCGAGTCCTCCCTGGCTGCACTGGATCAGGGTAAGTATTGGGAAATGCACGATATCATGATTGCGCGCTCGCCGAAGCTGGATCGGGCCAGCCTGGTCGCCTATGCCGGTGAGTTGGGCCTTGATGTTACTAAATTCACTGAATCCATTGACAACAACCGTCACGCAAAGGAAATTGATCGTGATCTTAAACTTGCCGAGTCAATTGACCTCTACAATACACCAACTTTTTACATCAACGGCCAACAAGTTATTGGTGAGCGCCCCTTTGACTTTTTCAAGAAAATTATCGACGAGCAATTGAACAAAACAGGAAAGTGACGGAATGCCAATAAAACACTGCTTACTTTTCTTCATAATTCTCTGCCTTCCGATATGTGGGTTTGCCGGCCGTCTGGAACCTCTCAAGGATGTTCCTGTTCCTGACCAGAACCCACAGACTCCTGCTAAGATTGAACTTGGCAAGAAGCTCTTCTTCGACAGGCGCTTGTCCGGCGACGGGACCATGAACTGTGGAACCTGCCATGATCCCCAGCAGGGCTTCAGCGACGGACTGGATATCTCGCTGAACTATCCTACGACCCGGAACTGGCGTAACTCTCCCACACTGGTTAATGTCGCCTTCCAGCGACACCTGTTCCATGACGGACGTGCGTCATCCCTTGAGGAACAAGCACTGTTTCCCATGATGTCTGCCTTTGAAATGAACCAGAATCTGGACTTTATGGAGGAAGAGATCCGAACCGTGCCGGAATATGTAGCAGAATTTACCCAAGTTTTCGGCGACGGCGATGTGACCAGGGAACGAATCTCCATGGCGATAGCCGCGTTTGAGCGGACGCTTATTTCGCGAGATGCTCCGCTTGATCGTTTCTTGAGCGGAGACACAAAGGTGCTTTCGTCAAAAGCGTTGAAGGGGTATAAACTCTTTACGGGCAAAGGGAAGTGTATCGAATGCCATTATGGCGTCAATCTGGTTGATGACCGATTCCATGTCCTCAATGTCCCGGAGAATCCAGAGCACCTGAAAGACCCCAGGATTGCTGCAACGCGCCGGTTTGTCGCCAAGATCAATCATTTCGAGGGATATCGAACACTGGCTGAGGACCCTGGAAGGTACCTTATCAGCAAAGATCAGAAAGACTGGAAAGCATTCAGAACACCTACACTCAGGGATATTGCTAAAACAGCTCCCTATATGCATAACGGCATCTACGCAACTTTAGACGAGGTCGTAGAGTTCTTCAACGCAGGAGGTGGAAAGGGGACCACCGTGCTCAATCCTCTGCATCTCACTTCCACAGAAAAGGAAGAGCTCCGCATTTTTCTTGAAGAAGGTTTAACCGGAGCGCCGATAATCTTTGTATACCCAAAAATCCCCTAAGGAGAATCATGACCATCGATATTCAGGCTTTGATCGAACAACGCTCTCACCTCAAGTACCCGTTGGAGTTATATGCCAAGTGGCAGCGTTTTTACCGCGAGGCTGGCGAACTTCTGCCGAAAGCTGGAACGACCATTTCACCGGAGGATGCCAAGGCGTACCCACAGAAAAATGCAGGCGCAGTTTTTCGTTTGTTTGTTTCCATCTTCGACCTGTCGGGTGAAGATTTTGAACCACTGTGCCGGGCTCTCGAGGCCGGTGAAATTGACTTTATGCGTTTTCCGCTGGACGAGTTTCCAGCCTTTTCCTCTCTTGCTTGCAGCGAAGACGAGCTGACGTCGATCCTCTTTCTGTTCAGCAGGCCCTACTTTATGGCGCTGCGGGAGGCCTACCCGCTGGATGGCAGCCAGTGGGAAAATGGACGATGTCCCCTTTGCTCTGCTCGGGCTGCACTTTCCTCCATTGTCGAAGGCCCCTTGCGTCGCCTGCACTGTTCTTTCTGCGGAACTTCCGGTCCGTACCGGTTTATCGGCTGTCCGAATTGTGAAACCGTGGATGCAACACAGTTGAACACCATCATGTCTGAGGATGAACCTGGATTTCGAATAGCCACCTGCGATGAGTGCCGAACCTATATCAAGGTTGTGGAGAGCCCTGTGCTCAAAGAGATGACATTGGATCTTGCAGATATGGTAAGCCTGCCGCTCGATATCGTGGCGCAGGAAAAGGGTTACCTCCGCCCGGCACCAAATCCCATTAGCCTGAAAAAAATGGTGTAACAGGAAATCAAGCCCTGCATCAGGTAACATCAGGGTATCCGGGCAGATAGGGAGTATCCTGTTTTAGAGAAAACTCCCTCTATAGTGTAATCCGCTCTGGATGGGTGAAGGCATTGAGTCTCTCCGGCCGTGCATAGCCAATAAGGGTCGCGCCTGCCCGATCAGCTATGGCTAGTCCCAAAGAAGAGGGTGAGGTTCGGGACAAGATGATCGGAATACCGATTCGGGCGCATTTTAAAACCATGTCCGAAGTGAGCCTTCCCGTGGTATAGATAGCCGCACGGGCCGGAGCCCTGCCCAGCAGAATGGCACCCATGATTTTATCCACGGCATTGTGTCGCCCGACATCCTCAAAAAAAGCCCTGAGTTTTCCATCAGCCCAAAGACCACAGCCATGCACGCAGTGGGTATCCTGGCTGAGTGTAGAGGACTTCAATACCTGAAGAATGAAGTCCTTAATCTCGGGGAAGCTGATCGTGCATTCCATGAGTGGTTCAAAGGCCCCTGTTAACATCTCTTTGGAAATCTTGCCTGTGCCTCCGCAGCCTGAGGTGATAATAACCTCCTTGGGCTCCATGCTTTCCACATCGGCATAGACAGATATCCGACCTTCAGGGCAGACAAGAACCTCCTTTACCTCTCCTGGGGCTTTGATATATCCCTGCCCAAAGAGAAATCCCACTCCAAACTCCTCCAGACCCACTGGCAGAACCATTGAGGCACCGATCGTGACATCGTTGAGGGCAACTGTATAAGGTGTCTCGATGGCCAGCTGTTCTTCCTGTTGCACATATCCATCAGCTGAGATCACTGTCGACAGGTGCGAAATGGCTACTTTATCGTTCATATCGTTTTAAAGTGTCTTGAATCCAGACTGGCCAAGGGGGGGAAGTGTTTATCAACCAAACCATGAGTCATGGTTTATCTTACCAGTACTTTTTTCGAGACAATATACATATTTTCTCAATCAAGGTGTTATAGGAGGACGGTCTATCTTGATCCTGATGTCGATCTCAGAAGCATCCTCGGAAAATTTCAACGATTCGATAAACCCGACAAGAGTCCCGGTCAAGACCTCCTGGACAAATGGCTTCAGCGGGATAGTCTTACCATTCACCAGGAGCGATACCCTTTTGTCGGGTTTTCTCCTGCCCATCAAGAACCTCTTGCGGATAAATTCAGCAAGAGCTTCTGCTTCATCCAGACGAAAGACATGTTCACCGACGATATCCAGGTCGGTGGCCACTGCGATAACACCATGGACCTCGTTACGCAACATTTGATTCTCGTCGATGACTACTTCGATTTTCAAGATGCGCCTGGTTTCCGTAAACCCTTCGCCTATAATAATATCAACATCGGGAAAATAGCGATGGGCAAGGGTGGTCAAGGGGAAATTACTGTTTTTAGTCTGTAAAACCATCTGGTCAGGGGCCACAAAAAGAATCTCATCCGCTCCAGCCTGTCGATGTTTGTCAGTGTCCGTTCCGGGAGTGTCGAAAACGACCCCAGTCTCACTGCTGGATTTGATGACAGCCACTTTATAACCAAAGGCCTTCAGGTGCTTGACAACCTGGGTAGCAAGGGTGTTTTTGCCGCTGTCATGCCAGCCGATAAATGTAATGATCTCTGCCATTGTCATTCCTTGTAAATATAATCGGGTTCAATGTATGGAACATCACCATTGATCGTAGCGCGTTTCAGACTTTATACTCAAAAGGTGCGAAAATCACAACCGCCTTGCCTCTAGATAGCTGAGAAAAATAGGGTCAGGCTGGCTCTTCACATCTTGTGAAAGCTACATTATTAAGAGTATAATAGTCCTCGAACATCAGATATAATAAAGAGTGGAAATCGTAAGTACCCTCATACTATGCCCAATAATTTTTTTCAGGAGGATTGCCATGAGTACGTTATTCGATTCGTTACAGCTGGGAGACCTTACCTTAAATAACCGTATTGTTATGGCACCGTTAACGCGCATGCGCAGTAAGCAGCCGGGTAATATTCCGCATGCTTTGAACGCTGAGTATTATGCCCAGCGCAGTTCGGCCGGGCTGATTATTTCCGAAGCGAGCCAGATTACGCCGCATGGTCAGGGATATCCGGCAACTCCTGGTATTTATTCCGCCGAGCAGGTCGCTGGTTGGAAGCTTGTAACTGACGCTGTTCATGAAAAGGGCGGGATGATTTTTCTGCAATTGTGGCATGTCGGGCGTATCTCGCATTCGTCATTTCATCCCGCTGAAGGCTTGCCCGTGGCCCCATCGGCAGTTCAGCCGGCGGGCATGACCATGACTGCTGATTGGCAGCAGGTCTCTTTTGAAACGCCTCGGGAGCTTGAATTAAATGAGATTCCCGGACTTATTGCCGATTACAAAAAAGCTGCGGAGAATGCCAAAGCCGCCGGTTTCGACGGTGTGGAGGTGCATGGTGCTAACGGCTATCTGCTTGATCAGTTTCTTCAGGACGGCTCGAACAAACGCAAAGATGCTTATGGTGGCACCATCGAGAACCGTGCTCGGCTACTTCTGGAAGTGGTGGATGCCGTCACGCAGGTGTGGAATACGAAAAGGGTTGGCGTGCGTTTATCCCCTTATGGGACATTTAACGATATGAGCGATTCTGATCCGATTAAACTTTTTACATATGTGCTTGAACAACTCAGCGTTCGAAGAATGGGCTATGCACATTTGATCGAACCGCGAGCGACTGGTGCTGGCGGCGGAGATGCAGTTTATGAGGATGCTCCGAGTACGTCGCAGCTTTTTCGTAAGTTCTTTAAAGGGGTTTTTATCTCAGCCGGGGGATACAATCGTGAGAATGCTATCAATGCGGTTGAAAGCGGTTTGGTGGATGCGGTTGCCTTTGGGCGTATTTTTATCGCCAATCCTGACTTGCCGGAACGCTTGAAGCTCAATGCACCGTTAAACAAATACAACCGCGCTACTTTTTATGGTGGAGACGCGGTTGGGTATACTGATTATTTGGCGTTAGAATAGAACGTGAATGGTAGCTTCAAGTGTGATGCACGCTATCTTAATATATTTCCCTTTTTATGGGGGTTCCTGATGCCTCCCCTTCTGCGGGAGGAGCGGCATTTAAGGTTAATGCTATTTTTAAAGAAGTAGAATAAGGAGCCATCATGTTACGAGATCTTGCTTTGGCGGCCAAGTCTGCCTGCAGCCAGGAGGACCAGGAATCCTTGGTCCTTATTGTCAGGACCCTGAAGGATCTGGGTGACAAGGCTAAAAAAAGAGGCATCCTGTCATTGGAAGAAGAACAGTCTAGTATTGAGGATCGTTTTTTTCGGATCGGTCTGCAGTTGATTATCGATAAGAGTGAGCCAGAGATTGTTAGAGATATATTGGACTCGGACATCTATTACAATGAGTCGAATGGTAGGGAATTGTTGAAAAAGATTATCATCAGGGAAGGATTGTTGCGCATCCAGGCTGGTGAAACTTCACGTAACATCCTGCTCTGCACCAGGATTTTTCTGGGAAAGGTGGATGTTAACACCTTTGACAGGCTTTATGGATGACTCCGGCATGAGGCTTGTGTGCTGGCTGAAACGATCAGGAAAAAGAGTGCTTTCGGTATCTACAGAGTAGAGAACAGTGGGGATTTTATCGTTGAAGTTGAGGATAGAAAAAGTAGATATCATCATCCTATTGTCTTAGTATGGCTATCCGCTTATTGTTTATCGTTGGAATTTTTTTCAAAGGTGATCTCAATCTTGTTTCCTTCTTGATCGCGTAGATTGAATTCATCCAGATTATTAATGAAATCATTGGTTGTCTCGTATTCAAAAACCAGATTCTTGATGATTTCCTGACTGTTCTGATCTATCTGCAAAGCCCGAAAACCGGCTATGGAGTCATCCACTCGTATAAGCTTTGCGAAAATTTCAATTTTCTGTCCCGAGTCGGTATGAATCTCAATCTGGTATTCAGCGGTGGGAATCTCCTTTGAGATGGTCTCGACGGCGACCCCTCCTCGGCTGATATTGATTGTGTGGGCCTTAATTGTCGGATTGCTGCTGTTTGAAAGAATTGCCTCGCCACTCAAGGGTACACGAACGTATATTCTCTTAAACTCCATATCAACCCCGGTTTATAATTTATCAGCTATTCCCGATATGTAAAAAACATCAATAAGAACAAGGGAGTAGAAATAATGTGTTCGCAAACTTTGTCACATCCTTAAAAAGATCATGAGCAACCTAACTATTTGTTTTTATAATATAAAAAATCTAAGCGCCGACATATTTTTTACTTGACAAGG
>VMSP01000052.1 GCA_013792135.1 Desulfocapsa sp. | reverse complement strand
TGGCCTCCAAGGAAACCTTGGCCTTAAAATCTGCAGGGTAGTTTTTGCGTTGCATGTTCTTCCATTCTCCTCATGTTTTTGGTTACCCTTTTATAGCATTTTAGAGCTTAAGGGGCTGTCCGAAAATTGGGGGGAATTATAGTTGCATGGCGAATGGTCGGAATCATTCGTGAGAAAGGTGAAAATACGACTGATCTTGAGCGAAGTGCAGAATGTTATGGCTGGAAACCCCCGAAGCCATTCTGAATCGGCTAACAATCACATTCACTCGGGCAGAAAAAAGCGCAGCTCGTTCCTCGCTCTGCATTTTACTGCCGATGATGTGAGGCGTTAGCATGAGAAAATATGATTGATATAATCAAAACGTTAATTGAATTGTTAAGGTAACTATCTGGACCATTTCAACCTGACCGCAGGAGCCGCGCTCTCTGAATCAAGTCCATTGGAGGCTCAATAATAAGTCCGTACCCTTTTTCGTCGCATTTTGATCTGGAGTCACCCCCTTTCGAAATCTTCCTCTGGGGTGAAGTGAGTGTTGAGCCCTAAATGGTCTATTTCGTCGTAGTCATCAATTTCAAGCTCACAATACAAACATTTAAGGCTAGAGACAAAAAAGCCTACCGGCCATACATGATCGTCGTCGTAATCGAAATCTACTTCTGCAGTGAGTATAGCATCGTTTTCGCATGCTGGGCAGGGAACTAATTCGACTAATGTATCTCGTTTTTTAATTCCTGCCAGTAAAACACTCTTGCTTTTATCCTTCATTTTTGCTGCGTAACCAGGAATATTCTGTAGCTGTTCCCACTTCCTTGCATGTGCGTCAAGTCTGACTTTGACCTTTTCCTCTATTGATTCCTGATGGTTTGCGCTGAGTGAAGCAAGCCTGATGTCATGCGAGCCTAAAAGGCTGGATATTGATATATTGAGTTCGGTACTGAAATCTCTCATCAACGGATAGAAGTCGCGCAAAATAAGAGTACGGCACTTCTCTATATCAAGCATCGATAACGCGTTATGTGCAATGATGTCTCTCCAGTTGGAAAGAGCGAACATCATTGAGGTGTGCTTCTCGGCAGTCTGAGAGATTGCTTTTGTGCGTAGGAGCGAGAGCTTGAAAGTAAGAACATCTGCGTCAGGAGAGCCTGTAATTTCTTTGTTATCCTTCCATCCAGGAAGGAGTCTTTCTCCATAGATCAGAGAAACCGTGTTCTTGAAATCCTGCGCTTTGTAAATATATACAGGATTAAGTGCGAACAAGACCCCTTTCAGAAGCCTTTCAACCCCCAAGGCAAGAAATAGAATAGCTTCAACTACTGCCTCAGTTGACATTCTTTCATTGGTTTTAGCTGCCGCCCTCGTTAGGAAGAAAGTACTATCGTTTATATATTCGTTTTTCATCGGTGCTCTTTTCTATGCCGAACGCCGCCAACTCGCGCGGCTTTGTAGTGGAGGCGAAGCCGCAACGAAAAAGCCGTCGCTGTGCTTGGCCTTGTTAGAGCCTGGCCGCATCGAGCAAGCCACCTAAGTACAGCTTGGCACAAACTATAGCTAGCAGAGCTACAGCTAAACACAGCGAAACGGAGGTGCACCAAAACAAACGCCATGTTGCCTTACCGTAACCTGATGCATCTGTACCAAAAAAAGTAAGAGGCTCTTCCAGCTCTCCGCAACGCACCTTCTGAGCCGTAAGGCGGAAATCTACTAATCGTGTTACGGTGGCGGCAATTCCGGACAATGATGCAACTAAGAAACTGAGCAAAGTTATTAAGAAAGCCACTGCATACCAGCCAGTGGGTTTAAATAATGACTGCTGTAATAGCGAGAAACAGAAACCAAGGCCACCAACACTCAATGTGGCAAAGAGTCCAAGCACGACAGACATTTGACCCATCGTATTTCCTTGCCATCGAATAAAACGCTCACTCTTATCAGCCACGTACCTTCCTTTAAGCTCTAACGCCACGGCTCACCGGAAACGCGCTTTTTGCGTTTTCCGAGTGAAGCCGGTGGTTAACAAAAATAACCTACAAAGGGTTTTGATATGTATTGCTTTAAAATATCCTATAAATTTGAGATGGATGGCAGGTACCATAATTCTGTATGTTTTATGAAGGCTCAAGATAGTATAATTGCAAGGAGATTATTTTCCGAATCACACGATTTATCTAAGGTAAAGATAACTGATTTAATATCTCCGGGTTTTAACGACGTTTCGCGAAATTAGGTTGTGAGTCATAGGAGCCAATAAAGTAAAAGTTGTGGTTCATAATATCGGCTATCCTTGATATGTATTTAAGAGCAGCATAAATGCTATTGCCGAGTTGGTATTCCGCTGAATCTGTTTTTATAACATTTAACCCAAATATTTCAGTAGCATCTGACTTATCTATTACAAAACCATGATCCTTATACGAATACACAAGGTCTCTAGCGATTTGGGATGGACTCTGAGTTAAATTTGACTCGTGTAATTTCAACAGGCGTTCAGCATATTGAGCTGCTGATTCAGCTACACGTTCATAATAACCAAGATGTATTAACTGCAAAGACATGTTTAAATATTTTGCAAACATATCAGAAGCGTGTGGATGGGTTTTAATGAGATCGGCTATATGTTCTACGGATGCTTTTAGTCCTAACGCTGGCAGGTTGTCTATTTGTGGGTCTATTGGGCCAAGCTCGCTAAGGCTTCCCATATGTATTTCGTCTGCGGCACAACACAAAAGGGTTGCAGCAGATTTGGCTTGCCGAGGCACAACTACAACAAATTTACCATTACAGTATTGGCGGCATAATTTCCCAATAAGATAGGCAGAGGCAATAAGCCCACCTGATGAATACAACACTAGAAGGAGAGGGCGGCTGTCGGTGAATGTCCCAGCGGCAGAATAAATGTTGTCAGCATCGCTCTTAACCATCCTGTTCTCATCGTGGAGTATTAAGATGTTATATGATTCTGATATTGGATTGTTTGTTAATTGTTGTTTTAGGTATTCAGTTATTAGTTCATCTCTTCGCTTATCAGATCCAGATGGAGGGTCTGACCCTAAAGAAGAGAACGTTACATCAATGAGCTCATTTAAATCAAACCTGTTTCCTGGCTCTTCCTCATTCTTATCTATTTTGGGAGATTTTTCTTGCAGTGTCGTGTCATCGATGTTGGTAGGCATTTATTCCCTCTTTTTGTCTGGTGTTAACAAGTTATTCTGCTGATCTGTATATCATCCTCCAAAAGAATGATATGCGAAAAGATATCATCATTTACTGAAAATTCTATTCTCTAAAAGTCCACATATTTCCAAACAATCTTGTCTCACTCTATGGGTTAGGAACGAAGATGTCATTTCTTGCAAATCCATAACAGGATCGACAACACAATAGAAATTACAATGCACGTGGTCAGGGGAAAGTAAAAGGTTCATTAAGCCTCCTTTTTCGTGACTTTGAGCGGTTCACGTTAAAGGAGGCTTCTATATTATTCTGGAACTGTCAACCTTTTGTTGTCCCCCGGCAAAGCCGGGGGTTTACCTTGAAGAAATTAAGAGGGGGAAATCAAGGTTTATTTTGAAATTTGTGGTGTTCCGTTTTCACTATTTCAAATAATGGTCAAGAGCACACCTTACGGGACGCGATAGTTTTTCAGTGTCAACTGACCGAAACAAATGATTACAAACGATATCCTCAAAAATTTCTCGTTCCCAATCTGATAATGCGCACACCTGTGACCACCATAAATCGGTAGCCCCATCACCTTCATGCTTCAATCTATTGATAATGTATGATTCTGGCATAAGAAGAATTTTATGGAATTCATGGTGGTCTTTGCCAAAAGCTTTTAAGAAGTAGTCGCGTTTTGTCCCAACTATACCACGAGTAGGGATTAGCACAGTTTGGATTGCCCTAAGATATTTGACATTCCAGTGCTTTCCGATATTCCCCGGCGTTGATGTGAGGCGATTTTTGCTTTTTAAATCTACATACCGCATTGGAAATGAGAAAATATGCAAGCCAAGCTCCTCATTCAGATCAAGATTGATCATTAGCCTGTCATAGAATCCATCTGGATGGTCGTTGAAATTATAAAGTATGTAGTTTGATAGATGCTGAATGCCATATTTAGCTGCAAGGCGGATTTTCTCTTCATATAAAGCACGAAATCGAATGTCGTCAAAAGCAATACGAGCAGGCCGTATGGCTATCTCACTCAATAACGACATCTTTTCTTCAGTAAGCAATCGGGCATCCAATCCTTGGTTAAAATCCACGTAGCGATTTCTCGTGGATATTCGTCCTGATTTATTTCTATATGAATAGGTTGCGCCTTTACCAAAACCCAGTGCCTTGATATCCTGAATAATATCCTTAAACCGCTCTGAGGCTAGGACATTATTATCCATCAAAATGAGGTCTTGTTTTTCTCCGTAAAGTTCCTCGATAAGCTGTATCTGTCTTCTGAGTGGAAAATAACCGTTAAACACAGGTTCTATTTTATGAACTGCGCAAAAAGAACATCTATTAGGACAACCTCGTGTAGCGTATCCTAAATAATTGTTTTGGAGAGTATAGGTATGATTCGCTTCGAGAAGGATACTGTAGTCAGGGGTGAGTGTGTCTATCTTCGTTTTATCCCCAAGGTCGAGTACTCCAGGAGTATCCAGCAATCCAGGCTTTACTGTAGCACCAGTCGTTAACTCCAAATCATCCTTGAGGAGCGTAGCTAAAACCCCACCCACAATGACGTCTGACCTGCGGGGGACACTTTCTTGGTAGTACTCTATTGCCTTGACGGTTTCCTTCCAATAATAGGTAAAGAGAGAGCTTACGTATACACGATCCCAACGTTCTGCACGCATTTCAGGAACACATCCCTTGACAAACACAACCCGGTCACTCAATCGCTTATGATATGCCGCTATTTTCATTAACCCTAATGGAGGATACTTACTCTTGTAACCTGGCTCAACCAACAAAATATTTCGCATTTAACTATTCCAAGCCCTCAGATTCAGATTGGTCAAATAAAAAATGAACAAACTGTTTGGGAATTTCTTTACAGAATGCTGGGTCAAGTTGAGGATCACTACTTTTAGAACTTGGAAGTAGGAAATCTCCGAGAAATTCTTCAATTAGGATATCCATCCCCGCATTTGCATAGCCTTCAATGCTTGCAAGAACGTCTTTATCATCCGCCACCTTGTCATAATCAAAGCTATTTTGCTCTAATATCATCGCATAATAACATGCCCATTCTGGTGGTGTAATTGTACGCGACCAGAACCTGTCATCGCGTTTTGGGAGAGCCTTTATTTTACCCTTCCGATATCCGAGACAAGCACAGACAAAGAACAAAGCATGGAAGTCCTCAGTTGCCCCATAACTTTTCATATTGTTGTAGAGTTCTTTATATTTGGTCTCGGTGGCGACTCGTATATTCCCATCCATTTTCATTATAGATCTACCTCGTCACGAAGAATTGCTAAGGCCGATTCAATTTTTTGTTCCTCAATCACAGTGTTGCCATCATGAGTCGAGCGTAGCATGTAAAACTTTCCCCACCTACCACTGTTTTTCAAGAGTTGCGCTTCTTGCCTCCGAAATTCTGTATCAGTGGCAAGAAGAATCCATTGTGAAGCGAACGTTGGCACCTGGTTAATCAGATTCTGACGGTGTTCATATGATAACCGACCAAACGGGGTATCCATAAATAAGGGAATTTCAATATTTTCGCCTCGTGATGCAGTCCTGGCGAGGGCTGCAATAAAAGAAATTGACATAATTTGCCGTTGTCCTGCTGAAATATTGGCGAGGAAAGGTTTATTGTATCTATCGAGAACTTGGAGTGAATAATCATCATTAACCACAATAGTCCGAAGATTCTCACGCCCTTCTTTATCTAACAATTCTCGAAAGAGTTGCGTGGCTGATTTTCCTATTAAATCTTTGATCTCATGTGTAAATTGTTGGTAAATGCCTTCAAGTGCATCTAGCGTGTCCCGAGCTAGAATAGAACGTCGAGACAATTCGTCATTTTTCCCAACCTTCTGCTTTTCTTCTTTGAGAAGTGCTCGAAAACGATCGTTTTCTTGATGGAGTTGTTCCAACTGGGTCTGTTTTGTCTGAGCTTCTGCTACCAGAGAAACAATGTTTTCTTGAAGTTTTTTCCGCTGGCCATCTAATTTAGTGGCATCTTGTCGTTCCGAGGAACCAATCTGGTCGCGGACATTTTCTAGGCCACGATTGATATTGGCAATCAAACTTGTGCGGTTCCCATATTGTTGTAACTGTTTCTCAACTATGTTTGCATCATCGCTAAAATGATTGCGGACCTCTGCGAGATAACGCCACAGGTTTAATGCTGCATCTTGTGTGCTAACGTCACTTGTGCGTTTCAGCCAAGCGATGATATGCGAATAGGCATCTGTACCTTCGCATATCTCACTACCGCATATACATTGTTGATCGGCAAGAATTTTTTCAATCACGTCACGACGAATTTCAGAGGGAATCTCTCCGCGTTGTTTTTGCTTCTCGATATGCGAGAACACATTAATAACAGTAGGTGCAACAATGAGCGCAGCCGTCTTAAGCACAAGATTACGCATTTCATTCAGCGCTTCATCCCTTTGTTGTTCCAAATCCTGAAGTTGATTTTCCAGCGATCTGCGCTTTTCGAGTAAATGACGAATTTCGTTGAATTTTGTTAACTCGTTATCCGTTTTATCGATCTCCTGCCGGGCGAGACGAATCTCGTCTGCGAGTTCCTCCTGTCGCTTCCTGGACAGTGCTTGTTCTTCTTCATTATCACCGAGTCGCTTCAGAAGCCGTGATAATTCTTCATTGGAAGAATTGGATAGTTCTTTTTCAAGAGTCTTGAGCACCCGTCCAACTGCACGGATTGCCGTTTCAAGAGCATCAACATTAAGTAGATTCCGAATGCCAGCACTTATTTCTCTACGTTGCTCAATACTGGCACGCGTTAACCGCTCAATCTTTTCACCGTCAAACAAGAAATAGTCTTTAACTCGACGATCCAAGATTCTATCAATCACCATATCGATTTCAGTAATTGGAACTGTTTCGGTATTCCCTTCACTCGTAACAACGAAAAGACGTTTTTCGTCTTCTTCTTCGATAATATTGCTTTCATCCTGCATCCCCAGTATAGCCCTACGCAATCGATAGGTTTGGCCGCGATGTGTGAATTCCAATTCAACAGAGGTTCGTATCGGTTGTCCCGGGGTTGAGACAAGTGCTGACACGTTCACAAGTTGTAACTCTTCGTGCCGGACATCTCCATCCTGGCTAAGTCGTCGCTCCCCAAAAAGGCAAAACACAATAGCCCTAAACAATCCTGTTTTTCCACGTCCATTTTCACCAAATATAACCGTCACATTGGCGTGGTCGTTCCCTGGGGCTATAAATTCAATCTCTTGTTTTCCCCGAAATTGGCGGAAATTCTCCACCACCATTTTATGCAATATCATTGACCATCCTCTTCCTGTTGCTTGGCAAGTCTTCGCACTATTGTCTGGAGCTGGTCAGCCACCGCTGCTTCTGGATGATGTGCTTCAGATAGTCGAATTGCCTGAATTGCTAGTTCACGTACATCATCAGGATATGCGTTGAGTTTTTCCATTATCAAGACATTGACGTCCGGAAGTAAAGTTTTGTCATTCATCTAAATCGCTCCAATCCCATTGTTTCTTCATAGTATGGTAAACATCCCAAGGTTTCTCATCGAGGAGATTTAACATTTCAAAATGATCGAGAATGTCCCTCACCACAGACCTTGCGCTGAATTGGTTCATGGCAGAAGATGCAAACTCAGCAAAACGTGGCATCTCTCGTTGGAGTATGGCCACATCTGTTTGAAGCTTAAGCGCCAACCTCTCGTGAGGAGGTACGACCAAGAAATCGTAAACAAACGCTCGATCCTTCCCCTTTGATTTTCGAAGAATTCTCCCTCGACGTTGAACAAACTCACGTGGGTTTGTACTGCTGGCAAGAATAAAAGCGGACTTCGTCGAAGGCACATCAACCCCCTCATCAAGACATTTGATCGCGACGAGAACCTGGATTTCACCTTCACCAAATTGGGACAATAGTTTCTCTCGCTCAGACAAGCTTACCTCGTGAACAAACTCATGACACCGTAATCCTAATGCCGCAACCGCTTGCAGCACTTCCTTATGTTTTCCTGGTGCACAATAAACAAGAATTCCGTTTGGTTCCTCACCCTGTTGACGGGACTTTTCCTGCATGCGACGAAGCAAATGCAGCAGAGCGGGTAGTTTTTGTTGCGCCGAGGATATGATCCTTGATCGCTGCAAGAGCAGTTTTTTTAGACGTTCGCGGAACTCATAGTTATGTTCTGCTTGGGCTGCAATGGTAACAATTTTTTGCGTTAATTCCCTATATAGTTCAACTTCATCACCTGAGAGACTTACCAACTGGGGGAAATATTCATACGGGGTTAGAAATTGACCAATTGCTTCATCTAAGGAATATTCAAAACAGGTCGGCCCAAAATAGCGAAAAATAGTGTTGGTACCCTCATCATCAAACCAGCGTTTTGGGGTGGCGGACAATCCAAGACGCAATGTGGCGTTATCTGTTAACGCTTTACGCAAATGGGAAGCACCAAGCCCATGGGCTTCATCACCTATGAGTAATGTATCCTTTGCCGGGATACGGCGTATTGCCACCGCAAACCTATCCATGGCTGCTGTTTTATGTGCCGCTAAAACACAAATGTACTTTTTTACACCAATGTTGAAATCTTGGATAGCAGATTTCACTTCAATCTGCCAGCGTCCATGTTGACCACTACAGAGAATCGGATCAAAGCCAAACTGACGGCAGGTTTGCGCCCATTGGTCGAGTAAGTGCAGATAAGGGACAAGAATAATGACTGCCAGACGACCATGATCCTGGTAAGCAGATACAGCTGCCGCTAACGAGGTAATTGTTTTTCCTGTACCAGTAGCCATTTCAAGAACACCCAGACAACCCGATTTGTGCCATTCTTCAATTGCAGTTTTTTGATATTCATGGAGATCAAACGGGCAGTGCAGGGATGCACTTATTTGTTGAACAATGGGACGAATATATGGAGGACCTGATGATATTCTTAACTGGATGAACTTTTCACGGATGGCATCAGGGATACGATATACCTTAAATTGCTTATTGTGGTTGTTCCATAAAGCCTCGAGTCTGGTTCTATGCATCTTCACATAGGGAATTTGTCCGGGCTCCCATGACTTGAACACTGAGAACGCTTCACCGTTCAAAGATGCCTTAACCGAATCGTTCAGTGAGCCATGAATCGCTACCTGGTCACCATCCCCATCTGTAAAAATTCCTACTTTGTCGTGATAATCCCCGGCGGATGCACGATTTCGTGGTAATGCAAAACGGAATTCGAGGTGACCATCAGCCACCATCCAGGCTAGTGCATTACGGGTATCCTTTTCCATTGTCAATTCAAGATCGTCGATGTTCCGCGAAAGAACCTCTCTGAGTACACTATCATTCTTGGCGGATTCACCGAACTGCAACGCATCCCAATCAGCTTGCTCAAGGATTGGTGAGACGACAATCCTTGCAGAACCACTTTTTGTCATAAGTGTTGCCATCCCCTGTGCGGCAAGACGCAGCCAACCAGAGGTGAAAAACCCCACTCCTCTTAAATAATCCTTGGCCTCACAGAGTAATGGGACCTGTAGGTCGCGAATTAAATCATACTGTTCACTGTCATAGACAGGAAGTAACTCAAGTTCTCGTAACATGTCCGCTCAATTTTGCTAAACGAACAACATTCCCATCGATAACGACCCGGCTATCCACCCCCAACATCATAGGGGTTAACTTTTTTATTAAAACACCTGATTCTCGCATGTCAGAAATGAATAGATCCAAGTTTGCCGCTCCATCATAGTTGGTTTCAAGTGAGAAATAGAGAAGATCGTCCAAGCTTTCAATCCCGTGCTGGTTTGGAATTGACACGAATGCATTACGCTGTGTACCCATAATACGAAATCTTTCTTTATGAATCAGCAATGCCCCTATAAGAGTAGGTGTCCAAGAGATGTGTTCAGGTAAATTTGGCAATTGGTCATGCATATACTCATAGATATGGGAAATATGTCCGTATGGTTTACCAGCATTTTCTCGGTCGGTTAAGTGAGCTAGTGCCAATAATTCTAATGCTGATTGATTTGCCTCGCTCCATGCAAGGGTATTAAAATGAATGACAACTCCATCACTATAGCGTTTAATCTGGTTGTGAGAATAAATACACAGATTAACACTTTGTTGATTGTATTTTAGTTCTTCAACAAAATAACTGAATAATTCCGAGATACTACAAGGTGATTTTTTTTGAAAAATGTAGTTAACTATTTCTGCTATAATACCAGTAGGTTGTTTCTTGTTTGTCATAGAGTTCAAATGACAAATTTGCGGGTATCTTGAAAGTTCAAATTGTTCCCAGTAAAAATGCTTAAGCAATGAAAACAGAAATATAGGTGTCGATATATTCAAAAGCTTACAAGAAATTTTTTTCTCATCAAATATTTTCTGTGCTGATACATGGTCGTAATTTTGAAGTAACTTTCTAAGATGATCAACAATTGGCATAAGCTGACTAGCCACCAGTTCTAAATGATCCAAGTGAATATATTCACCAATATTTATTCGTAACAGGTTAGGAATATTTGGCAAATTCGATTGAAAACTGGTTTCATTCATACAAAGTGTATCAACAGCAAATTTTTTTAGGGTTGCTAATGTAACGACATCTTCTTGTTCTGTAATAAATGTTTCGAGTACAAGTAGAATTGGAATGTGTTGCTCTTTGCTCCCCAGTATTTTGACATATGGATAGTCATAACAATCTAATCCATGATTTTCTTTTAAACGCATACAAGAATACAATGCCTGTGCATTAGGTATTCCTGCTTGTGTCAACATGTTTTTATTTTTAAAAAATATTCCAACAATTGACAGGAAGGGAGTGCTGTTTTCTTTAAGTCTGGAAATTATGTCCTTTTCGATTTCAGCTATTATTGAATCTGGTATTATTATGTAATCTTTATGAATAAATGTACCTGGGCCCCACAAAAAAAGTTCTACCGATCTTTCAATATACGCGTAAATATTTCTCTCTAACAATTTCCTGTAAGAAGTTCTGTCTTTATTAACTGCAGCATGTACCTCTCTAAAATGCATAGGACGACCGGCATTATGTAATATTGTTTCTACAAGCATAAGGCCAGACCCTTGTTTCCCATATTTTTGTACCCAAGCATACTGTGTGTACAACGAGGTTTCATCAGCCAAGAGTTCTTTTGTAACATCACTCAAAAAATGGAAAAATCCATTTGAGAATCGTTCAATTGTTAATACTCCGGCACAACCTTGGCTATGGCAGAAGCTCCTTGTTATAGTATCAGCAATTTTAAAGGAAAGTGTTCCGTCTGGCTGATTTTCCACTTCTTTGGTGAGTACTGGCCTGATTGCTGCACAACCAACGCATTTATGTTGCGGCTTAATAATACGAATTGGGGACTCCCAGACCAATTCATAGTTGGATGACAAACTCAAAAGTGATGCAATCGCTCTATCGGAAGGGGCTGACGTCCACTTCCAACGCTTTGTTAATAACTCAGTAATTTCAGCAGCACAACAGGCGCCTCCCCCAGATGTAAGTATTTCTTCTACAGTAATCCACAGACGACATAATCGCTCCTGGGTACGAGGCTTTAGCAGAACAGGCATCAACTGCTTCTCAATCTGGCGGATTCGCTCACGGGTCAAACTTTCATGTTGCCCCAATTCTTCCAGAGTCCATTTTCGTCCATCAAGTACACCTAACCGACCTTTTAGCACGTTGCAATCATGACTTTTTTTTCCTACAGTGCGCACGAATGTATCTATGAGTCGCTCGAAACTACTATATGCTTCCGCTGGTAATCCTTTCGACAAAACAGTGTGTATTTCCAATGCCTTATTTCCAGTATTCCATAGATACTGAATGGCTTCTAATCCTCGAATAGAAAAACCCAAACATACAATAATATCTCGCTCCGAAATATTTGCGATATCACCCCAAGTTATTGATGGAGATGTACATTTGTTTTTTGCGAGGATATCCGGATAAGAAAAATCAGTTATCAATTGGTCTTCGATTAAATCTAGTGGAATATCTTTATAAATAGCCGTATCTGAAAGGTTTGAGTAGGGATTCGGTAATTGTGCCGGGCTCGTACCTTCTGAGAAGCTCATAAGATGGCCAAGTATGATTGTAAGTGCCTCATCGCTAATTCCTGATTGAAGCAAATACCCGACTGACATGACAAAAAGATTACCTGCAGGGTCTTCTGGAAATACTACCATCTTGGTCAGCTGGTCAGTATCATAGGGGGAAAGTCCAAGACTATCAATTGTGGTGAATTCATCATAGATTGATCCATTATCTCTCTCTATGGAAACCTGGAACAACTCTGGTAAGGTTCGAGACAAAAGGCTCCAGTCAGCCGGCCAAGAGGGACAAAATCCGCTTCTACCAGGATGGTGAGCAGATGACACGATGCCGGGAGATGCCAGAGATTCAGATTGTAAACGATCAGATTGGCAATAACCCTTTCTGGACTTTTCTTGAAACCCTGGAAGGGTGTTGGTAATTTTCGACTGTAAGTTCTTGAGTTCGGTTACTGTCTTTTTGCCAATGTGCGCAAAGTTGAAAAGATCTTTCTTAGTCAACTCTAGCAACTGTTCACAGGTCAATATTTTCTCGCGAGCCAGCAAGTTTTGTGCTCGTGTCGAGAGTCTTGCCTCCAAATCTGGCGGTATAGGTGTTCCTGTACGCCCCCTTCTCTCTATTTCACTCTGATGTCCATTGTGAAAGGCCTTACTAATAGAAGGGGCTGGCTCTTCACTATTACTATCATTGCAATAATCTGCTGTCTGCTCACACAGTTTCTGTTTAATCACCATTAGCTCTGTAGCAATACTCAAGGGAATGCCAGAATGACGTAATGTTTCTTCTGTCAAAAGTAAAAATCCTGCAATATCACGTACGCCACAGTTGAGTAACGCATCAAATTCCTGAAGGCTAATTTCTCTCAGAATAAGCTCAAAAACTTCTTTATTTGAACTATCATTCATGGGAGTTGATTGTTGTTTGGGGGGATATCTGGTTTAAGCATACTGATAATCCTAATTTTCTTGGGTGGTAAAGGCTCTTCTATATGGGGAGTGTCAATATAGATAGATCATGTAAACAAAGAGTTATCATTCATTTTTGTGATCTCTACTTCACCTTTTGTAGTGACTTTTGTACAAGACTTCACTGGTTAATTTTTATACTGGATATGGCAACATAAGTAAAAACAAGAATCAACATATTCCAAACAGTCTTAACCATATCAGTCCCACCATCACCACAATGCGCCATACAAAAATATCATAGCTCCATCAACTTAAACAGACCCTATCAGCACGACATAACAATTTCAATTATTTTCATAGATTTATTGCGAATCCACTCCCTGTAACTCTCCGCTAAGTGTATTTGCATAAATATCTATAAAAAGGTTGACACTTTCAATTTATCATGACAAACTCCCTGTAAATAAGGAGGTAGTCATGATAAAAGTTTCCATAAATTCGGATGAACGCCAAGAACTCGAACAATTCCGAAGATTGTCTTCATCGAAAGACTCGGAAAAGGCACTAATGATTCTGCTCTGCTCTGAAGGTCATAATGTCAACCATATAGCTGGCACATTAAAGCGCAATCCGCACACAATCAGGGATTGGATAAAGCGCTACAAAAATTCAGGAATAAAGGGGCTGAGCCGTAATTATTCGCCCGGAAGACCTGATGAAAAACGCTCGAAGATCAAAGCGCATATTGCCGAAATCATAAATCGTTCGCCTGTTGACTGTGGGTACAATGATCAGGTTTGGTCTGTGCCATTACTTGCGCATGATTCCACAAGCAAGCTCAATATATCAGTCAGTAATGTCACTGTGAACAGGGCGTTGAACGCAATGGGCTACAGTTATAAACGGCCATCCAAGACAGTGCCTGCACGAGCACCATCCAAAGAGGAGAAAAAATTAAAAATTGACGCCATGGCGGCCGAGATCAAATCTCTGCTTTCTGATTCGGATACAGAGATTTACGCACTTGATGAATCTCATTTTTCAACCGAACCATATCTGGTTAGAGGTTGGTTTAAAAAAAGGTGGCCCCCACAAGATAGAAACGAGCAGCAGACGAGAAAGTCTCACATTCTTTGGATGCTTGAATCTCATGACAAAAAAATTCTATTGGAAGAAATCAAAGCCATCTAACAGCAAACCTTTTCTGGAGTTTTTGACGCAGTTACGGCAGCGCACGCCAAACAAACAAATTGCAATAATATTGGACAATGCCAGTATCCATCGGTGCAAAAAGACCAAAAAGTTTCTGGAACGTCATAAAAACATACATCTTTTTTACTTGCCCCCTTACTCGCCAGAATATAATCCTGTTGAGATATTCTGGCGCTGGATAAAACCAAAAGTTTATGGATTCTCGGCTTTGGGCGGTCTTGATGAGCTTGTCTCACGTTTCAGGAAGTATGTGTGGAGCTACAATGAAAAAAGGCTGGTCAATCCTATACAATTCAAGCTCGAGGCATATGACAATATTTTATAAATATTTATGCAAAAATACTTACATCCTGCCTAGACAATTCTGACCAGAATACTGATTCACCACACCAGCAATAGTACCACTCCCCCTGCCTGCTCTCCTTCTCCTTCTATTATAAGTATGTTAAGTCCCGACCTATAACCTCAACACATAGTGAATCCATGGAACCAGACCGATCAAGTACAACAGTTATATCACTTAAATTTTTTTTCATTTGATGGTCCTTATTCAATAATGAATTAATTTGGCTCTAAGTAACTGACCAGACATCATATTCATTGCGGATATTCTCCAGTTCGTCTCGCAGATTCTGGAGCAGGGGTTGCACAGATATCAAGAGTGGCTATTTTCCCATCTTTAATCCTCACCAGGACAGTTGAGATCAGGTTATCGTGATTATCCTGAGCCATAACAACACAGTTCCCAAAAGGATATTCATCCAATTCGCCGATTTCAGCATATGGCCTACCATCGGACTGAGCAATAAACTTCAACTTGGCTCTTATGTGTTTCAGGTACTCCTCTTTTCCAATCATCTTGCTTAACATCCACTGAGAGTTGTATCGCAAGTCATCGGCCAGGAATGGCTCCAGGTGTTCCGTGTCAAATGTATTTATCATTCTGGCATAAGCTCTCAGTGCCTCTATTTCTGCAAGTTTACCCATCATTTTCCCCTTTCTTTAGTTAGTTTGATCAAGCCTGACACATAAATTTCTCAACGAGTAGAAGAAATCATTTGGCTTACTATACGACACGTGATAGGACAAATACTGACCGACCAAATTAAAAAGGATATAAATATGGCAAAATATAAACCGCAGCATTCGCGACTACTTTTTATTGACCGTGAGATAAACACTGGGAAGCATCCGAACTGTAGCAGTTTGGCAGAAGAATGGGAGGTGAGTTGCAAGACAATCCAGAGAGATCTGGATTACATGAGATACCAGCTCAATGCTCCACTGGAATACTCAGCAAAACATCGTGGGTATTTTTATACAGAGAAGAATTTCAAGTTACCGGCAATTGACATCAAGGAAAGTGATCTTTTTGCCATTTACCTTGCCGATAAGTTGCTCATCCAATACGAAGGCACACCCCTCTATGACAGCCTGTGTTCTGTCTTTCAGAAAATAGAACATTCACTGCCGAACAAGGTTTCACTTGACCTTGGTAATGAGCCCTCTCGTTTTACAGTATTTCCACCATCGAACACGATTATTAGACCTGGAATATGGGAAACTGTTTCCAGCGCCATTCGTTCATCTCATAGACTGGAAATTGAATATCAAACACCGGGGCGTGACCCTTCAATA
This sequence comes from Desulfocapsa sp., assembly GCA_013792135.1. Classification (GTDB taxonomy): domain Bacteria; phylum Desulfobacterota; class Desulfobulbia; order Desulfobulbales; family Desulfocapsaceae; genus UBA2270. The sequence goes on along the minus strand of VMSP01000052.1, from coordinate 684 downwards.
CGAATGCTGGATCCATATCATGGTGTGAGGTATGAAGGAGACTGGTATGTGGTGGGTTTCTGCCATCTTCGCAAAGATATACTCACCTTCAGTTTGGCCAGGATAATCAATGCCAAGATTCTGCCCGATATTTTTGAAATTTCAACCGACTTTGATTTTCATAAACTGACAGGAAGCCATTTTGGTATTCATTGGAGTAACGACGAGATTAAAGTAAAGATTCTCTTTGATAAATCTGTAGCTGGGTACATCAAAGAGAGAAAATGGCATTCGACTCAAGAAGTTTTACAAAACCCTGACGGTTCACTGGTTTTATCACTCACCGTGAACCATCTACTTGAGTTGAAGCGCTGGATTCTGTCATGGGGGAATATGGCACAGGTTCTGGAGCCAAAGAGTTTTGTAGAAGATGTGAGACAGACGATTGTAGAGATGATGGGCAGATATAAAAAAACATGACATCAATCTCGATTGGCTCCTGTGCTGTTACTGTCAGCGTGCTAAGCAAGGATAGCATCACTAGCCCGCATTTCTCATTAACAGAGAGCAAAAAAGGCCACAAATGTTGTATAATTATTGTGATATCAAGACAATAAACAATACAACAAGAGTGACCTTATGAAAACAGAGTGTACAAGAATCTACAATTCATTTCAAGCTTTGGGAAGAAGAGAAATAGTCGCT
>VMSP01000097.1 GCA_013792135.1 Desulfocapsa sp. | reverse complement strand
CCTCGCAATGCCTCCAGAGCGACCTTCGCTTTGAACTCGGGAGTATGGAACTTTCTCTTCTTCGCTTCACTCATATTGTCTTGTCCCTGGTGGTTACGTATAGCTTAAACTACTGTCTCAAAACTGGGGTCCACTATAGATGGAGACTTACGATCTCCTGCCTTTCCTTGACGCTCGACAGTTTATTACTTGCGAGATTCTATCCTACATCCCCGGATTATGGACCGAAAACCCCGACTTCATCTGCGCCCGCCCCAACGGAACATTCGTAGGTGTCGAACTCACGAAGGTGACCGAAGATCGCGATGTAGCCTTCTGGGACCGCCTCCAATATGGTGAGGTGAATATCGATCCCTACAAGACGCAAGAAACAATTCAGCACCTGATAGACCGGAAAGAGGAAGCTCGTGCGAAAAGGTACTCGGAGAAGGTATCTGAAAACATCCTTGTGCTACAACTCGTGGATGGAACATTCGATCACCTCAGAGGTGCATTCGATGGGCTCGAAACGGAATTCAAATCGCACGGGTTCTCTGAAGTCTGGCTTGCCGACTACTCTGGTTTGGAGGCATACGGCGACATTGAACTGTTCGGACTCTTCCCCGCTCAGTGGTGGGGGCGTCATAGTCGGCAGTGGTCAGATCGCAAGCCGTATGGGTAATCACCGTGTGCACAACGTAGAAGATCAGAGAGTGGACTGTGAATAAACTTCACGAGATTCATCCGCGGGCATATCAATTGGCTTGGAAATACGGTGACACTTTTCCAATTTCCAACAATAAAATGCACCAGCCAAGCTGGTGATTTTTTCGTTCGGCATAAAAAGGAGCGTAGGCATTGGAAACACTGTTTCATCAATTTCTGAGCGCATTAGTGGGTGGATTGGTTGTTTATGTATTTGGTATTCGCAAGTTTTCGTTTGAAACTAGGATCGGATTCATTCAAATGCAACTATCCGAGTTCTATTCGCCAATGGCAGGGTATCGAAAGCGGATTAGAGCCAAGAGCGAAGTTCGCGCTAAGGTGTCTGAGGCCGCGAGCGAGGCATGGAAAGAATTATGCGCCCCATATTCCGAGGCGCACCAACCGACGCTAAACCATGAAGAAAGTTATGCCCCTTATAAGAAAATTATTGAGTACGATAACAATCAACTTCGCGAGGAGTTGATGCCCCTTTATAGGAAAATGCTGGAAGTCTTCACTGAAAAGTACTGGCTTGCCAATGCAGATACAAGAGCCTATTACCAAGACTTTCTTGAATTCGTGGAGCTATGGGACCGTTGCTTAGCTGATGCGCTACCAGGCGAGGTAATCCAGAAATTGGGACACACGGAAGAAAACGTAAAGCCTTTTTACGATCATATTGAAAGCAAGTTAACGGTTCTTCAGCAAGAAATCACCTCAATTAGTTTTTGGAAGCTCAGGCTATGGAGAAAGTGCCCAACAAAACGCTGGTCTTGCCCAAATAAATTCGATTACTCTGATTGACTATATCGTTGTCTATGAGCTGGTCTACATCAAGCACAAGGACCATTCCATAACTTTTTATCAGGAAGTGGTCAAGTACATGGCGGATTGGGAAGTATTTGAGGAACGGCTTTGTGGGATGAGTCTGTTTAATTAAATAGGAGAAGTAATATGTTTGAATCCAGTAAAAACGATCTTGCGCAACAGGTATTATTTACAGAAAGAATAAGGACATTGCTCTTTTTATCGATGATGAACGATATCCCTATTTCAATATTGTATTTTCCAGACGGTGGTAAAATTAGCCAAGCAATAGTTATAACCGGGATTGTTGGGTGTGTTAATACAGGCCATATGTCAAACCCATTTTGGAAAAGAAGTATATCCGGCTCATTCTATTTCAATACTGATAAAGACAGATGGTTTGAAATTTGTAAAATCTATGCTGTTTCATTTACCAATTTAATCGAAATCGATCCTGTGGCATTTGTAAAACATAAGGATATTCTCAATAGAACCCAGCATTTAGGGCCAGTTATGCCTAATACTGGAAGAAGAAAGTTTCATATTGAAATTGATGACGACAATGATTCAAAATTTTATCGCATCTTATCTTCAACCCTTTCATCTTAGTAAAAAAGATAAAAAAGCATACTAAAAAATCTGATTATAACGGATTTGGGGGTGCATGCTTAACTAATTGAATATAGCCGAACAAAACGCTGGAGAGGGACCAGGCTTACTGCGCGGCCTTTTCGAAAGCTACCGGTTCAGGGACATTTTATTTTTTATCGGAGTTATGGGGTTTAAAAAGCCTGGCCCCTCAGCTCCCCGTTCATGGCGACTGCGTCGCCATGAACCGCGGTGCTGACTTCGTCAAGCTCCTTGCCCTGGCGCCTTGCGCCAGAACAAGGAGCTTGACCTGACACCGTGACCATCACAACCAAGCTGCGCTTGCTTGCGCTGCCCACGG
>VMSP01000060.1 GCA_013792135.1 Desulfocapsa sp. | reverse complement strand
GATTTCTACACCCACATCAAGGGCATTGAATATCTGATCTGTGTTGCCTTCTTTGTCGCCTTTCCGGCTTTTTACACCTACGTCAACAAAGAACAGAAAAAGGTTAAAGTCACCAAATAATAATCAACTCTCTTTAACAAGACCGGAATATCTGACAGTTAAAAATCTTCCGGCCTTGTTTATTTGTAGTAATTCAGATTGGATTTGAAAAGGTTTCGCTCTATCCAAACCTCGAAATGAGGTCAACTGCACCTGTTATTTCTTCTTCACCATAGGCTTATAGCATCCACAACCACAACCAGTCTTTGCTGTTTTGACACAGACTGAATCTTTCAGCGTCTTACCAACTTTGAATTTCACGACCTTCTTCTCAACAACTTTCACCTCTTTGCCGGTTTGAGAATTTCTGACTGTAGGGGCTGCCCGCATAGCTACTGAGAAAGATCCGAACCCAACGAGGGTAACACTTTCATCATTGGCCAATGCTTTAGCTGTAACCGCAAGTAAGTTTAACCTGGTGAGATCTGTCCGACTTTGCGCCTACTTATTTTTTTAGTGGGAGCGCTTCTTGTAGTAATGCATGAGGTGATTGGGCAGAAGTCAGTAGAAGGCATAGTAGTGGATTCATGTTTGATGAAGCGAAGGCCTGAAGCCAAGAGAGACAATTCCCCATTATGCTCTATCCTCAGCTTGAGCCGACCGGTTCACGTAAAAGTTCTTAGGCGCGACGATAGAAATAGGATTTTCAAAGTTAATCAAGATGATTCCATTTGATTGGCTTGTCCGACTACGGTCCGACGCTCTTGGTAATGGCCCGGTGGCGGACCCACATGCCGGGTGGTGTGGGAGGGAGGGGGATCCCCCCCCCCTTCCTATCCCGCTTTGGTGTAGCTATCTGTTATCTCCATTCAGAGAATGCCTGAGTTCCCATCAACCTTGGAATTTTCGCCAAATCTGCTTCCATGTACTCGCTACCGCATATACGGCCGATTGCAGTACAATACGATCATATTCTGCCAACTTCTTCACATCTGTAAAATACTCTTTGAACAGCGGCTGCTCCTGGCTATCATATGGATACATCTCTATTGGAAAGACATTGCATGAGAAAGCGAACGAAGCACGGCACCAAAATATTGCCGTCTCCCAGATGTCATTGTCCGTGTCCGGCCAGGTCAACGGAGTCTTGAACGTCAAACCGAGAATCGCGTCCAAATCCTTCGCCTTTTCGATGACCTGCGTGGAAGTGTCACTCGTATTTTCAAGCCTATTCTTTTGGAAGTAGGCGCCAACCAGCTTATCCCAATGCTTCTCCCAACCCTCGTGAACGCCATCCATCGCAAACGCCGACAGCTTCCGTTTATCAGCATGACAGGGCATGAAACTATCGGCTATGTAGTGCGACAGCATAAAGAAAAATGTTGAAACATGTTCTTTAGTCAAGGCACAAGCAGGATCAAGATAATCACCGTAGCCGGTAGAACCAGGAACAAGAGAGTCAAGCTCGGGATCACCAAGGAGAAGCATGTCGGCAATTGTGTCGAACAAGGAGGAAAGACAATCTGGCAGGTGTTCTCCATCTTTCTGAATTGCTTTGTATGGTTGATTCCACCAAGACTCGTTGAGTGTTGAGATAGCGCTTATGTAATCGTGTAATGCAAGGTTGGGATCAAGAACGTCGAGCAGCTTCTGTTTCGGTAAAATAAAGCGGGACTGATTGTTGCCCGTGTACGGTGCGTTCTTGAAGGTGTGATTACCTATGATGCCGTGCCCTTTTTTGAACTTTTGCATATCTGGCAACCAGCAACCGATATAAGAATACTTCGCCCATGGCGAAAGAATCCGCGCTAGATCTTTTGTCTTAGGATCATCTTGAATCAGACCAATCGCTCGAAGTGCTATCCACGTATGACCTATCTGTTTCACCTTTTTCACCTCCAAACGGTTACGCCGTCTGATGCCACCGAAAAAGTTAGTATCTAGTTTCTTGATATCTACATCGGCTCAAAAGATCAGGCAGTTAGTTGCACTTCTAACCTGATATCATTCACCCCATGTATGATATCAATAAACTTTATATCATCAAATTGCTCTACCTTCTACTTTCAGTGCCAACCTTAACCAGTTAATCAAGAACTGTCTTTTAGGTTATTCCCTAATTCCCCTCATCATAAAAACAAACGTTGATTCATTCAATCACAGCTGCAATATTTTTAACAAGGATTCTGAAAAATATTTCCGAAGGGAGCCAGTGGCAATCTTAACTATTTAAGCAAAACTGTAATTTAAGATGGTCTCTGAACAACTACACATTAGTAGATCTATTTACAAGTCGACACCAGACTCACAGAATCTCTTGAACACTGCAACGGCGATTTCGTTAGCTCCGGTAATCAGCATTAATCTTTACATAATCAATTGAAAAATCACAGGTATACACCTCAGCACATGCTACTCCATCTTTCAGGTCTATAGTCACCACAATATTCTTCTCTTTCAGGATTGCGGTTGCCTCTCTTTCAGCTGTTTTTCCCTGCCCCAAACCGTCCTTAACAATCATCACATCACCGAATGAAATATCCACCCGTTCCGGATAGATACGTACCCCTGAACGTCCCATAGCGGCTATGATTCTGCCCCAGTTCGCATCTTCGCCAAAAAAGGCAGTTTTTACGAGATTGGAATTAGCCACAGTTCTGGCAATCTGTACACCATCCTGCTCCTCTCTGGCCCCACATACCCGGATAGTAATAAACTTGGTGGCACCCTCGCCGTCAGCGACAATCTGTAAGGCCAGATCCTTTAACAGATCCATCAGGGTCGCCTGAAAGATTTCCTGGTTGGCCGGGCTGTCTTCGTCAATCCAGGGATTTCCGGCAGTACCATTGGCCATGATCAGGATCATATCATTGGTGCTGGTATCGCCATCAATGGTAATCCGGTTGAAAGTGCGCTCCACGCCCTTGATCAAGGCGCCATGGAGTTGTGGAAAACTGATTTGGGCATCCGTCAGCACAAAGGCAAGCATGGTGGCCATATTGGGCATAATCATCCCAGCCCCCTTGGCCATCCCCATGAGATGAACCTCTTGTTCACCGATGACAACGGTCCGGTATGCCGTTTTCGAAACGGTATCCGTGGTCATAATGGCCTTGGCAACCTGTTCAAAATTATCTGGGGCCAGGCCCGCAACAAGCCCTGGCATGGCTTTCTTTATGGCATCCACATTCAACTGCTCTCCGATAACACCGGTGGACGAGACCTGCACCATTTCATCGGGAATACCAAGAGCCGATGCGGTACTACTGCCGGCTGCAAGGGCGGCTTGCATTCCAGCTTCTCCAGTGCAGGCATTGGCGCAGCCACTATTAACTAAAATAGCCTGAGCCTTTCCTTTTTTGAGCCGCTCCATATCAAGGACAACAGGCGCAGCCTTCACCTGATTGGTAGTAAAAGCCCCGGCAGTAACAACTGGCAAGTCACTGACAATAAGACCAAGGTCCAACCTGTCTGCATATCTGATACCGGCAGCAACTGCCGCTGCCTTAAACCCTTTAATTTCCATATTTTTTCTCTTTAGTTTATTTAATCATTGATAAACAGCTACTTCCATTCCCTTGGCAACAAATTTCTCCAACCGAAATAAAGGTACCATCCATTCTACTAAATATGCCAGTTAAAAATAAAGAGGTTTCCTGTTTCTCCGTTCACGTGTAGAATTACCATTGGGCCTCAAAAGATATATTCTGTCACTTCCACCTCTACCAGCCATTTGTCATGCGGATCCTTCTTCTGTCAGATATCCATGGAAATCTTCCTGCCCTTATGGCCATTGACCATTACTTTACAGATAAATCCTTTGACGCCATTTGCAACTGTGGAGACTCGACAGTCTACGCCCCATTCCCGAACGAAACATTACAGTGGCTGCAAGACAGACAGGCATATTCCATCCTGGGGAATACCGACCATAAGGTCATAACCCTGCTCCAGGGTAAGAACTTTAAGAAGCCCCACGATGAAGAAAAACGCATCATGTACCGCTCAACGGTGCAGGCCTTGAACGATGAGAGCAAAAAGCACCTGCTTTCCTTGGGAAACTCACAGATAATAGAGTTTGGTGATTACACCATCGGTCTCTTCCATGGCAGCCCTGACCACCCCAGAGAACTGCTCTTTGCCCAGACCCCGGACAGCCGTTTTCAGGAACTCAGCCAACTGACTAACTGTCGGATCGTTGTCACCGGCCATTCCCATTCCCCCTACTACAAAAACATCCAGGGAACTCATTTTATCAACCCGGGAAGTGCCGGCAGGATGTTCGATGGGAACCCAGAGGCCAGTTGCGCCACCCTGACTCTCTCAGGACAGGATATCCAGGTTTCTCTCCAACGCATCCCATACCCGGTGGAGGATGTGGTGACAGCTCTGCGACAACAGCATCTGCCGGAAATATATACTGACATGTTTCGCCAAGGGCGAAAGTTAAATTAATATCATCATGGTACCTCAATGACAGCAGCCCATAACACCAGATCATCCCTTGAAAAACATCACCTGACCCCTAAAAAACGATTTGGCCAAAACTTCCTTGTCCATGCGGGAACAGCTGAAGCCATTGTCCGTGCAGGCAGGATAACGACCGAGGAAATCATTCTGGAGGTGGGTGTTGGATTAGGCGCCCTCACCCGGCCACTGGCCCTCACAGCCAAACAGGTTATCGGCCTGGAAATCGACAGTGGTATTATCAGGTTTCATCAGGAAGAAGAAGACCTGCCCGAGAATGTTACCCTCATCCACCAGGATGTATTGAAAGCTGATTTCCATGAGCTCTCCGAGCTGTGTCAGGGACCGATTAAGATCATGGCCAATCTGCCCTATTCCATCTCCAATCCCTTTCTGTTCAAACTGATTGAAAATAAGGAAAAGATGGCCTGGGCAACCATCATGCTGCAGAAGGAAGTGGCGGACCGGCTGACAGCACAACCGGGGAGCAAACAATATGGAGTGCCAACGGTTCTGCTCAGCGCCTGCGCAACAGTGAAGAAATTAATGACCCTGAAACCCGCAGAATTTCATCCCCGTCCCAAAATAGACTCGGTGGTGGTCCGGATTGATTTTGATCGTCAGGACGAGCGGATCAGGGCCCTTCCTGTATACGACTATTCACTTCTCCAACGCGTCGTCCGAGGAGCCTTCAGCCAGCGGCGTAAAACCCTACTGAACACCCTGAGCAGCACCAATATCCTCCCCATGGTCCCCGAACAGGAAAAGGCAACCGTCAAACAACTGACCGAGGCCGCCATCCGCAAGGCTGGAATAGCACCCTCAGCAAGGGCTGAAGATTTGACCCTTGAGGATTTTGTCCAACTCACCCTGGCATTTGCAGGATAGGCCTTCATTTCTTTTTATCTTTCACCTTTAAAACAGCATGCAGAACTTCGTCTTTCATAATCCGACCAAGATCCTTTTCGGCAAAGGCACCATTCCCGCCATCGGCCCTGAAACCGTTGCCTTTGGGAGCAAAGTGCTGCTGGTGTATGGCTCCGGATCCATTAAAAGGAATGGGATCTACCAGCAGGTAAGCGACTCTCTGCGTAAATCCGGGGCCGAGATTGTTGAGCATCCGGGAGTTCAGTCCAATCCCCTGCTCAGCCATGTACGGGAAGGCATTGAGCTGGCCAAAACCCAGAAATGCCAAGTCGTCTGCGCCATCGGTGGCGGATCGGTGATTGATGAGGCCAAGGCAATCTGCGCCGGAGCAATGGTTGACCATGATGTGTGGAAATTCTTTACCGGCAAAAAGTCCATCACCGCACCCCTGCCCCTGACCACCGTCCTGACCCTGGCCGCATCCGGTTCCGAGATGAATTCCGGCATGGTCATCACCAACGGTGAGACCATGCAGAAATTCGGTTTCGCTAACAAGAAGCTCTATCCCAAGACCTCCATCCTCGACCCGGAAGCGACCTTTACCGTCCCTGCCGACTACACCGCATATGGCGCGGTGGATACCATCGCCCATGTCCTCGAATTCTACTTCACCACCCAGGACCCAGCCACACCTGTTCAGGATCGTTTCATGGAAGGACTGATAATCAATGCCATGGAGAGCTGTGATCGGGTTCTTGCCGATCTGCGCAGCTATCAAGGACGTGCGGATCTCATGTGGACGTCCACCCTGGCCCTGAACGGGCTGACCGCGGCCGGCTTAGGCAAGGTCGGTTTCCCCATGCACCTGATCGAACACTCCCTCTCCGCACTCTACAATGTTCCCCACGGGGCCGGGCTCTCCGCCATCATCACCGGATGGATGCGCCATCAGAGCCAAGACATTCCCCAGCGTTTTGCCCAGTTTGCCGAACGGGTCTTTGATTTCAGGAGCGGCAGCACCAAAGAGCGTGCCCAGAAAGGGATCGATGCCCTGGAGGCATGGTTTCAGAAGATCAACAGCCCGACCTCTCTTGCGGCCCTGAATATCCCGGACCAAGACATCCAGCAGATTGCCGAAAACGCGGTGGCCCTGGCCAGGGTCTGGCGGATGCCGGACTATGACAGTGAGCGAATCCAGACCATTCTGGCCAGGTGTTGATAATACGAAGAGGTAGAAGTATAAATCATTACGTCATGACAATTTTTTCTCGCGCAGATACGCAGAGAAAGGATTGTTCTAGTTCTCTCTCAGCGCCTCTGCGTCTCGGCGCGAGATCAGTTATTCCTTGTTCCTTTTCTCCAGCATCTGCACCACATGATCCCATATCAGATCTGCCGTCTGCTCCTTGCTGACCAAAGGTAACGGAGTGACGCCATTATTATCCAGCAAGGTCACCTGATTGGTATCCGCCGCAAATCCGGTATCCGCAGAGCCGATATCGTTGATGGCAATCAGATCAAGATTTTTCTTCTTGAGTTTTTTCTCTCCCTCTGCCACGTGATTATGGCTCTCAGCCGCAAAACCGACGAGCAGGAATCCATCCTTCTTCTTCAGTTTTCCAAGTTCTTTTAAGATATCCGTGGTCTGTTCCAGGGGCAGCAACAGATCGGCCTGCTCTTTTTTTACCTTCTCGGCAAAGGGCGTAACTGGTCTAAAATCACTCACCGCAGCCGCCTTGACAATCACGGACGCTTGATGACAATGGGCAAATACAGCCTCATGCATCTCGCGAGCTGTTTCAACCTCCACGCAGCACACACCCGGCAGGCAGGCAAGCGCCGTAGGCCCAGTAATCAGGGTCACCTCCGCCCCTCGCCTCCTGGCAGTCCGGGCCAGGCTGTATCCCATCTTCCCTGATGAACGGTTACTGAGGAATCTGGCCGGATCCAGGGGTTCACGGGTAGGACCGGCGGTAATCAAAATTTTCTCGCCTGCCAGATCAGGCACAGCCAGGATCTGGAGCATAACCTCCCGCGCCAGCTCCCATTCCGGCAGACGACCTGGCCCTTCTTCCCGGCAGGCCATACGGCCACTCTCAGGGATAAGAACTTGGTAGCCATAGCTCTTCAATTTTTCGATATTTTCCTGAACGGCAGGATGACTGTACATCTGGCTGTTCATGGCAGGACAGACAAGCACCTGTGCCCTGCTGGCCAGCACCGTGCAGGCCAGCAAATCATCAGCCATGCCATGGGCCAGACGGGAAATGGTATGGGCCGTAGCCGGGGCAATAACAAGAAGATCAGCCTCCCGTGCCAATTGGATATGGGGGATGTCCTCTGCGTCTTCCTGTGCAAACAAACTGGTGTGCACCCGCTCACCGGAAAGGGCGGCAAAGGTAAGAGGAGCCACAAAGCGACAGGCCGAATCAGTCATAATCACAGCGACCCGCGCCTCTTCTTTGGTAAGAGAACTCACCCAACCAGCAACCTTAAAGGCGGCAATACTGCCGGTAACTCCCACAACAATTCGTTTTCCCGCAAATGTTGTATGCATAAAAAGATTTTACCCTGTAAAGATTTATCAAAAATCCTGAAATAAGAAAGGCATGCCCCGCGCCGTGCAGAACATGCCTTTCTCTAAATAATGACGACAACAATTCCTTTTAGTCCCGGCTGCCCCCAAAGAATCTGAGCAACATGAGAAAAAGGTTGATAAAATCAAGATAAAGGGCCAATGCACCCATGATCGACCCTTTCCTGACCATTTCATCACCCTGAGTCATAATCCCCTGCTCGCCCATGGTCTTGATCCTCTGCACATCATAGGCCGTAAGTCCGGTAAAGATCAAGACACCTGCCATGGAAATCACCCAGGACATGGCAGAACTGTGCATAAACATGTTGACCAGCGAGGCAATGATAATGCCAATCAGGCCCATGAAGAGAAAAGATCCCAGACCGGAGAGATCACGTTTGGTCACCAGTCCGTAAACGGCCATGGCGCCAAACATCCCGGCCGTAATAAAAAAGGTCCCGGCAATGGATGATCGGGTATAAGCCAGAAAGATGGTGGACAAGGTCAAACCATTCAGCACAGCGTAGCCGAGAAAAAGTCCGGTAGCCGTGGAGGCCTGAATTTTGTCCACCCGCGCCGAAAGATAAAAGACCATACCCAACTCAGCCAGGATCAGGATTATGAACAGAGGGCTGGACGCAATCTGCATGGCAATTCCGGATTCAGCGGCAAGATAGGCAACAACACCGGTAAGCCCAAGGCCAATGGCCATCCAGTTAAAGACCTTGGCAAGGAAGATGGTGGATGCCTCCTGCCGGGCCTGAGCCAAGGTAATCTGATTTGTATTTCCGTACATGTCAATTCTCCTTTTCATAGTTTACGTCTGACAGTAAATAGGATACATAAGTAGATTGTATCTTAATCATTTTGTTTCAGCATGCAAGAAAAAGAGGATGAGAAGGATGAAGATTGCAATCAGCGGCAAAGGCGGCGTAGGCAAAACCACCATTATGGCTCTTCTGGCCAATGAATACAACAAGGCCGGCAAAGATGTTCTGATCATTGACGCCGATCCCAGCCCGCATATGGCGGAGACCCTGGGGGTCAGGAATATTGAAAAGATCAAGCCCATTGCCGAGATGACCAAGCTTCTGGTTGAACGCTCCGGCAAGGTGGAGGGATCCCCTTTTTACAACATGAACCCCCAGGTAAACGACTTGCTCCATGACTTCATGATCAGTCATGAAGGGATTAAGCTCATGGTGCTTGGCGCCATCCAGACAGGTGACAAGGGGTGTGCCTGTCCAGAAAACAATGTGCTGCGCCGGATGCTGACCAAGCTCCTGCTGTCACCGGAACAGGTTGTCCTGCTCGACATGGAGGCAGGTGTTGAACATCTTGGCCGCGGCACCATTGCCGGTATTGATCAGTTGTTGATTGTGGTCATCCCCTCCCGCTCTTCCATCCGCACGGCCCTCAAGATCAAGAAGCTGGCAGAAGATGTCAAGATTCCCAGGATTGATTTCGTCGGCAATCTGATCAAGGATGCAAGTGATCGTGAATTTCTAAGCGAAGGATTGGGTACCACACCCATTGTCTTCTTTACCGACTCCCAGGCAATCAGAAAGGCTGAACGGGCTGAAACTCCCCTGACCCACATTCCAGTCCCGGCAGAGGATGCTCCGCATCTTTTAATGGAGGCCCTGAGCAGATAATCCTCTGGCCTGAGAGCTTGCCTGTAAAGAGTCCCTGTTGCAAGAGCAACGGATTTCTTACAGGATTTACTTACGCTCAGGCTCTTAATACGCCCCCTTGCCTCGCCACATACAACGCACAGTCTTGGCAATGATCTTCAGATCGGTCCACAGGGAATAGTTGAGGATGTACCAGTCGTCCAGCTCGACCCGTTCGTTATAATCTTCAGCATCAGAGCGACTCCCCACCTGCCAGGGACCGGTGACACCGGGCTTCATGGAACAATAACGGCCGGCACTCTCCTTGTAGAAATCGCTCAATTCTCTGGCCACGATCGGGCGCGCCCCCACCACGCTCATTTCTCCCTTCAGGACATTCAGGAACTGAGGCAGCTCATCAAGACTGGTTTTACGCAGAAAACGTCCGATCCGGGTCACCCGGGGATCATTCTTGAGTTTGAAGGTGCGCTGCCACTCTTCACGCAAGGCCGCATCTCCGGCCAAGAGTGCCTCCAGCTTTCCCTCAGCCCCTTCGCACATGGTCCGGAACTTCAGGCAATCAAACTCTTTTCCGGCAGCGGCAATCCTTCTGTGACGATAAAAAATCGGCCCTCTGCTCTCCAGTTTAATCAACAGGGCAATAAGCAATGTCAACGGCAGGGTGAAAAATAGGGCCAGACTGGCAAAGACCAGATCAAAACCACGTTTCCATTCAGTGTTCGGATTAAAATTAAGAACCATCAGATTGCCAAGGGACTGGATCTCGGCATGATGCAGGCCAAAAATATAGATGTCAGGAACCAGATAGATACGTGCCCCTAATGATCGGCATCTCCTTAGAATTGTGAAGATCTTCTTCTCAGCCCGCATGGGCAGGGCAATATAGACATAATCAATATCATTATCGTTCAGATACTCCTCTACCATTGAGATATTACCCAATACAGGTTTCCCCATAACCTGCATGACGTCATTTTCTTTGATCTTATCATCAAAAAAGCCAATGACCTCAATCCCTGCCCAGGGAATAGCCTCAACTTCCCTGGCCAGTCTCATCCCAAGATCACCAGCCCCGACGATCACGGCATGCCGGACATTTTTGCCTTGTGATCGGTAATATCGAAGGATCTTTCTGGCAATCACATGAAGTACAAACAACAAGAGCGGGGTTGTCAGCGACCAAAACAAAAAAACTGCCCGCGAATAAGCCTGGGATATTTTAAAAATAAAAAAATAGAACAACAACACGCCAATAACTGTACCCCATGCTTTGACAATAACCAGAAACTCTTGATAAAATTTCCATCCTCGCCATGAACGATACAGCTGGAAGGAATGAAAACTGATAAGACACAAGAACAGAGTAATCAAGAGAAAGCGGGTATAATAAAAAGTCCAAGGTACCCGGTACCAGACAAGCAGAAGCCAGAAATAACCACCCACCACAATGATATCGAGTAAATGCAGGATCCTAACCATCACAGAGCTTTGCTCGCGTAGATTTGCAGATAATATATTCATGCTCGCTTACAGTTAAACAAATGTTCCATATCAGTACCGGATAATTGACTCAAGGAAGGGATAATTGGTACTTGTAATGTATGGCCAAGTTGATCAAACGCATCAAGCTTCCTGGTGGGATTACCGTCTCAACAAATTTCATCCCACCCTACTGCATCATAATATGATGCTAGCTCAAAGATGTTATATCTTAATATCTTTTTTCAAAACCCTAGCCAGTAAAACAGCTTTAGTACATTGAAAAATAAAAAACAAACACCAATTCCATGGGATCTTGGTAAACAAACGGCTTAACAATAGATCTCCCAGCTTGAGGAGAGCATCCGGTAAATGCTTGAGACAAGAGGCAAGCCCGGCAGCTCCCGTACGACCTATCTTTAAAGGGTGCAGAGAAAGAAAAAGAGCATAATTCTGTATCGAGTCACGCATTTTAGAAAAGACCTGCTGTTTACTCATCACCCCCATATGGGAACAAGTGTTATCAATGTGCGTTATGGTAAACGATTCTCCCAAGCGAATTCCCCACTCAATATCTTCGAATCCGTAGCCGGTAAATCGTGGATCGAAGTGAACAGACTGCATTATATCACGACGCACCATGATATTTGAGGTAAAAAGATATCGCCAGGGAATGCTTCTCCTGACAGATGATGGCAGGGCCTCTGTCTTACCACTTTTATAAAGATAAAAAGAATATTCGGGATCCTTCTGTTTATTCTGACAATAACTGATTCCACCACAGACAATCTCTCGGCCCTGCCGCCCCTGTTCCAGATAGGTTTGTATAAAATCATCCCGATCAGGAAGCATATCGGCATCCAAAAAGAGGACATACACTCCTTTTGCCTGCTGAAGAAGCACATTACGTATCTCCGCCCGCCCCTTATTTACAGCGGACTCCTCATACCTGACAAGAGAGAGTTGCTCTGCCACTGTTCTGTTGGTAAATTTCTCTGTGGAGCCGTCATCCATGACAATTATCTCCGCCCGCTGCCCTTCCGACAGATGCAGACATTGAGAATAAAGGCTGGTAAGCAGTGGCCCAACATCCCAATTATAGGCAGGAATTAAAACAGAAAGAAAAACAGGAGAATCCATCGTAACAACTCAAAATTTAGTTTTTTTTACCAGGGCCAATTTGCTCCTGTATAAACGAATGAGATGGTTCCATTCGAATTTTTCCAGTAAAATACGTATCTGCCGTTTAACCATGAGAAAATAGTAATAGCTTTTCGTGGTAAAAAAAGACTTCTCCAATAGCTCAGTTCGTGCTTTATGGGTTTCCTGCAGTGCCCTTTTCCAATGTGCCTCGGAGACACCGTCATGCTGCATATTGGCAAGAACCAACTCAATGGCCAGAAACTTGACCCTTTGCCTTTTAAAACGCAGCAACAACTCATAATCCATGGCAAATTTGTAATCAGTGGCAAAAAGACCGTAATGGTGATAGATGCCGGCGCGGACAAAACAGCTCGGGTGAGTAACAGTCATCTCGCGTTCAAGCAGAGCTGGGACAGAATGACAGAGATATTCTCGTTTCAGACCTTTCCAGAACTGTATGCCCCCGCAGATAACGCCGACGTCCGGTTCTGCCAGGAAGTTTTCAACCACGCGTTTCACAGTATCTACCTCGTACCAGTCTCCAGCATTAACCAGCCCTATTATCTCTCCACGGGCGGCCCTGATACCTTTATTAAAGGCATCGCTGATCCCCTTGTCCGGTTCACTTTGCCAATAAGCTATTTTGGCATCATATTCACGAATAATAGAGACGGTGGTGTCATTTGATCCCCCATCAATGATAATGTATTCTATGGAGTCATAGCTTTGCCGCAAGACACTGTCAATAGTTTGCCGAATAAAGGACTCTCCATTGAACACAATGGTAATAATGGAAACCAGAGGATGCCAGGGCCCACCTTGCACCTCTATTCCACGGCTACGCAAGCCTCCCGTTACCTTTTCCTGTTGATTTTGTAGTGAATGACCTGTTTCCATAAAAACCTAGACCTTGCTCCGATACAACTCTGCGGTCTGAGACACACAGTTATCCCAGGAAAACATTTTTTCCCGTTCATATCCATGTGTTCGTAATAAAGTTACAGTTTCTTTTGATTGCACTGTCGACTCGATAACCACGCGCATCTCCTCTTCATCGGATGGATCAAAAAACATTGCGGCCTCTCCAGCTATTTCCGGCATTGCGCTGGTATTACTGCAGGCAATGGGACAACCGCAACGCATAGCCTCCAGAAGCGGCAAGCCAAAACCTTCATACAAGGATGGATAGACAAACAGAGCCGCATGCGAATAGAGAGAGGCCAGTAAGGTGTCATCTGCAGAGAGATGCTTTATCCGTTCACTCATAGATAATCCATCAAAAGTGGAAAGCTCCTCAGATGTAAATCCACCTCCACCAACACAGATGAGATCAAATTCAGAACGTAAAATCGTCGAATGACTGAAGGCTGAGAGAAGCCTCTTGAAATTTTTCACCCCACCTCTCAATCCCACATAGAGGAGATAAGGCCTTTGACAGTTCTCCACATCCTTGTTCTCCTCAGGTTTCTCAATTGATGAGGCCAGGGGAATAACCGTGATTTTTTCAGGAGAGACGCTGAGGTATTCAATGAGATCATCACGGGTATTATTAGAGATTGCAATCAGATGATCGGCGCGAGCAATCGCCTTTTCCTTGAGTTTCGGGATATCAAGATCAGGCCCTTTAAACTGGGAGGGAAAACGTTCATGAATCATATCATAAACAGAAAGGATGCGAGGAACAGCAACGGGCAGGGAAGTGGCAGAATAATAGGTCTCATGCAAGATATCTGGACACTGGCCCTTGAGAATTGCACGACTGGCAATACGATTAATGGCTGGAAGGATACGATGCATTCCAGGAAAGGAAGGGATCTTCCTGCCAATTTTATGAACCGAACTGCAATCAAGATATTCATTTATGTGAACAGGGGCAAGGACTGTTGTTTCGATCACCGGTGAGTAGACGGGCATCCTGCTGGCAAGTTCGACAAAATACCTGGAGATTCCCCCCATTTTCTGCAGGGAAAAAATCTGATAGTCGTAAAATATATGCATAAAATCAGGTTCTCGGCTTAACGACCATCCCAGGCTCTTTGGTATCCGGCTGCGGTTTGCTCAGCACAACGACGCCATGAAAAATTACCTGCTCTGGCCAGCCCCTTACGTACATAATCATTGCGAAGTTCCCTGTTCTCAAGCAAAGTCAACATAGCCTGGCATATTTGCTCTTTTCCCTGCGGGTCCAGAAGAATCCCTGCATCTCCAACAACTTCAGGCAAGGAACTGGTATTAGAGGCAATAACCGGGAGACCGCATTGCATCGCTTCCAAAGGTGGAAGCCCGAAACCTTCGTAAAGAGAGAGATAGAGAAATGCCTCGGCGCCGCTGTATAATGCACTGAGATAATGATCGGGGACAAAACCGGTAAAAATCACCCTGTTGCGCAATAGGGGATCATCATTGATCTCTTTAAGAATCTCTTTTACTTTCCAACCTTGGGTACCGACGAGAACGAAGGAAAGATCATCACACCCCGGCTCTTTCAGGATCTCCCGAAAACAACTCATGGACGTTTTGAGGTTTTTTCTCTTTTCCACTGTGGCCAAGGTAAGAAAATACCGCCCTTCAGGAATAAGAAATTTCTTTTTCACTTCTGCAATCAGCGCATTATCACGCACCGGATAATAAAGGTCCGGTGACGCAGCCAGGGGAGTGACAAAAACTCTCTCAGGATCCATCTGAAAATAGGTGCAAATATCGTTTTTGGTACATTCCGAGATGGTAAAGAGAAAATCATTCTGGGGAGAAAAAGACTCGACGATAGGCCGGAATTCATCCACAAAGCCATCGGCAAAATATTCCGGATGGATAAGAGGAATAATATCATAAATGGTCAGCATGCGGACAGGATGCTGACGGGAACAAAAACAAGGTAGAGAAGAATAATGGGAATGAAACAGATCAGCCTTTTTTCCAATCCTCCGGGATAAAGACATACGATACAATTTTGAAAGAACTTTTGCCGTTATACTCTCCTGTTTTGTTTCATGACTACATCCGGCAAGAGAGATCAGCGTCTGCTCAAACCAATTTTTCGGAAATGATTTTGCGGCAAAATTTTTCTCTGCAAGATAGTGATCCGTAAGCTGATTCACCTGCAGAGAAGAAAGAGAGGAAAAATAAAGATCCAGATCATCACGGGCCAACAACTCAAGCGCCAGACTACTGATAACCCTGTATATACCGGTTCTTGCCGTCTCAAAAAGCTGGGCCAGACCGATAACTCCCACATCTATGACTATTTTCATGGAACAGATTGCTGCAGGTGACGCAGTTTTATGGTTGAGCCGGAACAATCAGGCTTGCGTCTGCATGTATTCAGTATTCAGTTATGCCGGACTATGACGTTTTAAGCAACTCATCAAAATAAGGAATTGTTTTTCTTAATCCTTCTTCCAGTTGAATATTCGGTTCCCATCCCAGCTTTTCTCTAGCCAGGCTAATATCAGGCTGACGCTGGATAGGATCATCACTAGGCAAAGGTTTGTAATCCAGCTTTGACGATGATCCAGTAAGATCAATAATTTTTTCCGCCAGTTCCTTGATAGTAAACTCTCCTGGATTACCGGTATTGACCGGTCCGGTGAAGCCATCAGGGCTGCCCATCAAACGAACAAAGACCTCAATAAGATCGTCAACATAACAAAAAGAACGAGATTGGAGTCCATCACCATAAATGGTAATGGGAAGCCCCTGAAGCGCCTGCATAATAAAGTTAGAGACAACCCTTCCATCATTTGGATGCATTTTAGGCCCATAAGTATTGAAGATACGAGCTACCTTGATACGCAGGTTATGCTGACGACGGTAATCAAAAAAAAGGGTCTCAGCACAACGTTTCCCTTCGTCATAACAGGATCGAAAACCGATGGGGTTGACATTCCCCCAGTAATCTTCAGTTTGTGGATGAATCTTCGGGTCAC
The DNA here is from genome assembly GCA_013792135.1 of Desulfocapsa sp. Classification (GTDB taxonomy): domain Bacteria; phylum Desulfobacterota; class Desulfobulbia; order Desulfobulbales; family Desulfocapsaceae; genus UBA2270. The sequence goes on along the minus strand of VMSP01000060.1, from coordinate 46,540 downwards.
CGTAGACTTCACTGGTTGAGGCCTGAAAAATCTTTGCGTTCACCCTCTTGGCAAGCCCAAGCATATTAATCGCGCCATGCACACTGGTCTTTGTGGTCTGTACCGGATCGTGCTGATAATGAATCGGGGAGGCAGGACAGGCCAGATTATAGATCTCATCCACCTCAACATAAAGCGGAAAAGTCACATCATGACGCATTACTTCAAAATGTGGATTTTTTAGCATATGAAGAATATTATCCTTGCTACCGGTAAAAAAATTATCCACACAAAGAACATCATGCCCATCATTTAACAGTCTCTCACATAGATGAGAACCAAGAAATCCAGCCCCACCCGTCACCAATACCTGTTTTCGCATTTGTGATTTCATAGTTGTCCAGTAATGCATGAAAAAGAAAAGTGGTTAATGGTTAGAATCCAACAGAACAGTAACCGATCAGACAACATATACATAAAAACATGCAGAGCCAGTAAATCATACTGGTAAAATTTACATTTTATTAATATATGACACTAAACTTTTAATTAATCCGTTAAATTAAAAAATTGCAAGGATGAATCGCACAATACTCCGATCTTATAAACAATTACAAATACTAGGCAGAACATCTATTTTTAACGTCTAGTAAAATAATAACTAACAAGGTGCCCTGTGAAACTAAGCATTGTCGTACCGGTTTATAATGAAGAAAAAACAATTAATTCGATTTTAGATCTCATTGAGGAAGCGCTGGAAGGATTGGCCTCAATAAGCTCATATGAGTTGGTTATTATAGATGATCATTCTACCGACAACTCCAAAAGAGTACTGGAGGAAAAGGTTAAACAGAAAAAAAATTACACACTACTTTCCCATGAGGTGAATTCCGGAAAAGGTGCTGCCATCCGCACAGGAATAGCAAAAACGACAGGCGATATCGTCCTCATTCAAGATGCCGATCTTGAATACGACCCCAATGATTACGCCATTCTTTTGCGCCCCTTTGCAGAAGGAAAGGCTGATGTGGTGTATGGCTCCCGTTTTAAAGGAGAGGTCTCCAGAGTCCTCTACTTCTGGCATTATATGGGAAATCGTTTTCTAACATTCCTCTCCAATATGTTTACAAATCTCAACCTTACCGATATGGAGACCTGCTACAAAGCGTTTCGCGGAGACATTATTCGTCACATGATTCTCACTTCCAACCGATTTGGTATCGAGCCGGAAATGACCGCCAAAATCTCCAAGATAAAAGGGATTCGAATTTATGAAGTCCCTATTTCCTATTTTGGCCGGACCTATGAAGAGGGTAAGAAAATCAATTGGAAAGATGGATTTTCAGCCATCTGGAGTATTCTTAAGTTTAATAGATTTACAAGCTATAAAAACTCGTTCCGAGACGACTTTGATTTTAATCAATACGATAAAAAATAATGCCTTGGTACCGAAACTTTCTTTCTCTCATTCAGGGTAGTCAAGGTGAAAAATAGAATTTACTCCTCATGTACAAGGTACCAGCTCCCTTCATTTGACAGAAAAAGAATATTCTTTATCCTAACTGGGGCATTTATTGTTCTAGTGGCCTTGTACTTGCGAATGTCCGGTCTTTTCAGAGGATTAGGCGAACTAGGATATATTTTCCATCCTGACGAGCCCAAACAAATCACAGCCTTGCTTAACTTTCTTAATGGAGATTATGTCCATTACTACGGGAGTCGCTTTTATGACGGTTACCCATATGGCCTTAATCATCTTGACGAATACTTGCTGCGCCCATTGCTCTTTTTCTTCGGGGCCGAAACTCCAAACCATTACTCACTTTACTATGTTGGCCGCCTTCTTCGTGTGATATACGGAATGGTCACCATGGCCATTGCCTACAAACTGGTTTACACCTTAGTTAAGAACAAGACTGCCGCCTTACTGGCAATGTTTCTCTTGGCCATAGCGCCGCTCTCCATAACAGTTAGCCACTTTGCAACTGGAGATATTGGCGTTGATCTATTTACAGCCATCTGTTTTCTCTTCCTTCTATTCTATATTGACAAAGATCAGAAACAAACATGGATGTTTGCCAGTGGAGTTGCCGTAGGTGCAGCATTTTCAGCAAAATACAACGGTCTTCTTGTTGGCATGGTTCCAACAATGGTACTTTTCTTTGAATTCCTTCAAGATAAACACATTCGACTTTTTGCAAAGAGATCTTGTGTATTGATTTCAGGTACAATAACGGGGATACTCCTTTTCACTCCTCATTTGCTATTAGATTTCAATACTACGCTAGCTAATATGGCAGTAAACTTCCAATTTATTAAAAATTATAATGTCCCGGCCGAGATCCTTGCCAAATCACCAGTAGAACGAGCGATACTGGGTTTAACAAACAACAGCTTCTATATTATAAATTCCCTTGGCTGCATTGCCTGCCTCTCTTTGATTACCGGATTATTTATTGCAGGAAAACAATATCTTTCATGCCTTCATTTTCAAAAAAAACCTGTGTGTTCCCAGAACATCTTAATCCTTTCCATAGCTCTCTTTCCCCTGCTCTCTCTCTTTATTGCCTTAAGCGGGAAATATGTTGTCCAACCATTCCATTTTTCCTATTTACAACTACCGATTATCGTCGTGACTTGCTCCCTGCTCTCTCTTCTTTATGCCTCACAGTCCATTTTATTAAAGGGAAGCAGTCTACTTCTTGTCATATTGATTACCTTTGAATTTGGCAGCATCAGCTGGAAGGAAAATTTCTTCTGGAGACTTGAAGACAACTTGTTTTATGAACAAAATTTTCCTGCATCGATTTATTCACCAGAGTCCTTAAAAAGCAGGCAGAGTGGTAGTATTCGTTCCTTATACCTGGAGCCAAGCGGGACATCCGTTTTTAAAAATCTAAAACATCACGCCAAAGGACCAGACTCACATTTCTGGAATACCATTCAGGTAGCCCCTCTGCCGCAGATTCCAAATGCGATAGGGAAAAACTGGATCTTTCTCAATGGGCCGAGCTTTCCCCGAAATGAAAGAATGCTTTTTATCCACGGACAAGCGCATGGGACAACCTTAAAAAAATATCTTGTTCTCCCGACTGGAAAAAATGTTCCGGAACTGGGGATTCGTAGCGGATCATATGCCACAGAAGTGTTTATAAACCTTGGGGGGGCAACCACTACCATCAAACTGGAGGCTCATCAACAAAAAATTGTGCTGCTGAAACCAAAAAAATGGAAAATCAGTGACGGTGAAACAATAAACCAAGGGGTACGCATCATTCCCCTGGAGCTATCTGTTCCCCATGATGATATCTGGGTGACTCTCCTCACAACCCAAAAAGAAAAAGAATTCTTTACTCTCTTTGGGGGCGGCCAGGAAGCCTCCCCATCTGTTCCGGAAAAGATACCCGAAGAACTCGAAGAGCAATACTTAAAGGCTCTCAGCCATATACGCTACATGGAAGCTTCTCCTTCATGGAAAGTACAGGCTGGTGAGATAATCCCCATGTGGGAGTTTGTCCTGCCGGCTGGCAGTTACAAGATTACAGGTGAAATTGAAGGACTTGTCGACGAATCTCTCATTACTTTCGAGCTTGAAGATGCAAAGGGCGGCTTATATAAGCAACAAAAGCAGATGTTTCCAATCAAGAAAGGACTGCAAAAAATGGAATATAACTTCACCAAGCCTTTTGTGCCCAATCAGGGGCGACTAGTCATAAGCGGAATAAAAGGTGACTGCATCATACAGACATTCAAGCTTATTCCTGATTACAAAAAAATATCCACTGACCTTGAGATATGGCGGAACAGTGGGCTAAGACCGCCATGGGTATCACGATTTGGGAAGTAACCTCTTTCTATCATTGAATTTCAATACGATTAATATCTATCCCAAGTTTTCTTGAATCCTTGCTGAGGGGGATAAATCTTGTCGATTCTATTTTAAGACTATTCAACCTGACAAGGGTCTCAGGGATAGAAAAGATATATGCATTCTGCTCTTTTTTCTTAAAGGGCAGGAGTATCTGGTTATTGGCAGTCAGCGTTAACTGCAGACTGGACATCTCATTATCGGGACGCCATCCATGAGTATACAGGAGTAATTCTTGATCCTTGCCAGGCTGAATCGTGTAGTTAAGATCATAAAACCTTGCATCTCCGTTTGTCCAGGAATCGCGATAAACACCCTTTGTCTTGGTCAAATCTGCTCTCCAAACCGGCAATCCCATATCATTAAACCAGGGAGCCAGCAAGCTCATATCTTTTGTCTGAAGCGGAAAGTGACCATTCCAAAGGAGCGCTGAAGGATTTGGCAGATCAAGACGAATCTCAGCATCGGCAAGAGTAAAAAGTGAATAGTTTTGTAAATCAAATCTGTTGGAGATCACAGATTGCCCATATTGTCTAATCAACACTTTCTCACATTCAGCGGCAACAGCCTTCTCGCATATTAAAGCCTGCCCTAATTCCGGTTTTACAAAATAGCGTAAAGGTTTGTTTTTATATTTAGTGCTATGTCTTGGTAAGGCAATCTCTTCCTTACTCTCCTCCTTGAACACCTCACGTAATCTCGCACTCAACCAGCGATCAGCTAGAACAAAATCAATATTCTGGTCAACAATTAATTGTATTAACTGTGCAATGTCATCAGGAGAATCCTGCCTCAACGAGCCATCCGTCTGAAAAAAGAATAACTCTGTTATTGGGGAAGAACTCTTTTCCAGAAAAAGAACCCTCACATACCGTGCAAGAACGGGAGCAAACAAGGTTTCTACTTTCCCCCATGGTCCCCCAATATATATGCCAGGGCCTGCGTGAAATCCATTACCTGTTTCAGGCAAGGAACTATATATTTCATCATAATGGATACCATCCAGTGAGGTATAAACCTCATAGCGTCCAGGTCCCTTCCACTTATTGGCGGAAGGATCCTGCCAGGTGAACATCCAGAGTGCACACAATTTTCGTACCTTTCCTGTATCAAAAGACAGGGTCTGACCGGTAATTGTTTTGAGATCAGAACCGACATCCTGACTACGGTCCTGAAACAACTCACCAACCATTTCAATTTTCTCATTGTCAGAAGAGACAAATTGTATTTCTTCACTTGGAATAACCTGCATAGAAAACTGCGGCCTTGAATGCAGATTAGTGAAAAGAAAATAGTCATGAATCTGTTCGACTGTGAAGCCTACTCCCAGCTCTTTCAAGGTATTTTCTAAAGAAATTTTAGACTCTGCGGTGGAGAGATATCCCCTGTTTAAATCCGTTTCAGCAAACTGGGCATTGGGTTGATAGCGTTCTGAATCTGCATGGGTAAAGGCAATCTTATTTTGTGAATACATACTGAATTTCTGCCCCTTGAGCCCAAAATAGGAATCACCATAGGTAACAACGCTTTTTAAATTATTTGCCAGGGCAGCACTCACTATATCACGCGCTATTTCCTGTTCCGAACACGCATGATCAGCGTTTCCAGCAATAAATAAAACAGTACCGGCAACCTGATAGCCTAACCAAATACAAAACAGTACTGAAGCGGTTATCTTCAATATACGTTTTTTCTGGCCGGCTATAGCCAATGACCAAAGCATACAGAGAAGCATGCACCAGAAATTAATGGCGTATCGAGGGGCCTTAATTGTGGCCATATGATGCTGGACGTACATCATCAGGAAAAGCAGACAATACGAAAACGGAATAAGATAGTTGATTTTCTGTAACTGTTTAAGCTTACAACATATTAGAGCATAAAGAGCTAAGAGGAAAGCTATGGAAAGAAGACTGAGACTGCCGTATACTACCAGATATCTGACAATCGGTATTTCAATGGTATGGATGAAATTCCAGATAAGCAGATCGAAGATATTAGTGCCAAACAAATTGGAAAGTGCCTTAACAACGCCAGCCCAGGATATCTGAACACTTTCTGATACCCCTCCCAGAAAAGAGCCGGTTTCAAAATAAAATGGTACAAATCCAGTTAGGCCGACAATCGCAGTTCCCATAAGTGACAAGACGATGTCAAAACGAAAACGTTCCCTGAGTACAAAAATCCCCAACATACTTGCAGCAATAGCAATATATGGAAAGCTAAGAGGATGAACCCAGATACCGATACCCATAAGGATACCAACACAGGCAGCATGCACCGCAAGAGATGTTTTTTGGACATTCTCCTGCAGCATTCTCAAGGAAAGCCAGAGCATGGCAGTACCAATACACAATATTACCGAGTATCCCCCATAAGTTGCTATGGAGTACCAAAACACATAATATCCTGGAAAGGCGGTACAGGCCGCAGCAACAAGTCCAGCTGTTCTGTTATGAATACGTGAAAAAAGAAGATAGGAAAAAACAACCCAGCCAAGGCTAAAGCTTATAGGGGACAAACTCACTACGAATTCAGAAAAACCGAACAGAAAAACAAACATTGCCGCCAAATACGCTTCTAAGGCACCGAAATACGGCTGACCATAAAAAAACAGCGGTCTGTCACCATGGACAATATTGACACTCATCAAGCCAACAGTACCAGTGTCAAAAGTAGAGGTATAACTAAACCACGATCCTGTTAGGAGCAATACAGCGGCAAATACAACAATCAATCCCAAAAACAATCGGTCCCAAAAAATGGCTTTCATAAGATTTGATTATTCTTTTATGGGATACGTAGACAGAACCTTTACCTTTACCCAGCTTAGACTTAGCAGGATTACGGTGTGTCGAGAAGAAGCATCAACCAGGGAAAGGACACGGGAGGTTTTGGTATGGCTTCAAACCAGACAACAGCCATAGCGTAAAATCCTTTCGAGTTGGGATGAAGCTGATCCCCATAACATCCCCTTGGATTTGTATACCAGTACCAATATGGCGCAAGAGCATTATACTGATCAGCAAGAACAACACCTTTTTCGGAAGCTAAACTACGGATATACTCATTGGCCTTATCAAGCTCTTTCCAGGTATTATCCCAATCCGGCGTTATTGTAGCCAGAACAGGCTCTATTCCCTTAGCTCGAACCTTGTCTATCATAACCCCAAGATTAAAACGAATAACACTCGGATCCTCATGATGAAATAAGTCATTTGTTCCTTGAAGCAACAAAACATAGTCCACTTTCAAGTTACACGAGCTATTTAATACTGTATCTAATCTATTCACCCCTTCTGAGGTCGTTTCGCCACCTTTGCCGAAATTTTTAACTGTTGAGTCTGGACCATTAGCATTTACAAATGTCTCCAGATAAACAGGATAATTATAATCCCCGTCATCCCAGCCATCACATCCCAGTATAGACACCTCACAACCCTCTGTAAGACTATCTCCAAAAGCTATTATAGTTTGACTAAACCCAACATCAGAAAACAATAAAATGCCACCAAGGAAAATAGATAGCACGCAAATAGTTAAAGTTATTTTATAAATTTTCATACTTTGCAATACACTAAACAGCCTACGGCTAAAACAAAGATAAAGGAAGGGATCCAGCCCCATCAGTTCTTTTAATAAAAAGAGACGCCTTACGAGAATCTTCAACAAAATCTGGAACAAGGAAACTACCCTTATATCCACGGATCAATTTTTTCCGTATAATTTTTTCCGACTCATTTGAAACTGTTTGCCACTGCTGTCCTTTCCAGACCTGTGACACGATTACATACTTTCCATCAAGATACGTTTGCCAAGATAGATTAATATTACCTGACTCATCAAGGGCGAGTGCAGGCTGAATATCAGGTACTTTATTTTTATCATGTGCCCTAACAGGCAAATCCCAACCCTGTCCATTCCAGCGGGACCAAAAGATCTCTGGATATATATCATCAATAGCTGTCCAGGCAATCCAGGGCGTATTGTCATGATCTACGATAATGGCAACTGCTTTATTATTGTCAATCCCTGTATTAATCTGCCTTGGTTGCAGCCATCCGGAAGCACTGTAAACAGTAAATTGTATAAAACTTCCATTCTTGTCCTGACGTGACCAGACGACCCATACCTTCCCATCAGTTCCCGAACTGCTTGCAGGCTGAAAAACCAAATCAGCACTATGACTGAGTTGAACGGGAGTGGTCCATTTGTTCTTCGTAAAACTACTGTAATATATCTGTTCCCCTTGACCATAATTCTTCGCGGACCAAACAAGTTTTGTATCCTGCTCTTGCTTGATGCTCTCTGCTTTTTGAGCATGCAGGACCTGACTCAACAATAGGTTGAGAATGAGACACATTAAAACAATCGTACAAAAAAGAAACGAGCCATGCCGGCTGTATATTTTATGAAAAAAACTACTTAAGAGAATATTTAACCCACAGTATCTCATAACACACCTAAAGCCACAAAAGAATTCCGTCAACTTTTTCTGCAAAATTTATTCAAAACCATTAATTGTCGATCATCGCATTCAGTCTTTTCTTATTATCTTACGAATATAATAGGTGGGCTTGTCCTGCGACTCATGATAGGTTCTTGCCAACATTTCTGCAACCAAGCCAATAGTCACAAACTGTACCCCGACAAAAATCAATAATACGGCAAGAAGCAACAGAGGCCGATCAGAGAGAGGAACGCCATAAAGCTGCCGCTGAACTGTTAAAACAATTGCCAGCAAACCTCCAAGAGACCCTGAAACAAACCCGAATGTACCAAACACATGAATAGGCCTGGTCGCATAATTCAATAAAAATTTAACCGTAATCAAATCAAGTATCACCCGCAATGTTCGAGAGATGCCATATTTGGATGTACCAAATCTCCTTGGTCGATGGTTAACCTTCACCTCTGCAATGGAAACACCCATTGCACTGGCAATTGCAGGAATAAAGCGGTGCATCTCACCATATAACTTAATAGTTTTAATTACCTCACGCCTGAAGGCTTTCAAAGTACAACCATAATCGTGCAAATGTACGCCAGTTGCAAAGGAAATAATTCTGTTTGCAATCTTTGAAGGCAGTTTTCGACTGAAAAAGGGGTCCTGACGATTGTATCGCCAGCCGGTTACCATATCAGCACCTTCATTTATTTTTGCAAGCAGCATAGGAATATCTGCTGGATCATTTTGCAGATCAGCATCCATGGCAATAATAATATCACCATTTGCCATATCAAATCCTGCGCTCATCGCTGCAGTCTGCCCAAAATTTTTCCGAAGTGAAATTAAACAAATACGAGAATCGAACTGTTGTAAATTCTCCAGAATTTCTAGACTGCAATCGCTACTTCCATCATCTACAAAAAGTATCTCATAGTTTAGTCCTGTTTTTTGCAGTGTTTGAGTAAGCTCATCATAGAGAATGGGTATATTCTTTTCTTCATTCAACAGGGGAACAACAACAGAAACGTCCAATTTTCCTTCCTCTAACTGTTTATCTTTAATTGTAATAATGACAACACGTATCGAATGATAAATTTCAGGTCACTACCATGAAGATCTCAATGGATGCAACATCTAGATTCAGATACAAACTGCTCTTTCAATCTGTTAGCTGATAAAGATAGAAGAATGTAGGCGATACACCAAATTTCTGCACAAGAGGATCTTCATACTTGGGAGATTTGCATTGCAGTTTATAACCGTATTTTTCAACCAGAGCGGAGAAATCAACTCCATTATTAAGGGCAAGTTTTTCCCCTCCATGACCTGCAGCATTGGGAACGATAAAGAGATGCTTTACCTTGTTTGCAACAAGAAGCGCAAGCCACCAATCAATAGCCTCAAGACTACATTCTGAGAAACTATGTATATTTACCGCAAGATCAATTTGCTGCTCCTGCAAGCGCTCAGCTATATTATCAAGAGGAATAACTGACACCTTGTCTTCAATATGACGAAATTTACTGTGATACTCTGACAAAAAAGTAGACTCGGGCACTGCATCAGTGCATAAGTATGCCATCAAATTGGAAAAGGAGCTTGCAGCGCGGTATGCCAGACGACCATAACCAGCGCCAATATCCAAAATCTTCAAATCATTGATTTGTGAAAGCTTAAGATACTTTTCAAGAAAATTAAGCTCAATTACTGAATCCAACAGATCCCTGCTGACGATCTGAGAATTTACAGTATAAGTATATACACCAAAGAGACCATCCTCATTATTTTTCTGTAAAAGTCCTAGTGAGTCAATGGCTTTTACATAATAGGCAGTCAGGCAATAGTTGATCTCATCACAATTTGGATCTTTTGTTTGCCAGACATAGCAGTTATCTCCTCGAAAAGACTGTAAGTCATAGGATTGAACATATTCATCTGTCCAAACGATAGGAAGGGATGCCTTAAGCTGAAACTGGGAATAGCGCTGTCGAAGTTCCTGCAAGCGCGAATTGTCAATATTTAGATATTCCGCACCTCCATCCGGCAAACACAATTCCTGACTTTTGCCAGACTTACCTGTTTGCCAGTCATAGAGTATCGATTCCTTTACAATTCGAAGGCCCAATCCAGACAACAGGTTATTTACTATTCGGGTAAAAAACATAATATATTTCTGCTGATTGATTTCCTTACCATTCTAAAAAAACAAAGCAACCTTATCTTCACAAAGACAAGGTTGCTTGAGAACACATTCCTCTTCAAACAGATACTTAACGATTAACAATCATTTCATTACAGCCGAGCCCCAACAGCTAGTAGTTCCTGAAGGAAATTCTTCGAAAAGCAGATTGCTTCTGTTGCGGCCATTACATTCACCCGCTTTTCGATCACATAATGAGTGTACCATTGTACCCATCCAACAATTAGGCATTCCTTCCTCCAACCCTTTACCCCTTGAAGTTGGAATGAGATAATCCCAGGATTGAAGCTTAAAGGTTTTTCCACCATCTGTTGACCATACAGCACAAATCATGGAATTAATACCATTAGAGAATCGCGGATAAGGGGTTGGAGAAGGATAAACAAACCACTCCATCTTATTCAGGTAAAAATCAACTTTGCTCATATAGACTTCCTGTAATACAGGAGTTACAATATCAGCAGCAGTTTTAGGAGCGACAGGAGGTTGAGGCCATGCTCCTACCCATTTTGTTATATCCACACTTCCGGCAGGAAATTCAGTCACATTAACAACTGTTAACGAAGTGGAAGCCGTCAAGGTTCCAGCCACAGAACCCTCAACGACACCAGATGTCAACAACAATACCGCGCTTAATACCGTGAAATATTTTTTCATTCTCTTTATATTTATCAAAACAAGACTCCTTGTTACTAGCTGACATTATACGTTTGCAACGCGTTGTTCCTCAGAAATCAGGAAAAACTCCATGTTCTTTAAAGCTCTATATGTTATTTAACCGGTGGTTTTAACAGCAACATGTGAACACCGGCATTAAGTTTACTGCTTTTTGGATACGAACAGCTTATCTTGACCTGGCCAGATGTTTGACCAGCAGTCACGGTTGCAAGGCCACTTGCGTCAATAGTAACAATGCCCTCATTGCTGCTTTCCCAACCAACCTGTTCGGTAATATTTGTTGAAACTCCTTGTGCATTGACTCCAAACGCAACAAACTGCTGTTTCATAACTGTTGTAAAAACCCCAACATGCTCAGGATACAATTTGATACTCACAAACTCATCAGCAAGACAACTACCTGCCATCGACAAGAACATCACCACCAGGACAAAAACAGCAGTTATATTCTTTTTGTACCATTGGGCAATCTGCTTCTTTTTCAAAACTACTCCTCCTATTCATAAAATGAATATATAATTAAATAAAAAAAATTAACTCATCAAGATGTTTAAACCACATATCATCTTGATTAAATAAGGATACGCTATTCTCAGTCATATAGTTACAAACTATCAAGAATTCCCCTTTGAGAGCGAGATCAATCCACACAAAAATAGAATATCTATAATTACCTACTTAAAATAAGTAATATTTAATTTACTCCAAAATCATCTTTTTGTCAAACACATCTAAGAAGATGACTCTGAAAACCATCTTTTTAGAAAAAATCGAAATAATATAAAGAAGCATCTTTCCTTCCCCCTTCTCTGCCTATTGTTTTATGTAAAATACAGTTTTTTGCAGGGACACATAATGCAGAATTGTGAGGCTTATAAAACTTAGCGTAGAGGCAACAGCGGAACCCATCACGCCAAATTTGGGGATCAGCAGATAATTACACACCAGGTTCAACAGGGCAGAGATCCAGCAGTTACGGTTATCGAATCTAATATTTCCAGTGGCCCCAAGTATAACCCCTGCTACATACCCCACCGGTTTCACTAATGATGACGCTAAAAATATATAAATCAGTAAAATTGAATCATCATATTTTCCTTTGTATATCAAATGAATTGCTGTAGGCGCAGCAACCGCAATAATTGACACAATTGGAATAATCCCAATATACATGTCTTTTACTGATTGACGAAAAATCATCCTGATTCTGTTCTCATCATTAACACCTGACAAGACAGAGACTTGAGGTAAACAGACACGGAGCACTGAATCAAAAACAACATTCACCGCTTCGTTGACAAATAAGGCCATACCATATACGCCAACTTCTTTAGGGGAACAAAAATACCCTAACATCAGGACATCTACCTTAAGAATAACCAGAGAACTTATTCCACTCAAAACAGTGAACTTAGAGTAATGAACAATCTTCCATAATAATTCTTTATCTATCCGGGGAGTAAGTTTAATAAACCGGTGAAAAACAAGCACTCCAGCAAGGGCTGCCGATCCTGTGGCCAAAGAAAAAATAATAATCAGCTTTTCCGTGGAGAAACTCCCCACAACGAAATAAGCAACTGTAAGGAATAGAATAAAAACCAGAGAGCTCAGCAACTCATAAAAAAACAGAAGCCTCATTTTTATCTGAGAGATTAGAACCTGCCCCACATACATATAAGCGGTCAAGGTAAAAAGCATAAACGGTAGAAACAACAACAACCTCTTTCTCTCTACCCCGGAGTACTCGACAATGAAATCAGAACAGACAAGAATCACAAAAGAGACAATCAGGACATAGAAAATTTTCAGCAAAATCATCTGAAAATTGACCACCTCGGCCTTATTTTCTCCATCACTTGCAAATTTGATAAATGGTAGATTGAGGGAATTCTCAGAGAAAAGACGAGAGAAGAAATAAATAGACAAGAAAATATTAAAGATACCAAACTCATACTTTGACAACAACAAGCTGGCTATAAAAACAAGGAGGAATCTGCTGAAAGCCCGGCATACAGTTGCGCCAAATGAAAAAAAATTATTCTCATTTTTCTGCAATATCGACAAAATAGACATATAAGCCACTTCACACAGCAGAGAGGATGCAGAACTTACTTCGTGGCACTTAAAAATCCTTTCACCAAACCCAGAATTGCCTTCACATTGCCTCGCCTAAGCTCCCTGACTATTGTTTTCACACTGAGAAATGGTAGAAAAAGATTAAAACAGAACCATTGGAACGCTGTGGAATGACGTTTGAAGAACATCCTCATATTTTTGCCTTTCATGCAGGTATAATCAGCTGTATATCCAGAAAAACCTGTTTTTGAACCTAAATGATAAACAACAGCATCCGGAACGAAGAGAAAAGGAGCCATGGCGGGATTAGCACGTAAAACCATATCTATATCCTCATAACCATAAGGATCGAAAGAGACGTCAAATCGGCCAGCCCTTTCAAGGGCCTTACGGTGCATTAAAACAGTGGTTGTTGGCACACAGTTCGGGAATCGCTCATTCTTGTATTGCCCTGCATCAACTTCTCCATGTCCTCGTGTCTGTGTAGATCCTGTGTAAAAATTAAGCTTTGGGCCTCCGGCACTATCTATAATTTTATCAGTTCCCAGTTGATATAAAAGAGGCGAAGCAATCTCAACAGAGGGATCTTCACAGGATTCCAGGCCATCCACCAGCTTGTTCAAAAAATCGGGCATGACAACAATATCATTATCCATGAATAGGATATATGTGAATGCAAGATATTGCAGGGCATATTCTATGGCTGTATTGCGTCCACCAGCGGCGCCAATATTTTCTTCATTACGCAAGACAATAACATGAGGAAACTTCTGGAAAACTTCATCCTGAACCCCGTCTTCGGAGCCATTATCTACAAGAATAATTTGTTTATGTTCATACTGACATTTAAGAAGACTGTCCAGACAATCCAAAGTAAGTTTTTTTTGATTACAGGTAAGGATAACAACGGCAACAAGAGGAGAACTCATTACTTAATTCTCCGCCATCAGATTTTGGAATATCTCAAGGGTTTCAACAGCACATTTTTCCCAACTGAAAATTTTTGAACGCTCAAACCCTTTTTCACGCATTTCCTGCTGCAGCCCTTCATCATTCAATACTTTTTTCATTGCGTTTGCAATGGCTTGACTATCAAGAGGATCAACAGCGACAGAGACACCATGGGTCAATTCTTCCAGACCGGTCCCTTTTGAGGTAACAATGGGACAACCACAGGCCATGGCCTCCGTGGTCGGAATAGGAAATGCTTCAATAATAGTTGGATAGAGATAAAGTTTTGCCAGGCTGTAAAATGCCGGAAGATCCTCTTGGGGAACAAGACCAGGAAAGACAAGGTCATCTTGTATCCCAAGAGCTTTCAGATCATGTTCTTCTCCATAACGGTGACAATCGCGACCGACCACGACAAACTTTTCTTTACCACCCATCTTTTTATACAGGGAATAGGCTTCTGCCATTCTTTTGAAATTTTTGCGCGTATTTCTGGTCCCAGGATCGTAACGGATGACCGTGAGAATAAACATTTCGGGCAGATTGTACTTTGAGCGTACTATTCCTAAGGCCTGCTTATCCGAAACAGGCTTGAAAATCTTGTTTGGCCCAAAGTAGATTGTTTTAATTTTCTTTTTACACCAGGGAAATGCGTTCACAAAACAATCAGTTGAATAGTCAGAGACAGAGCTGATATAATCGGCCTTACGAAAGTAGAGGGGCATAACCCTTTTAATATAAAAATTATCCAAAGTAGTGTACACCTCATCATAAGGTGGCACAAACCAGTCAGCGCCGTGAACAACCATCACTGTTTTACAACGAGTAAATAGAGGCACAGTGAATTTGGGATTAAAAATCAGATCAATTTTTTCGTGTCGTGCCGCCCTGGGTATTGTGAGCTGGTCCCATATGGCTTTGTTTTTGCCGGGCAGTAATACTTCCCGGCAGTTGGTAAATTTGCTGTAAGATCCAAGATGCTTTTCACTTTTATAGAAGAGGACATACTCATTATCATGGTCCAGTTTTAACAACTCTTCCACGATGTTTCTGGCATATACTCCGATTCCTCCAGCCTCGTCAGCTGATCGCATCATAATAGCTATGCGCATTGCTCAACTCCTTCACATCTCGTGCCGGTGACAACTGCCGGGATCCCTTTTGCTATTGAATTGGGGGGTATTGATCTGGTCAATACGGCTGAAGCTGCCACGACGCATCCAGTACCAACCGTTACCCCGCCCAGAACTGTTACATGGGCACCAAGCCAGACATTATTGTCGATCATTACACCGCCATCATTTTTAATTCCCTGCAGACGAATAGGGACATCAAGACGATCGATATTATAATTCCCCCCGCCAATCACAAAACTCATCTGGCCAATAATTACATCGGCACCAATGGTAACCGGGCAGTGGTTGGTTGACTGAATAATAGTGCCGGCATTGATCCCGGTTGAGTCACCAATGGCAATGGAACCGTTTTTGCAGGAAAGTATCACATTATTGGAAAGGATGACATTATCGCCCAGCACAATAGCCCTGCCTGTATCATCGTGCCTTCCGTCAAGAATACAACCCTCACTGATCACCACGGAATCACCGAGATGTATCCGCCTTGGATGCCGAAGCACTATCCCTTTTGCAAAGGCAGCCTTCCTGCCGCAGGAGCCAAAAAGCCTTGGCCAAAAGATTTGGCGCAGAAGCATACCAAGTGCACCCGGCACAACACCAATCCAGGCACACCACTCGTAATAGAACAAAAAAAGCAGAGAACGGTTACCAATAATAACATCCTGATACTTAGTAAGCGCCGATCCTTTTCCGGTAATGGCCTTATGTGTTTTTTTCAGGTCATCATTCATGATTTGTGATTTTACAGACCCTTTCCATTTCCCTACAGATATCCTTCTGCTCTATACCACTCTCCGGTTCTCCTCAGTCCCTCATCAAGACCTATCCGGGGGTTATAACCGAGATCTTTCTTTGCCTTACTGATATCAAAGGCCCTATTCTGCCGATACCAGTCAACACGCCTGGGAAAAATCGGCGGTTTAATTTTGAACGGTTTACAAATCTTTTCAAAAAAATGGCCGGCAATGATTAGCGGCCAGATAGGATAATGAGGAATCTTTACTTCAACCCCCAGAGCTTTAGCGGTACGGCGCACTAAATCCTCAATTTCAACATACTCTTCATCGGCAATAAGGTATGCCTCTCCATTCCCCTTTTCCAAATCCATGGCAAGGACATGCGCATCAATCAGACTGTCAATATACAAGGGATGATAATAGGTCTTGCCACTGCCGAACATGGGAAACATCCCATTATTCACCCGTTTGAAAATCATAAAAAAACGTTCTGGATCTCCAGGACCATAGATGGCGGCTGGACGAAGAATAGTTGCCTTCAAACCTTTTTTTACATAGTCAAGCACAATTGGCTCGGCCATATATTTGGTCTGCTGGTAATAATCGGCTGCATTGATAGGTGCTGTCTCATTGGCCGGCGGATTTTCCACATTGCCATGCACACCGCAGGTACTGCAGTAGATAAATTTCTTCACCTTATTCTTCAATGCAGATTCCAGGACAATACGCGTGCCGCCCACATTGACTTCGTCATAGTATGAATTGGAAACATCCATCTCCCGAAAAGCGGCGGCCAGATGCTGGACGACATCAACTCCCTGCATACACTCTTCAACTACCTTGACATCGGTCACTGTACCAATAACAACTTTTGCTCCCCACTGACGGAGTTCATCCGTCTTCAGCCCTTCCTGATAATCAAGAGCAACCACTTCATGCCCATCATCCAAAAGTCTCCGTACTAGGGCCTTTCCGGTAAAACCGGTTCCCCCTGTCACCAGAACTTTCATATTTCGTACTCCTCTCTACCTTTCTTATTTAAAAAAAACGATTATGCCAGATTGCGACATTAATCAAAGCCCAGAGGACATGGTTATGATTATGGACCATGTCGCAGTGTTCTTTAATCAGATGATTCACGTAATCGAGATGCATATTTTCTCGAATAATCGCGGAATCATTCAGCAATGCAATCAGATAGGACTTCATCTCCCCGCGCAGGAGATGCTTGACGGGTAAACTGTATCCCTGTTTTCCACGATTCACAATGTTGTCAGGCAACAGTCCATCAAGGGCTGAACGGAAAATATGTTTTGTACGCATCCCTTTCAGCTTCCAATCTCCGGGCAGTGATGCCAGAAACTCAACCAGCACATGATCAAGTAACGGTACTCTGACCTCAAGCGAACTGGCCATGCTCATTTTATCTACCTTCATCAGCACACTGTCGGTCATCATATACCGCATATCCAGATATATTTCTCTGTTAATTCTGTCATGGGCATTGCAACGTTCTGAATATTCACGAACGATTCTAAATGGATCAAAAACAGCATGGCCCTTGAAATGTTCATTAAAGAGACGGCTGTTCTGCTCTTCACTGGAAAAATATTGCCAGCGAAGATGATGCCCCTCAGGAGGAAGGTTTGCACCCTCGACAAAACGCTTCAGCATGTTGACAGCACCTTTTTTCTGGGGCTGATCCGGCAGGGCAGCAATCAGCCTGCCAACAATCTGTTTGCGAACAGGGGCAGGAATCATTCTGAAAAAAAGATTCAGTTTACTGGCCTTGAAACGATCATAGCCCGCGAAACTTTCATCTGCACCCTCCCCGCTCAGACAGACAGTCACATGTTCTCTTGCCTGCTTACAGAGGAGATACAAGGGAACGGTGGAAAGATCTGTCATCGGTTCATCCAGATGCCAGAGGGCTTTTTCCACATAGTCAGATTTAATATCATCAAGCATCAACACCTGATGCTCTGTGTCAAAATACTGGGCCACCTGAGCGGCGTAATCCAATTCACTGAAGCTTTTATCCTGATAGCCAATGGTAAAAGTCTTGAGTGGACCGGATATATGGCGGCGCATCATGGCAACAATTGCACTGGAATCAAGACCTCCCGAAAGAAACACACCAAGGGGTACATCGCTGACAAGATGGCTCTTGACCGCATAATCCAGCAACCCACGCAGTTTTTCCACACTCTCATCATAGGAAAGCGCTGGATCTTGTGACGCAAAATCGAGGTCCCAATAGCGCTTGACCTGTACCTGTCCCTGGCGACAGAGCAGGTAGTGGCCGGCAGGAATTTTATAGATATCCTGAAACATGGTTGCAGGCGCCGGGACAAACTCAAATCCGAGATAATCATATAAGGCCTGGTGACATAGTTTCCTCTCTATGGTTCGGTCTTCAAGAATCGCTTTTATTTCCGAGGCAAAGACCAACTTGTCATCTTTGTGGTAATAGTACAGTGGCTTTATTCCTATGCGATCCCTTGCCAGGAAAAGCGTTTTGTCTTTAAGATCATAGAGGGCAAAAGCAAACATGCCACGGAGTTTGTCAAGAACCCCCATTCCATACTCTTCATAGGCATGGATAATAACCTCGGAATCCGCATGGCTGCTAAAGGTATGTCCTTTCTGGATGAGGGTATCTCGTAATTCCTGAAAATTATAGATTTCTCCATTAAAGACAAGGCAGAGACTGCCATCCTCGTTAAACATGGGTTGCCTGCCATGTTCACTGAGATCGATAATACTCAGGCGCCTGTGCCCCAAGGAGACATCGTCACAACAATAGAGCCCATCCTGATCAGGTCCGCGATGAGCCATCTGGTTGTTCATCCGCCGAATCAACTCTTCATCTTTCCAATTAAAACCGCAAATTCCACACATTTAATAGATTCCTCAGGTGTCACACATACATGAAAGACCAATCAACCTTGCAACTGTTCGTAAAATGCCGCCAATTTCCTCTGGAAGGCTGGCAGTGAATACTCCTCCTGCACCCGTCGCCTTGCCTGAAATCCAATTTTTTCCCTCAACACCTTATTTTCTGCAAGGCCTACAATCCCGTCAGCCATAGCCGCAGGTGATGGATGAACGAGACAGGCGATTTCTTCATCCAATACCTGGGTATGGGTTGGCAAGTTTGTGGCTAAAACAGGTATCCCGGAGTCAAGATACGAATAAATCTTCATTGGAGTATTATTCCCCTGCGTTCTCGGAGAGACAAGGATATCTGCCTGGCCAAGGTAATAGCCAAGCATGTTCACCGGACGCTGGCCACAAAAAAAGACGTTTGTTTCAATACCAAGTTTTCTTGTGCGTTGTTTATACAATTGAATATCTTTTTTATTACCGCCAATCAAAACAAGCCCCAAATTTTTTTTTCTTATAACCGCCTCTTTGAATCCATCAAGCAACAAGTCTATACCCTGATATTTCTCAAAATTCCCAACATACATCAACAGAAGGCCTTGGACTCCCAACTCTTCCCGCAGGTTTTCCTCTCCCTCATTTCCACTCTCAAGCAGGGTAATATCTTCAATTCTGGCTGTGAGCTTGTCGGGTGCATATTTCTTGACCATATCTTCAAGGGACCGGCAAACAGCAAGAACACCTTTACTTTTAACGATCGCAGCCATTTCCAACCACTCCATTGCCCTGCGCACCAGCCCCAAAGATGGAAATTTATCCAACAGTTGCAATGACATACATGAATCCATGTCATAAACATAGGGAATTTTAAAAATCTTTTTTATCACCATCGCCATAAAGACAGACTCTTCCACAGCATGAACCAACTGAAATTCATACTTCCGGACCAACTGAACACACTTAAGAAACAAAAAGACATCACAAATGAGCTTTTTTACCGATAATCCGGGCTTAATATTGGATATTCCGGGAAGAGGGATGTGCCGGTGAATGGTGACATGGGGGAGAGTAATTTCCTCTCCTTCTGCAAAGACAAGCAGGTGAACAACATGCCCCTGCTCGCCCAGAGTCTGAGCCAGGAGCTTTACCGCTATGGGGGTACCTCTTTCCTGGTAAAAGGGTTGGGGAGCTAAAAGAAGAATATTCAAAATAATCGACGCCCGCTGACTAGATATCTTGTTTGATATTACTACGAAGAATAATGGGCGATCCCAGCAAAGATGTCAAACCGGTCAATCGAGAAACGGTTTCCAGGGACCGAGAAATCGCCGGATTCTGTAATTTCCGATGAATAACCATGGGCACAAAGAATTCGGGCCTGAACACAGGAACTGCAAAATGATTCGACGCCAGTTCAGCAATTATTTCCTTTCTGGAAAAAAGCGTATAGGTCCTGGTATTTCCTTCCATATTTTTTTTCAGATCAAACAAAATATCATAGAGGATATTGGCACTTCTTTTATCCGGATAATCAAAAATAACCGCCTTGCCCGCAACACGGCACATTTCTTTAATCAGTCTTTGCCATTGATGTACATGAGGTAACAAACGAAAGGCCATCACAACATCAAACTGATTATCCTCAAAGGGCAGGTTCAAAGAATCACATGTTATATAGGAAAATCTACCTTTTTCACAATATTTGTCCAGTCGTGCCCTGCAGGAATCAGCACTCCCTGTCACCGTTACATCGTAGCCTTTATTTGCCAAGGGCATGGTAAGTTGTGCGTGACCACCCCCCACATCCAGCACAGAGGCACGAGGCAAATCATGCAATAATTCCAGTGTCAGACTGGCCTGAACATCTAAAAAATATTTACCAACAGGACCTGCAAAACGGGATGCATAATCGTCTGAAGCTGTCTCAATATCAGCGGTTTCTGTTACATGTTCCAGCAATAGTTTGGTGCCCTTTATCAAAAGGATGAATCCAACTCTGAGCTCAAGCTTCTTTGTAAACTAAAGGAGAGTAACGATGCAGCACTTCTTCTCTTTCCTCTTCTTTTCTTGCCTCATCCCAACCGAGGATCTTCCCCATAAAATCAGAGAGATTGACCAGAAGCTTCCGTTCTGGACGGTCTGCAGTTCCGAGCCCTGTTCGACGAAAAATAATATCTGACAACGTACAGACCATTTCTTCGCTAATCAGATAGTTCACTTCAGCCTTGAGCAATTGCGCATCCTTGTCAATCCATATGTCGTCATCTTGTTCAGCGCGCAGGAACTGAAGGATTTGCAATGCCCTCTGTCCATATTTCTTTTCCAGCATTCCTTGCAATGCAGATTCATTTGCATTGTATTGCCCAGCATGAGAAGAAGATTCCTTTTGTCTTTGTTTGCTCAACAGAGGTGGGTATTGCTTTTTCAGAAAACAGACAATTTCATGGGCGATATGGGGAGCAGTGGTATATTTTACTCCTTTGACGGAAAGCACCCTGCTGAAATTGCTCTCCTTATGTTCAAAGAAGGTCGAGCTTTTCTCCAATTGGATATTGCTCTCTTCCGATTTACCACGCATTGGCAACAAGCCGGCATGAAAAAAAGAGATGTCTTCATATTTCAGCTGAGCTGGAGGGTAGATAGCATTAATTTCATCCACCATATCCTGAATCATTTCACGTTTGACCTGGAGACAATCCGGGCTCATGCTGCTTTCCTCATAATTAGTCCCGATCATGGTATGTCCACGCCATGGGACAAAAAAATAAAGACGCTTCCCACGTCTTATAAGTGCATCCTTATCTTCGTATTTTCTCTGTCCTTCAAGGGCCACGGCAAAGTCTGCAAAAATTTTCTTTCTTGAAACCACATTCAAGGCCAGAGCCCATTTTTGTTTTTTGACGCTTTCCTGATGGACATGAAGACAGTCTTCAAGCCATGGACCTGCTGCGTTGACGATAAACCTGGTTTTTATAAGGTGTTTCTGCTGGCTGAGCTTATCGAGTACAGTCACATGATAGAGCTCATCGGCTCCTTTTTCAATTCCTGTTGCTTCCACATAATTAGCAGCCAAAGCGCCATGGTTAACACTTTGCAAAACATATTCCAGAACCACTCTTTCCGTATTCACAGCCAGGACATCATACCAGACGGAGGCTCCATGCAGATTTTCTGTCTCAAGATCAGGTATTACCTCCAGGCATTTCTTTTTTGATACAATATGTCCTTTGGGTATATGAAGTCCAGCGGGCAGGTCATGATTGCGATCCCAGCTTATACAATCGTTGAGAAAAAGCGCTCCCTGCATGACTTTTTTCCCTCGCAAGCCTTTACCGTAAAGGGGCATCATACAGGGGAGAGGCTCCACAAGGTAGGGAGCAAGATGCATCATCTCTCTCCTTGCCGTAATGGAGTGTCGCATTCTCTTGATATTGAGATGTTGAAGGTATCTAAGCCCACCGTGTAAAATCTTCAGGCTATTTGCTGATGTTGCGCCGCAGAAATCATTTTTTTCTATAATTGCGGTACGATAACCTGACGTTGCAGTATGATAAGCAATTGTTGCTCCATGCACCCCCCCTCCAATAACCAGAACATCGAAAATGTCAGAGCTAAGTTTTTTTATATCACGTGTCATTATGGTTTGCTCTCGATACCATTCAGGAGAGGCGGCGCAGCCGAAACTGATTTAAGAAAAATAATCGATTTTCCTGTAAACAACCAAAAGGGGAGATTGTCACTTCTGTGGATAGCAAAGCCTTTTTAAGGCATTTCGTCGGAGAATCACCATCAAGACTATTCTCGTGCAGATAAAAACCAAAATGCCCCACACGTAAGGCTTCACTGGGCAGGGGTAGCGGATCACTGCCAGGCAAGACAACCAAACCTGTTTTTTCGGCCAAGCTAAAGAGATTGGGAGTTGGCCAGAATCGAGGACGACCACCGTTATCACCTAAAAACAAATTGCCTTTTTTGTGATTCACCAAAAGTTTCTTAATAATTTTCCCTCGTTTTCCAAACCATTTTCCCGCTCCCCAAGGCAGTACCGGAATGCCACCCAACTCTTTGACTCTGTCAACAGTCTCATGTAGCGACAAGCCATTCGTGATACCTTGCTTCACAAAAAGAGCAAGGACTTCTATGTTCTCCACTGTCACCACTTGTCGACCAGCAACAACATGAATCTCTTCTTCAGGAACATCATTACGATAGACAGTAAGAGATTCCACATCTCCACTGTCAACGGCAGACCATCTTTCTGTTATTTTACACTGTCGGTTTGCATCAAGTGTTGCCGACAAGGTCTGGAACCAACTCTCCGTTTTCCCTTCTGTCAGGAGAAGCACATACGATAATGGGTTTTGGGCGGTTCTATGTTGTTCTGCGACCTTCTGAAAATTACTCAGGGCCGAGTCAAGGAGCAGGTCAAGATCAAAGCAATCATATATATGGACGTGGGAATCTACAAATATCATTATATTCTCAATTAGTTACCTCAAACACTTTACTTTATCCCAGCCAGGTTCAAAGAAATAGGGGAAATCCATCTTCAAAGCTATTTTGTAGAATATGATAGGGGCAAACAACCCAGCACCCATGCCAATCATCATATGAACCAGTGGATTCTGTATATGAAAGAAATTCAAGAGGACTACTCTTGCACCCACTCCAGCTAACATATGAACCAGATAAATCTGCAGGGAGTAGATACCAAGACTTTGTATAACTTGACAGTACTTTTTCCTGGCAAGAAACTGAGCAAGTCCAAGACAAAAGGTTATACCAAGAACAGCAAGGAATAAGAAATAAAATGGATGCAGACCATTTGTTAAGCGAGTGGGCTCTATGCGATTTTCAAAAATATAGTATCCAGTCCCCAGCAAAACAGGAAGAAGAACAACAGTAGCCCAAGGTCGCAGGGTATATTTTTCCAGATCTCCAAGATATTTTTTTATCAATACAGCGGATACAAAAAAAATAAATCCGGTAGAAAATCCATGCAGGGCCAATATCTCTGTATTAATGGGAAAATAAAACAATAGACAAGCACTGACCATCATCGCGGTTAAGGCAAATTCACCAAACTTGCTGAATAGTGCATAGACAACATACATCCAAAGAAGAGCATACAAGTACCAGAACTGCGCCAAGGGAAGATAAGGGATTGTCCAGATATCGGCTACAGTGACGCCTCTAAGTGAGTGCTCTGAAAACAATAACTCGCTACCTGCCTGAACAAAGGACCAAATCAGGTAAGGATAGACAAGAAATTTAATTTTACTGACGACAAACTCCCTGGCCCCTCGCTTATTGTAACTCTGTTCAACCAGCAATCCTGCGAGAAAAAAGAAAAGGGGCATATGGAAGCTATATACAATACTGTCTGAAAGAAGAAAGAAATGCTCCTGAATTTGGAGGCCTGCATGATAACCGCTACTTAAGAGATGAGCATAAACAACCAGAATAATCCCGAGGCCTTTACCATAATCCACCCAGTCTGTTCTTTGTGCCATGGCAATAGGATTTTTCAAAGGTATGGAAATTTTATTGCCTCAACGCCTTTCAATTTCAATTCCATCAAGCTGCAGGCTTACCTTGCCGGTAAATTTCACGTGAAAACTGAGTTCTTCATCACGCATTAATACAAACTCAACCTCAACTCCAGTAAAAGAATTTTCGTTGAGTTCTCCAACCGTAACATTACGATGAGAGAGAATATTCACGTCCGGTTCGCTAGTCACCGACAATGCTGCAGCAACATCTGTTTTATTTAAATTGCCCGCGTTTTTCGTTCGTAGATAAAAACGCGCTCGATACTGCCCTTTGCTGTAAATTCTATTGGGGCCATAGACTAATTCTCCATTTTTACTTTCCCCAGCTATGGCCTCAATAACTCTTCCCGAAGAAGCATCTTTTTCATAGACCAACTGCCCGGTGTCACCAACCATCTTAGCCGCTTCAAGAACGTCAAGTGGCCTATCGTTACCTGCTTTGTAAACGGCGACTTGTTCAACGCGCACTTCTCCTTTTCCATAATAGAAAACCCGAAACTCCAACTTAGCTTTCTCGGCAATAGAAAAATCGAGATACACCTTTTTGTAAAGCTTGTCCCCTTTCTCCCCTTTTAATTCTCTCTGAGAAAGAACAACCTGATCTCCGTTTTCTGCAACACTGGCCACCTCTAACCTGGCAATATCTTCTTCAGTACTTGCATCCGTATTAATGGTAAAATAACAACGATACTCACCTGGTGAATAAACATCATATGGCCCATAGAGTAAAAATCCCGGCTTATGTTTCCCCTCAATTGCCTCAAAGATCTGCCTGCCAATTTTTTTATCCTCTGTGACCTCTCCTGTTTGCAGATGTAGACGACTGTTCACACCATAAAAATAAGGCATATCATACCAATCATTCTGTTCTTTTTCAGCTTCAACAGGAACACTCTCTTTAACCTTGAAAAGATAAATATCCCTATTTCGCCAATCAAAGGTCTTGAAATGTATAAAATTTTCGATATTCACAAACTCCAGATAGGGCGATTGCATCAGACGTCGAACAGTCGTTATCGGCCCATAAGATGATACCTTTTTAGGAAAAACATTTTCATGATCATGCACAGTAATAAACTTGACCTTTAGCTTGCGTAGCATCTCATACTGCTGACGATTTAGCATTCCTGTATTTATACTGCTCAAAGGAGCAACAACATTTTCTATATATTCATTCAAGACAAGCGGGCTATACCCGTTCACTCGTTTCACTCTGTCAAGCATAATATAATGCTGATACAGTGATGATTGGTGTGAATCTCCAGGCCAGAGAGGTATTTCCAGAAGCAGGCCATCGCCTATATTCTCTTTCACATGAGTATAAGTATCCTGTCCCTTGTCAAGCAAGGTTATCCCCATTGGCTTGAATACGTTATAATCTTTGAGTTGCATACCCATCGCAATCACCAATATCGAAATCACTAAGATATGAGCCACAGGTTTCGTACAGCGGCGCTGAATGCTCTTCACCGAAAAGGCAACCGCAATAGACGCAGCGAATAAGACCATCGTCATTATACGATCAGAGACTCTCGGATAATTAAAGAAGGGGAAATAGTGATAAAAGAATATATAGAGAGATGATTTCCCGAAAGCTACGCCAAGAGCCAGCACATAGCAACAAAATGCCACAACTAGATAAAAAAGACGGATTAACTGTGCTTCGTCATCTATCTTTTCATTTTTTTTGTAAGAAACAGCATACAAAAAAACTATTAGGAACAGATAACTGATCAAAAGAGTCGGAACTATTCCCAAATACACATGGCTTGTAGAATTGAAAAGATCAGACAGATGAGAAGAAAATAATTCTACATCTCGTAATGTTCTTCCACCACTAGCTATGGTAGAGGAAACTTGATTTACCTTACTCGATATAATCCAGACGACAATCAGCCCCATGGAAAAGATCAACGGGATGATCGGTAACACCATCTTTTTTCTGACAGATATTTCTTTTATCAAGATGTGCAACATGGAAAACAAATAATATCTGAGCAAAATGAGTCTTACCAATACAACTGACACCAGAAGAACGGTAACGACTATTGTAGTATCAACAGGTCGGTAAAAATATGTCACCCCGGATAGGAGAATGAGAAAATAAAGCGGTAATGACGCCCCGGCCTCCACAGCTAAACCTTGACGAAAACTTAAAGGAGAGAACCGCTGATAAACAGAAGCCATGCAGACTGAAAGGAGTATAGGAATGAAAGGATAAATTCCGACTATCCACCAAAAAAATGGCGTAACAAGTTTGTCGGTATCACGACAAGCAAAAAGTATTTGGGTATAAAATATTACTGCTATACCAGCTCCCCATAAAATAAATAAAGAACGAGAAGTTGACCATGAAGATACATAGTTAAAAACACCTCTGGGAAAAGAATTTTTTTCATCACTTACAACAGGAAATTGCGCAACAATACGAAGAGGTAGAAACACTCCCAAGAACACACAAATATAATAAATGAGATGCGGCTCGAGCATTGCGAGACAAATTAAACCAAAACTGGCTAAAATCCCGTACCTGATTTTTCGTGACCGAATACCTTTTTCTAAGAAAAAAAGAATAAATGGATATAAAAAAAACAGAAAACCATATCCATGCCCGGATGACACACCATGAATACGACTGGGTGCAAAAGTAAAGATTATGGCGCCAAACAGCGCCCCGGCCCTACTGCCGGTATACAACCGAGCAAGAAGGTACATAAACACGCCGGCCAGCACATATGAACTGAGGATTGTGCAGTTATAGGCAGCTATATCCCCTAGAGGGCTGAACAACATGTACAGGAAAGCCAAAGGAATGGTATTGAGCCCTGAAGTATCATGGGCCAAGAGCGTATTAAACTCATAGGGGTTTGTATCAAACGGAACAGCCCCGATGAAGTTTTCTTTCACAAGCCAGAACCAATACAACAGCTGCAGCATGTCTCCAGTTCTATTCCATCCTAAAGGTCCGCCATAAGGTGCATAGGGAATGGCTTGGTCAAAATATTGTATCAGTGGATAGGTAGAAATGATCGCTAAAGCGAGCATTGCCAGCGCCACCAAACAATTTTCTATTGATTTCTTATACATCCATCCCTCGAATGAATTCATCCAATTGTAGCCGAATCGCTTCCGGTAAGAATATTCCTCTTCGTTGTTTTTGCCCGGAGAGTATTTTGCTTCGCACTTCAGGGTCATGCATAAGAAGTCTTGCAGCTGCTGCCAGTTCTTTAACATCCTGTTTATCGGTAAAAAGAAGCCCGCCCTCCCCCAATGTTTCCGGAACAGCTGAACTCTTATACGCAAAGACAGGAATATCAAACCACATGGCCTCAATAAGGGGCACTCCAAAACCCTCATGCTCACTCATGGACCAGAACAGGTCTGCACATCGGTAACAGGCGTGGAGGATGGTGTCGGTAACCTTTCCTGTAAACAGCACGTCACCTTCAAGCCCTTGCAAACGTACCCGCTCCTTCAACGACTGGTAATACTTTTCCTCTTCCATAAAACCGCCCACGAGTATCAGCCTGCAGTTCCCGTACATGGCAAGATAGACAGCAAAGGCGTCAATCAAATCATGCTGACATTTATTGGCCGCCAGTCGTCCCACAAAGAGAATATTATCTTTGCCGTCACGCAGCCTCGTCAGCATATTGGGTTCAGCCGGAATATTCCATTTTTCAGGGGCAATACAGATAGGCAATACGGATGGTGAAGCAAAACCACTTTCTTCCAGATCACGACAGTTGAAACGGGAATCTCCGGCACTGACAGGAAAGTGGGGAGCCAGTCTGCTCAAATCATTGAGTCCCTGTTCAAGTTTCAGTGCCAGTTCCGGATCCGCATTGCGAACCAGCTCCGGAGGGGTAATATTATGATAGATAAGACTTTTGGGCCCTGGGTGGTTAATGACAAAATCAGTAAGCCCTGCACCAATGGAATGATGATAGATAAGACCGACATCCGCCTTTATCCCTTTTCCATCCTTGAACAGGCGGGCTTCATGGGTCATTGAAGGGTCGATATGCTCTGTAAAAATATCCGACTTGTAGCCTTTTTTCTTCAGCAGATCACGAATAATCATGGTCTGGTTACTGATCGCATCACCATGGGCAAAACCCGGAACCAACTGATGAATTGTGCGCGGACCTATCCTGTGTTGAGTTTTTTCTTTTAATATTTCTGCTGATTTTAGCCCCAGCACGCTCTCGTAGCGGTCAATTACCGCATCCCATTCCGCGTACTGGCGGGCATATGCCCTGCCTTTTTTCCCCAATTCAAGCAATTCACTTTCCTCCATACTGCTGATCATATGGAAGAGATGCGCCCACGCTTCACGATTCGTTGCTAACCACCCGCCGCCTGCCGCATTCACGGCCATGGCGGTTGCAAGACACTCACCATGGACAGCCACAGGCCTGTTGTAAAACCAGGCCTCCATAATAACTCGTGAATAACTTTCATTTCTGCTAGGCTGGAACAATACTGTGCACCGGGAAAGCAAGGCTTCTTTGTCCAGTTCTGAAACAAGTCCGAGATCATATACCCCCTGCACCGAAGCACCAAACTGTTCCTCACCGGGGCCTGCAATTATCAGCATTAATTTGCTCTCCGGATGGTTCTTGCGATATTTCTGATATGCCTGAACAAGCATCGCGGTATTTTTGGTTTTGTCGCGCCGCCCCAGGCACAACACATATTTTTCTTCGTCCAGATCAAGTCCTGCCACTTGCTTTGGTAATGGCTGGTGAGTCAGATCAAAACTTTCAACCCCAACACCGACAACCTCTCCCTTCCTGTCAATACCCGGCCCGAATAAAGTATGGGCCAGACACTCCTCCCCCAGTGAATTATAGAGGATACCACGACACCCTCGCATAATATTTTCAACTTCGGGCAGATAAGCATATACCTCATCATGGAGACATGGCTGCAGAAAGGATTTTTCAGCAACGTGAGGAAGGCCATTCAAAATAACCCCGTAAAGATAGGGCAGGAATACAAAGGCGTGATATCTTTTTTTATTCCATTTCAGATAGCGTTCGAGGGCCAGAGAATTGATATTTTCGGCGACAAACAGCTCACCCGTCCCAAAGGTAAAGGGATTGATACCGGCTCTTAAATTTTCAGGAGGAATTGCAAGGGCATGACTATTGGCATGATTAAAGAGGTCTCCATTCCGCTTATCAACCTTGAACCTACGCACGAGAAGCCCATCGAGCATCTCACTTCCTGAAGGCAGATGATTCGTGGACCAGTCTTCGAGAAAGGAAGAGCAACAGGTAGTCAGGACTTCAATCTTATGCCCGCGTTTTGCCAGACGATTAGAGACTTGCCAAGCAAGCTGTTCGGCCCCACCTTTTAAATTCTTACCAAACCAGGGAATAACAAAGGCAACAGGGTTCATGCCTTATATCCAACAACCGTGTAATCCCTGGCACAGGAGAGAATCTCGTTCAGGCGTGCAGCAAGCTGTGGTGCCTCTGTCTCAGGAAGACGTTGTTCTCCTTCATGGGGATGCAGAAACAGTAGTTCAACTTTACAGAATCCTCGATACTCCATAAGGAATTGGTGCGTTTCAGGATAGAGCGGTCGAAGGTGAGTCGGGTCGGCCCAAAAATTACAGGCGCCCACAAGTAAATTTCTGGGATTAGGCGTTTCAAAAATTGCAACTCCACCAGACTTCAAAACTCGGACACATTCATCAAAAAGGGCAATTCTGTCATCGAAGCTGAGATGTTCAATAAGATGAAATGATGTGATTGCTCCCAGACTGCTCTCAGGGAGAGAACGCAGGTAAGTGAGGGCATCATTCTCTATTACCTTAAGACCTTTTTCACGACACTCCTGTACCAGCACATGATTTAAGTCCAAGCCACTTGCCAATAAATCCTCATCTTGCATGATTCCAAGCCACTCTCCACGACCACAGCCTATATCAAGGACTTCACGTCCTGGATTACCTGCTCCGGCTTCACGCATAAGGGGAACATATTCCAATAATCGATCTCGAATCTCTTCACGGGTGCCACGAAATTGATTTTCAAAGGCAAGATAAAGGGGATCAAGGATATCCAAGCCAGTCAGATGAGGTGAAAGCGCCTTCTGGCTGCCATCTGCAGTAGTCAACTCCCTGCGCAGTTCTTCCAGAAGAATGGAGACCCTTCTTTCCTGGGTGATAAGTCCTGTTTTCAGGTAATCGATGAGAGCTGATTTCTTTTTCAGCTGTTCATCGAAATGTCTCATCTGTTCAGCGATCTGTCTTTCAAAAAGGGCTGTACTGCGATTCATATCCCGAATACCATCAAGGGTAATACGGAAACTATGAAGGATAGCGCTATTGAAATTTCTCTGCGGAATAGTAATTACCCGTCCGAGAAAAATAGTTACCTTCCCAAGAAAGCGGGCAATTTTCCGCATAATGCCGCGGTAATGGAGCATGGAGGTGACCTCGGCTCCGGCATTGACATTCTGCTCGGCGACATTCAACGTTGATCCCAGTTGGCCCCAGGAGTAAGGGTCGTTGATAGCAAGTTCCTCAGAAGCAACCCTGTCCAGCCTCCCAACAACACTCTTATGTTGCCGGTGCAACTCCAATCCAATTTTTTCAAGCAACTGAGCCAGATCGATTTCTGGATTTTGGGTTTCTAACATGAACCAATCCTCTCAGACTTTGACGGAATATCTGTTGATATCATCAATATCATCTCTAATTATTATTACTCAAGGAACCACATTGTCCCGGCGGGTCTTGCTTACCATAACCTCGACAGGCAGGGAGACCACCCCTACAAAAGGGGGCTCGTCCCCAGCTATGACCTGTAGGACAAGACAGCGATCCCACCAGTCACAATTTCCTTCCAGGTGAGACTCGCCGGCATGGATAGCAACACAAACGGAATAATTTCCAGGGCCTATATTCAAGGGAAGGGTAAAAGCCACATCAAGGCTATCACCACCATTCACTTTCATATCACCGTGGCCAAGGTACGTGGTATTGGTTCCGTACACATCATTGCCCATTCTATCACGCAGAAGAATTCCCACTGTAGGATTATCCATATCTTCATAAAAATCTACAGCACAACGCAGTACCACTTGTTCTCCAACCAAAAAAGAACGTACTGAAAGGCCATCATTTTTTGTAATATCCACCTGCATGATTCTGGCAGTTCCATTTCCGGAACGGGTTGAGATCCGTCCACCTATCCCCTCGACCTGCCGAATCTCCTCATCATTTTTATTTCTTGCTATTACCGAGTTATAGTAATCAAGCACGGTATCCGGAGCACCATCCTTGACAATGGCTCCACCATCCAGGAGAATTGCCCGATTACATAAGGATTTCACTGCCCCGGGATCATGGGAGACAAAGAGAAGAGTGGTTCCCTGATCACGATACTCACGAATACGACTGATACATTTATGCTGAAAATAGGCATCACCCACAGATAACGCCTCATCAACTATCAGAATTTCAGGACGCCTGACGGTAGCGGCACTGAAGGCCAAACGTACCTGCATACCTGTAGAGTAGACCCTGACAGGCTGATCCATATAGTCACCAAGCTCTGAGAACTCTCGAATCTCTTCAAGGAGAGCGTGAGCCTCTTCACTACTATAACCCATCATCTGGCAGGTCATCAGGGCATTGACACGCCCGGAAAAATCCTGATGGAATCCCATCCCCAGCTCAAGTAAGGCAGAAACACGGCCATGAATCTCGATCTTCCCTTCACTCGGTACCGATGTCCTGGTTAATAATTTTAATAATGTTGATTTGCCGGCACCGTTAACTCCGATCACGCCCAGAGACTCACCCGCGTTCAGTTCAAAACTGAGATTACGCAGAATCCAGGAAGCCTGATGCCCCTGATATCTCCCGAAACTGAGCCATTCACCAAGACGAGTCCAGCGATTCGGGTACCGTTTATACTTCTTGCCCAGATTATTGACAATGATACAAGCGTTCACAGCTCATCCACCATTTCATCCGCCAGTCGATGAAACACAAAAAAACCACCAACCAGAGCAATAAGTGCTCCCAAAAAATGCCACTTAAAATTCATATAATCAGGCCATATGCCATGGAGAATGATCTTTTGATAGGCTTGGAGAAAAGAGGTCATTGGATTAAAGGACAAAAGACCTTGAGCTTTTTCCGGCACCATGGTCAGTGTATAGACAATGGGAGTAAACCAAAACCAGAACTGGATGATCACGTTAACAAATTGGCCGATATCCCGGAAAAAGACATTCATACTACCGAGCATCACCCCTAAGCCCACCACAAACATCTGCTGCATAATGAGCAGTGGAACATACCCCAAGACAACCCAGCCCGGAAACCGACCTGTCAATAATAAAAAGGCAAGAAACAGAGTGAAAATTATCAGAAAGTTGATAGTGGCCGAACAGAGAGCGATAACAGGAAGTGTTATTCTGGGGAAACTGACTTTTTTCAGAAGCGCGGCCTGTTCAATAAAGATATTGGGGAAACGGTTGAGAAGCTCAACGAAAAAAAGCCAAGGCAGCAGTCCGGCACAGACAAAAAGGCCATACCCCATTGAATCGTCAATGCCCGGCAATTTTGCCCGCATCACCCGGGAAAAAATCACCGTATAGATAAAAATCATAGTCAGAGGATTCAGGATAGACCAGATGCTACCAAGAAGCGAGCCCATGTAGCGGCTGCGGAACTCCCTGGCAACCATACTGAGCACAAACCCTCTATAATGATACAGGGCAATAAGACGACCTTTGAAATCACCCATGATATCAGGACATAGATGAGATATCGTAATTTAAGAGAATGGCACCCCGGCAAACATGACCCATATTAATTTTCCATATCCTTCATGCACGCTTCGACCATCATCGCCGCCACATCCTTCATTCCATATTTGGCCTTCCAGCCCAACTCTCTTGCCGCCTTTCCAGGATCAGCAAGGGAGATCTTGATATCGGTTGGACGCAGCAAATCAGGATTCAACTCGACATGCTCCTGCCAATTAAGCCCCAGAGAGGAGAAGACGGTCTCCACCATCTCTTCCAAACTATAAGTTTTTCCCGTGGCCACGATATAGTCATCGGCCTCATCCTGCTGGAGCATCAGCCACATGGCTTCGACATACTCTGGTGCCCATCCCCAGTCACGCATAACCGTAATATTGCCAAGCTTCATCTTCTGCTGCAAACCAGCCTTAATCTGACACGCCTCGCGGACAATTTTCTGGGTAACAAATCGCTCCGGGCGAAGGGGCGATTCATGATTGAACAACAGACCGGAACAGGCAAAAAGGCCATATGCCTCACGATAGTTGGCTACCTGCCAGAAGGCTGCTGCTTTTGCCACCGCATAGGGGCTACGTGGACGAAACGGGGTTTCTTCATCCGCACGTTCACCATCAGTATTACCAAAACATTCGCTTGAACAGGCATTGTAGAACCGTACAGGCATATCCTGTATGCGTATCGCCTCCAACAGATTCAATGTTCCTATACCTATACTCTCAAAAGTCTCAACGGGCTGACTGAATGAAAGGCCAACAGAGCTCTGTCCCGCCAGATTGTAAATTTCATCCGGCTCCACCTTTTTCAGCACCTGCAGTACACTGCGAAAATCATTGGAGGAAACGGATTCAGTCTGGACCTCTCCCTTTATCCCAAGACGTTCTAGATTGGCAAAGGACGACATCTGGGCATCACGCGATGACCCAACGACACGATACCCTTTGTTCAGAAGCAGTTTGGATAAATAGGCTCCATCCTGACCAGAGACCCCTAAGATAAGAGCAGTTTTACTCATAATAGGAGTTGATTCGAAATCCTTCATTCCGACAAAGTTCGTCCCGACGCGCCTCTTCCATGTCATGGTGTATCATCTCGGAAACCAACTCCTTAAAAGTAATCTTTGGTACCCATCCCAGTTTCTCCTTGGCTTTTGTAGCATCCCCCAACAAAGTTTCCACCTCTGTTGGACGGAAATAGCGAGGATCAACCCGAACAATGACATCACCCGATTTTACATGAACGCTTGCATCAAACGCACTTGTTTCAAGATGTTCCACCTGATCAACAACACCCAGCTCCTCCAATCCGCTTCCTTGCCACTTTATACTGATACCCAATTCACTGGC
Organism: Desulfocapsa sp.; assembly: GCA_013792135.1. Classification (GTDB taxonomy): domain Bacteria; phylum Desulfobacterota; class Desulfobulbia; order Desulfobulbales; family Desulfocapsaceae; genus UBA2270. The sequence goes on along the minus strand of VMSP01000060.1, from coordinate 11,888 downwards.
TGCCGCCCCGACAAAATCACGAACCGAGTATTGCTTGCCCGTGGCAATGACAAAATCTTCAGGAACCTCCTGCTGGAGCATCAACCATTGCATTTCCACATAGTCTTTTGCATGTCCCCAGTCACGCTTGGCGTCAAGATTTCCAAGATGGACACATTTTTTCAAACCAAGGACGATCCGGCTTAAGGCACGGGTAATTTTTCTGGTGACAAAGGTCTCTCCACGAACCGGAGATTCATGGTTAAAGAGGATTCCATTACAGGCGTAAAACCCATAGGCCTCACGATAATTCACTGTAATCCAATAGGCATAGAGCTTCGCCACGGCATAAGGGGAACGGGGATAGAAAGGGGTTTTCTCGGTCTGAGGAGTTTCCTGAACTTTACCAAACAACTCGGAGGTAGATGCCTGATAATACCTTGTTTTTTCTGCAAGCCCAATAGTCCGGATCGCTTCCAATATCCTCAAGGCTCCAAGGGCATCAGAATTAGCCGTGTACTCCGGCTCTTCAAAAGAAACAGCGACATGAGACTGAGCAGCCAGATTATATACCTCATCAGGTTGGACTTTTTGGAGGATATGGATCAAGCTACTCGAATCCGTCATATCTCCATGATGCAAAAAGAACTGCCGATGTTCTTCATGCGACCCCTGATACAGGTGATCAATTCTATCTGTATTGAAGAGAGAGGTACGACGTTTCATACCATGCACTTCGTATCCTTTGTTCAATAAAAATTCGGCAAGATAAGCACCATCCTGACCAGTCACGCCGGTAATTAAAGCTTTTTTCATTAAAATATCCTTTTGGATTATTATTCTATACATACAAACGACAAATTGTATCCCTAAAAAAACAATTACAAGCTCACTAGAAAATTGATTTTAAAATGAAAAACCCCAGAGGTCAACTCATTTGAGTTATCCCTTATTGAGAGCAAGGATCACAGAGCTAATCATCTAAACCTAAAGCGACTCCGAGTATCCTGAAATCACTATTGAGTCCAATCGTCTTGGGACAAAATACCTTATCCACTTCCAAATTAACTTTAATATCCTGTTTATTAATAGACGAAATATTATAACTGAGATTTTTAGTCCCGCCTTCAATAAAATGAACTTTATCAACAACTGAATCGTTTATTGATATTATAAGTGTTAGCCCTTCCGGTTTCTGACTGTTAAAAGGTTGCGCCACAATCTTTAGATTCAATTCTCTTGTCGTCTCAGGAAGATAATATTCTGCCTTACCTGCCATCCACCTCATCTTGCCACCATCCCAATTTTCAGTAGGATACAATCCATATTCAACAGGAATAGTCCAAGGTTCATGTTTGTACAAATTTTTACTGAACCCAAGTACAAAAAGAAAAAAAATAAAAGCACCAACTATTTTGGGTATTTTATATTCAGGCAATACTCTCTCATCCTCACCTAATACAAAAAAATGACCTTTTGAAATTATAGCTACAATAGCCCAGAATAAAAATTGTTGACTGGAAAGAAGAAGTGGATGGCCCGTTAACATAGTTAAAAGATAGGCACCAAGACCATAACAAAATGGCTTTACAGAAAATTCAGGAGATAAGCCATCACCCTCCCTTACGGCTACAGTTACTCGACGCGAATAAAGAGAAGACAATAGCACCAGAAACAATATGAGACCAGGAACTCCAAGCTCTGCTAATACTTGCAGATAATAATTATGAGTATTCTCTGAATCCCACCGGCCCATGGAATTATTTTTGTAATGTACATTAGTCCTATAAAAATTACCCAGCCCCACACCGGTAAGAGGGTAATCTTTAGCCATTTTCAAAGAGCGCTTCCATAACTCAAACCGTATAAGAAGATTTTCATCCTTGTTAAAATTTTTAACATTTAAAAAAGATCCCAATCGGTACAATGAGGGATTATTTGATTGAAGCAATTGGGGAACAAACAGGCTACTAATAATAGTTATAAGGACTATAATAATACCAAAACAAGTAATTATTTTTTTATTTCTTATTGCAACAATGACAAGAAAAAAAAGAATTACCCCCATTGCCAACCACGTCATCCTGGAAGAAGAATAACAACATAAAAAAAAGAAAGAAACAGCAAGAAATCCATTAACAACAGTTTTGAATGACAACTTATAAAAGAATCCTATTATTCTAGATACATCAAACCAAAGAAATGCTAAATGATCTTTTTCTTGTTTTTTATCAGGTTGATATTCCCTTCGTATGGTTAAACTATTCAGAAAAAAAGCAGTAAATACGCCCAATAGCAGAACCACATAACTTCCGTAAGAATGGATATCATTAAATGGAAGATAAATTCCTAAGTAATTCTCGCCTCTTATTTTAAAATTTACAAGCTGAATCAAGGAGAAAGCTATAATAAAAATTGCCTGAGCATAAACAACTTTTGTGAAAAAAATAAAATAGTTACGATTTATCAATTCTATATCAAGCATCTTAAACAGAAATATACCCTGCAATAAAATGAGCGAAGCGTTGATCTGCCACAAATTATCTTTCTGGCCAGCAAATGGAAAATAAGTAAACCAATCAAACCACAATCTGGAAGGTATTGGAAATTCCAAAATGCGTACATAAACAAGAAATATGTTAAAAAAAACAATAGTAGCCAGCAAATTTGCAAAAAAAACGGCAGAGCTTGAAGATTGAAAACTTTTATTTTTAATCAACTGTTGAGGGAGCCACGCAAGATAGACACCAGCAAATGCCAGTGAAATATCACCAACCCCTTTCATCACAAAAAAACCATTAATGAGTGGGATAACCGCAACAAAAAACCATATAGCCCAGAATGGGCTGAACAATGTGGCAAGAAAAAAAGTGGCCACCACAAGGGTCGACGATAAAAGGGTAGACGAATTTTGTAATATCGCAAAAGCTTCAACCAGCAGAAGCATATAAAATACGACAAAAAGGCCTTTTGAAAAAACTTCAGAGATATTTTTTGATAAAATGATTCTGCTCATTAATGGGCGACTTGCACCTCAACCATATCGGTCGAATAATTGATATAGATATCTTAAATACCGTCTGTTAACGAGACAGTTGGTTGCCAACCTAAAACGTCATCCGATTGACATCAAGGAGTTTTTGAGGGGTGCAGTCCGATTTCGTTTCATCCCTGATGATTTTATTGGTAAAATCGATAATCCTGCGTATCTTTTCGACAAACTGCTGGATTGTGATATCCATTCCGTATCTGATATTAATTAAAAGCGGTCCTCTTAAAGGTAGCGAGAAAAACAGAGTATCTCTTTCCAATGAGAGTAAAAAACAATCGCATCGGCATGGTGAAATCACAGTGCAAAAAGTTCCTGTGTGGTGTACCAGTTACCCTAGAGTATGACCTTTTTTGGACCTCCATGTTTTGCATCATGCATTTTACATATCAAGGCTGGTAACACATGGGAATTATGCAAACCATAATGATCTCCAACCGCATATAGATTAATCGGCATAACAGCAAAATAAATAACTGGTTCTATACTGACAATTATACGCTTCACACATCTTGATACCGGCAATCTTAGCAATTGCATACATTTCATTGTTTGGTTCAAAAGGCCCGGGGAGAAAACATTCTTCCTTCATGGGATGGGGACGCAAGCTTAGGGTAAATAAACGAACTGTAAAGAAATAACAGTATTTTTACCCCTAGCTGCCACGCAGCATAAATAATATTATTCTAAATTACCAGATGTTAACAAATAAAGTCTGCGTGAAAAGTGGCATCATTGGTCAGAGAATCTCCCACTCTGACAACTGCCAGTATGACCAGCAATACATATTACTGGTTCCCAGCAGGATAAACAACTGAGTATCATTTGATCATTTTTTTACTGATCCCTATATATTTTGGTTCGCGAACAATTCTCCCAAAAGACCAAGGGCTTCCCACTCAAAACAGTAATGATCTTTCTTTACAAAGTCTTATGAAACACAGACGCATCTCTAAAGCTAACCCACCAAGATCGATGCATGCTCAAGAAGGGAATCAAACATTGCGGCAATGACTGAAAATTGTACCCTAGTTTATAGCCAATAAACTTGAGAAATATCCTCCAGAAGAAATTTGGCAACAACGCTTTTTTAACATTCATGAGGTGAATGACGCCAGATTTGACATATTGCCAACCTCTTCCCTCGGCACGTCCATAGGTATCAAGCAACCATTCTTCCGTAACATGCAGCACTCCAATATCAAATGAGCGCCTAAACTCCTGTAAGCAGCTATAATTGTGTGAATGAAAGACCATCGCATCACTCACATAGGCGACTTTATAGCCCCGCATCAATAACCGACCAACCGCACAGGTATCCTCACCAAAAATTAAGCCGCTTTTAAAATAATCTACCTCGGCAAGGGCAATCTTGCGATAGGCTGCAAAGGAATTTGAGACAAATACAGTTTGAAATCCAAGCCGCTCTCGATCAGCAAAACTGCGTACAACCGTTTGATTTGGATAATTAAAAGAACGCAAATGTGCAGCAAGCAGCGTAGCGTCACGATTTGGCAGTTGACGACCATAGGTGACGGCAATAGTCTCATCTGACAACAAAGGTTGGATAAGTTTTACTAGCGCGTCAGTCGAGGTAGGAACAGCATCCTGAGTAAGAAAGATCAGGATATCCCCCTGTGCTTGTTTGGATATCATGGTCCGGGTTCCCCCATGATCAAATTCTTCTTCGGGAATAACCACAACTTCAGCACCAAATTCTTTAGCAATTTCAACCGTTTGATCACTAGAGGAAGAATCAACAACCAACAACTCATTAAAAAGAACCGTCTGACTGCATAACACCCCAAGCAGTTCTCGCATAAATGCCGCGCCGTTCCAAGTGGGAAGTATGATCGAGATCAAGGGCCTTTTCTGAGCAACACAAGAAATTGACATGAGATATAGTGTTTTATGCAACCGATGAAAGAATTACGGATAACAAAAAAAATTTCCAGTTCAATTTTATTAAATTTACTCCTTAAATTCAGGGACGATATCATGCATGATGGTCAGCATTTTTCCAACATCCCGTGAAACCGAAACACGCTCTAACTCGGCCAACTGATTCCCAAGCCAACTCCAGTCCACATTGCGACTGTGGGCAAGAAAAAGTTTCTCATGAGTTGTTCTTTTCAACACCTCACTTTCGTGCAATAATTCTTCATACAATTTTTCACCAGGGCGCAATCCGGTATAAACAATTTTAATATCTTTTTCCACCTTCAACCCGGAAAGCTGGATCATCTGTTTTGCCAGGTCATGAATCAGAACTGGTTTTCCCATATCAAGGACAAAAATTTCTCCGCCTCCCCCCATGGCGCCAGCTTGCAGAATGAGACTGACTGATTCGGGGATGGTCATGAAATATCGGGTAATATCTTTATGAGTAACAGTGACAGGACCGCCCTTTTCAATCTGTTTCTGGAACAAGGGAACCACTGAACCGGCAGAACCAAGAACATTTCCAAACCTAGTCGTTATAAATTGAGTTTTGGAACGACTATTCAGATTCTGGCAATAAATTTCAGCAATCCTCTTGGTTGCCCCCATCACGTTGACGGGATTAACAGCCTTATCCGTGGAGACCAGGACAAAACGCCCGGCACTGTATCGATCTGCGGCATCGGCAACAACCTTTGTCCCAAATATATTATTACCAACACCTTCCACGGGATTGGCCTCTACCATGGGAACATGCTTATAAGCGGCCGCATGATATACGACATCCGGCCGGTACGTTTTAAATAGCCAATTAACGCGGTCCTGATTTTTCACATCACCAAGAACAGCATCAAACACAATATTAGAAAGGCTATGACGCAATTCATATTCAATGGTATAAAGATTAAATTCTCCATTATCAAACACGATAAGTTGTGCTGGCTTCTGAGCTGCAATTTGACGGCAAAGCTCTGAACCAATAGAACCACCACCACCTGTAACCAGCACCACCTTACCGGTAAGATATCCGGCAATGGCGTCATAATCCAGTTCCACAACCTCTCTTCCCAACAGGTCCTCAACCGTGACAGATCTTAATTTTTTTGCATCTACCTGATGTCCAGCCATTTCAAACACTGAAGGAAGAGTCTGACACCGTACTCCGATCTGGTTACACTCCAGAACCAATCGTTGCAGCAAAGCTTTATTGGCAGAGGGTATGGCGAACAAGACAAGCTCAACCGACAATAACCTGCAAATATCACCAAGTTGGTGTGTGCCTCCCTGAACCGGGACACCATGAATCTCGCGTTTATACATCCCTGGAGTATCATCAAGAAAAGCCAGTGGATGATATTCAACACGATGTAGTAGATCCCTGACCAGCATTTCCCCCGCCCGACCGGCACCGACAATCAACGTACGAGTCCCCTCTTGAGAAGAAAAACCAAGCCGATTATCTTTATACCATCTATATGCGATTCTGGAAGCAGACAGACCAGCAACAAGTAGCAACGGATACAACAGAAAAACCGAACGAGGAATCCCCTGCAGGCGAGTCCAAAGAAAAGTAATTGCTAAAATAACAAGACTACCAAGTCCTACCACTTTGAAAATTCTTACCAGATCAGGGATTGAGGCAAAACGCCAAAGACCACGATACAGACCTGAATACCAAAAAAATATCCCTTGCACAGGTACTGCAAAAAGAATCAATGTGAGAAGAGATTGTTGATATTGAAGGGGAATAGGACCAAGGTTAAAACGCAGCCAGTATGCCAGTGTTAATGCCAGCGGCACACACGTCAGATCATGCACCAAGGCTGACCAACGATTTAAAAGAATTAATTTAAAAAATTTCTTTGCCATAAACCTGCTTTAAAAATCATACCACCAGCAAGACTGGCATCAGATCGTAAATGAAAGTTCTACTCATTGGTTGTACCTGCCCCAATCATCAGACAAAAAAAGAGCAAAGGCACATAGGATATAATGGCAAAAAAAAGGCCATAACATGGCCAGGATATAGAAAAGAAGGCACAAGGAAAAAGCCATAGTATATTAACAGCCAAAACACCTAATGTCACTTTTTTATGTGAATGCCAACGCCTTGAAAGAATCTGATAGGCGTGACTGCGATGGGCTTCAAAAAATCGTTCTTTTCGAAATATGCGCCGCAACAATGTCACTGTTGCATCAGCAATAAACACCCCGAGCAGAATCAGCCAGGTCCAAAGAGTCATTTTTGTATCGACAGAAGTCATTATCGCAAGTATGCCAAAACAAAATCCCAAGAAACCACTGCAGGCATCTCCCATAAATATTTTTGCTGGCGGCCAGTTCCAAACAAGAAAACCTGCTGCAGCCACGAACAGTATTCCAAACCAATAGACATACATACCAGCGGCACCAGTGAACCAGAGCAGAAGCATCGCACTGCCGGCAACGCTTATTGTTTCCAGAGCAGCAATACCATCAATACCATCCATAAAATTAAACAGATTCAGAAGCCAGGTCATACTTATGACAGTAAGTATGGTACCGAACCATCCCCTAGAAAACGCTGCTGTCAGGAATGGCGAATATACTGTAACCAGCCAAAAGACCACCAGGGATGAAGCAAGTAAGTGTATAGCAAGACGTACTGAGGACGGCACAGAACGAAAATCATCCCAAAGACCGATCCCTATCACAAGCCCACTGCATAAACTCACACCACGAAATACTTTAACAGGAAGAACAGCAAACTGTACCAACAATAAACTCCCAGCCAGAAATGTCACAATAATCGCAAGCCCACCACCACGAGGTGTTGGGATACTATGTGAACTCCGATAATTCGGAACATCCAGCAAACGTGTTTTTACAGCATAGCGACTGAACACCCCCGTAAGCAACAATGAGCCAAGAAAAAGCAGCGCATAATACCAAAGGCTCATGAAATACTCCGTTTCAGGCCTTGTTCAAGAGTAAACGGAGGATGCCATTGGAGATTCTCTCTGGTTGCGGAGCTATCAATCTGAAGATTACCGATCAATCGCTGAATTTCATGACTACGTCCAGTCACTCTTCCTGCCAATCGTAAAAAAATGACTGGTACAAAAACCATTCTTGCATCTCGTCCACAATATTTTGCCATCTTTCGAATCAACTCCGGGGTGGAAATATCATCTCCTTCAGAGACAAGCAGAACTTCTTCTGGCGCCTTGGGATGCCATAAACAGACCCTGATCAAATCACATAACGTCTCCACATAAACCAGACTTCTTCTGTTGTTGATTGCTGCCAAGGGTAAGGGAATATTTTTCTTAACCAAATCCAGGAGACGTCCGAAGTTTCCAGCTGCACCCCTTCCATAGACCAGCGGCGGACGGATGATAACAACCTCCATGCCCGTCTCACCAGCAATCTTCCGCAGAGCTGTTTCTGCTTCAAACTTCGAGATTCCATAGGGATCCACAGGGGCCGGGACATCCTCTGCTCTAAAGGCTCGGTCAAATGTTTCTTCACCATTCACTTTAATAGTGCTCAGGTAAATAAACCGCCGAACCCCATGGGCTGCCGCCTGACGGGCCAGATTCAAAGTACCATAAAGATTGATCCGGCGGAATTCAGTTAACGGATCGACACTGTCATCTTTGAGCACATGGACCCGAGCAGCTAAATGAACAATAGCAGAAATTCCAGGCAGGATTGAAGACCAATCGGTGAATTCATTGATATCCGCAACAAGCGCACTCTTTCTTTCCGAGGTATCGATTTGACGCAAAACCGGCAGATAAGATATCTGCAACATCTCAAATGAGTTACATAAAGCCGTACCGATAAAACCATTGGCTCCAGTCACTAGAATGTGATCTGCAGCATTTCTAATCTTCAAACGAGTTCGTCCCGATGCAAGAGGTCACGATACACCTTTACATATTTCCTGCCCATTTCCTGACCTGTAAACAACAACTCAAATCGTTTTCTGGCCCCCACTCCCATTCGCATGGCAAAACCCTTGTTGAAATATAATATTTCCATTGCCGCTCGTAGAGACACAGGATCTTTTGGCACAACCACAAGCCCGGTTTCCCGATCCCTGTTAATATATGTAGTCCCTGTACCAATCTCAGCAGTAATTAAAGGTTTAGCAAACATCGCACCTTCAAGTAAAGTGATACCGAAGGCCTCTGAACGCTCACAAGAGGGAAAGACTATAGCTCGTGCGTCCTGAATGAGGGCAATTTTTTCATCATCTTCCACATACCCAAGAAACTTCACATTTTTCAAACCAAGACGCCGGGCCTGGTCTTTCAGTTCCTGTTCCATGGGACCACTGCCAGCAATGAGAACAGTAAAAGCAGCATCCCTGGCGGCATCCAGCAGATACTGCAGCCCCTTATAATAACGCAACACCCCAATAAACAAAAAATAGTCAGAACTAAACCTTTCCCGCACATATTCTCTCTTCTTAAAAGACAAGGAAGAATATCCCTTTTCATCCAGACCATTTGGGATAATCTCTATGTCTCTATTAAGAGTGGTCAGAACATGACTACTTTGCAAATAATTTGGAGAAGTCGTAATGATTTTTGTAACACTAGATAAAAAGAGATACTGCAGAGGAGAATAGATTTTAAGAAGTCCCTGTTGCCGTATTATATCAGACTGATAAGAGACGAGGGTCGGTTTTTGAACATTGCAAAGAAAATGCAACAAATCTTCATATGGCCAAGGAAAATGGTAGTGAATAAGATCCGCCCACTCTACAAGTTTTTTAAATCCAATAACACCTGCAATCGAAAAGCCACAGGACGCAATTTCAAAAGAAAGTGGGAAACGATAAACCTCAGCCTCAGGAAATTGCAAAATGGCCGGATCAGGTTTCTGACTCAAGGTAAATATGCGATGCTTGACGCCGAAAGGAGCTGTATTCAAACAGATCTGCCGAACAGTTTCCTCCAATCCGCCCTGCGTATCAGGGAAATATGTTCTATAGACGTGTAAAATATTCATTATTTTCATTGAACATATTCATATCAATCAACTCTCAAGATAACAATAAAACCTCAGCTACCATAAGATTATATCTGTTACAGTCAAAAAAGAACGAAAACAGGGGATATAACAAATCGGAGTAGTAATTCTCAACGATTAACAACTTATTATGATAAGTTGTTAATCGTTTGTCTGTAAACATACTCCATCTATCACTTTTTCAAAAGAAGCATAAATATAGAGGGAAGAGACTTACCAGAAGACGATGACGGAGAAATTGTCGGCGGGGTAACGGGTGGTGGAGAAATAGCAGGAAAAGCTGGACAGGTTACGGAAGAAGAACAGGATGTGGGTGAAAATGGGGATATAAATTTTTCATATGCTCCAACATCTGAAGAAACAACTCGCGTAGCAGGAGACAGGTCGCAGAGGGTTTTATAAGAGTCATTCGCCTGATCAATACAGGGAGACCCGTCTAAGAGACGAAAGTTATCATCCACTGTTCCGGCAATATTATCGACACCATCTGCATCTTCAAACAATGGATCCTGGGAGAAAGGTGCGTAGTGATTTTCAACATAAGAATCATGATCACCTGATAAAGATTGTAAATCTGTATTCCAAGTTTCCATGGAACTAGTATTTCCATTCCATATATCTGGATCTGTGGTTGTTGCTGCTGCACTGTTTCCCCAGAAGATGCAATTATAAAGGAATAATTGAGTTTTTATGTTCAACATTGCTCCCCCATAGCCATCACCAGTGCCATTTACAGGGCCGGTGGCCTCATTTCCATACAAGGTACAATATTTCATGGTAACCGTGTATGCTGGATCTGGAACTGGAGCTAGAGATCCAGCATGTAATCCGATGGCACCGGCACCGGGAGCTGAGTTATGGGAAAAGACAGAGTCTTCGATCACCATACTGCGCTTATAGGAACGTATCGCTCCCCCAGTCGTGGTTGCCGTATTTCCGGAAAACAGGCAGCGCTGCACGGTATTTTGCTGGGTAGTTTTATAGTCCAGCATCAAAGCTCCACCATTGACGGCGCTATTACCGACAAAATTGCTGTCCTGAATCAATACAGGAACATAGTACGACCATAGACTACCACCTTCCAGACTACTCACATTATCCTGAAACAGGCACTGCCTGATCGACACAGAAGACTCAGCACTCACCTTCAAAAGAGCAATAGCACCTCCTGCCCCCCTTGCCGGATCGGCACTTTCAGCCCGATTACTTTTGAATTCGGAGCATTGAATCACGCTGCCAGTATTATCATTTAATTCAACAGCGCCTCCCTGTTCCGCCATATTACCGGTAAAAATACAACTATTAATCTGGACACTTTTCGAATATGCCCTAATTGCCCCGCCACGTTTTTCTCCAAGGTTGGCCAAGTTAATATTAAATATACAGAAAGATACAATAATGTCAGAATTGTAAGAATGAATCGCCCCACCAACTCCTGAACTATTCCTGGCAAAGAGACAATTCTCAATCTTTACCGCAGAGGAGTTGTATATAAAAAGCCCGCCCCCAGTAGAACTGCTACTGTTATTCAAGAAAGTACAATTGGCAATAACCAGAGTAGAGCTATTTGTAACAGAAACACCGCCTCCATGCCCATCTACTCCATTATTGGCACGACAATTTTGAATTTTAAAGCCATCCAATCTAACATTTGACACATGTATATCAAAACCATGCATCAAGTTAAGCTGACCATCGATGATGGTCTGAAAGGCAGCAATGTTTCTGGCAGTAAGAGTTGATTCATTACCGGAAAATCTATAGTGGACCCCAGTTTTGAGACAGTAGTTTAAGCTATACGTAACCACCAGGGACAAGACAATATGAGTGAAGCGAAGAAGAGAAAGTTCCATACTCCCGAGTTCAAAGCGAAGGTCGCTCTGGAGGCATTGCGAGG
>VMSP01000157.1 GCA_013792135.1 Desulfocapsa sp. | reverse complement strand
GTCGCAGAAGACATGGCCGAATATCTGACAGAAAAACTTGATTACTATGTCGTTAATAAAAGGTCACGGCAGACCATGGAGACCGTTCTTTCCGCACTGGGCAAGCTGGAATATGCCATCAATTTCTATGTCGGACGCCATGGTCTTAATGTGGCCCCATTGGAAACGGAAAAATTGCGCATGGGATTTTACACACAAAGCAAGGCCCGACTGCCCAAATCAAGCAAGGTATTTGGCAACAGGGCCTACCCCGATCCTGTGCGGTTGATCGAGAAAATTTCCAACCCGACATTCCAACTGCAAGCTTCGCTCCAGTATGAAGGCGGCCTGCGAGCTGAAGGTGTTGGTGCGCCCAGTAATCGCCGACTTAAAAACCCTCTCACTATAAAAGGTCTTCGCGGTACTGGAAATGATCCTGTTACAAGAAGACTGGTGGGGATTGTAGCCTCAATAGAGAAAGGCGGGAAGGAAACTGACCATTTCGTTTCCCTGGAAACATATTATCGCCTGGAGAGCTACATCAAGACTCATAACCAACTGGAAAGCGAATATCATGCCTATGTGGAGGCCATCAATAAGGCGGCCCGGGAAACTGGTCAATATGCGGTTGGTCGTGGCAGCCATGGCCTCAAGCATAATTTTGCCCAAGAACGGTATCTTGAATGTGTCAGTCATGGATTCTCCCATGAGCAGGCTTTACAGCAAACATCCCTTGAAACCTCGCATTTTCGGATGCGGGAAACCTTGACCTATACCTGTGGATAAGAAGACCATGGAAGATGTGTTCAATCCAGTCACTGGACTGACTGCCAAAGAGAGAAACCGTCTGTTTTCATGGATCGCTTCTCTTCCCGAAGAACAACGAGTAGCGATTTTTCAGACTGGGGTCAAAAAATCATGCCAACTCCAGAAAGAACGGCCCGACTTACCAGGCCGATTCCGCAGATATTGTGCGTTTGTCTTGGCTGCGCGCCGATCTGGCTGGGACACCATTAAAGGAAAGGGATATCGTGTTGCCCAGAAAGAACAGTATGAAGACTTTACTCACCTTCGTCAAGCTAAGGTAGCGGGACTACTCAAGCGAGGCCGCACTCCCAAATTAAAACACAAGGTACTCGCCTATTGGGGAGAGATTAGAGAATTAAAGATAGCAGGGACTGGCTTTCGTCCTATTGCCGAATACTTGTTCCAATCCCGTAAACTCAAGGTGTCCCCTTCATATTTGATGAAATTATGGCACGAGGTGGAAGAAGAGAATGCTTGATTTTGAATTAGATGGCATCAGGATTAAGATCAGTGGCGAAATGGAGTATTTCGAATACAAAGATGCACGCAATCAAGTGCGGACACGATTCGAGAGGAAGGTAAACATTCGTGTTCAATTTTGGGATTGTATCATCTTGGGGAATCTTCAAAACTTTTCTTTGATCAAATCTTCCCTGGTCTATTTTATGCAAGGATACTGGAAACGATCAGGAAAGGAAGCAAGCAGGATTGACCTTGCAACGGAAATATACCGGCACCATCCCCATGGTAATGCACAAACCCTTCATTTTGCGGCCCGCCAAAAAAACAAGAAGAATTTTCTTTATATTTCCCTGGAGAGCAATGAATCGATTGTAAACGAAGTGTACCTCGATGGCCAAAAGGTACTCATGTTGGATATCGTCATCGGTAAGGCCCTCTATTTTTTAACGCCGACGACTGCTCGGTAAGAAAGTTGTTTTTAAGGCTACTGATAGCTTGAGGGCAACAGGCAACGAGATGGTACGCAAAAAGACTCCTGAAGAATAGTGACAACAAGTGGTGTCGATGCTACTATTTTCGTAATAGTCACTCCGAACAACAAACACTTGCCACGTCTCTCCAGGTTACGACCTGTCATGCGCAGCCCGGCGGGTTCCTCATTTTATGTTCATTAGCAACATTGCAACCATTCACATCTTGATATGGTCATGATAGTATGGCAGTATCATTTTAAGATTTGGAGGGATTCAATGCAAGCAGGGATATATTATTTTTCATGCCAGTTTACATCCATAGCGGTTCTGCCGGTCTTCAAAGGCTCTACCCTGCGCGGCGGGCTTGGCCATGCCCTTCGGCGTATCGCCTGTGCCCTTCGCCGTCAGGATTGCATGGGCTGTCTGTTGCGTGACTCGTGCGCTTATGCCTTTCTCTTTGAGGTTGCACAGAGTCCAAAACATGACGTTGCCACTGACAACCGTCCCATTGTCCAACGTCCGCACCCCTATGTCCTGATACCCCCCGATAACGAGACAAGAACCTATCAGGCTGGAGACTCTTTTTCTTTTAGACTCATTCTGCTGGGATCTGCCATTCAGTACCTCCCTCATCTGGTTTTTGCCGTTCAGGAAATGGGAAAAACAGGACTTGGCAAGGGCAATAAAAATGGGGATGGCTGCTTTCAACTTGGAACTGTACACCAAGCTGATACCCTTATTTTTGATGGACTCACTCTTAATTCTTCACTTCCACCAAGAGAACTGGCTCTTGCCCCTACCCCCGCCGCAAAGATAACAAAGATCATTTTGACCTGCCAGACTCCCCTTCGACTCAAGCGTGATAGTCAACTGCAAAACGGATTGCCTTTTCACATCCTGATCCGGGCGGCGTTACGCCGGATTTCCTCCCTGGAATCGACTTATGGGGGGAATGGAGAGCCTGTTATCGATTACAAGGGTTTGGTGGCTCGGGCTGCGGCAGTTGCCACAACGAGTTCCTCCTGCCGATGGACCGAGATCGAGCGTTACAGCAATCGTCAGCACACCGCCATGCTCATGGGCGGCATCACTGGAACCGTCACCTATCAGGCCGAGGATCTCTCGGAGTTTGTCCCCTTGCTTCGTTATTGCGAGATCGTACATCTTGGGAAACAGACCTCCTTCGGCTTAGGCCGGATCAGGATAGAGACAGAGGATGCCCTGTGAAAAATATCCTGCTTGCCGTCTGCGGCCTGTCGCCCCAGGTGATTACTGAGGCACTCTACGCGCTCTGGCATGAGGGACGCGAGATTCATGGCGTCCATGTCATTACTACCAGAGCGGGGAAGGAACGGATTCTTGCCTGCCTGCTTGCCCCGGAAGATGGCAAGTTTCAGACCTTGCTTGCCGATTGCGGTATTGACCCTGTCTCAATCGATTTTGGCAGCCACAACCTTCATGTCCTGCGAGATGCCAATGGCCGTGAGTTGGGGGATATCGTCACACCCGATGATAACGAGATCCTGGTGCGAACTTGCCTTGATCTCGCCTTCCGATTTACCGCCGGGCCGGACACAGCCGTCTTTTTTCTGGTTGCTGGCGGTCGCAAAACCATGACATCCTGTTTGACGCTTGCGGCCCAGCTTTACGGACGGCCTCAGGATCGTATCTTACACGTTCTGGTTTCACCAGAGTTTGAAAGCTGTCGCGACTTCTGGTTTCCGCCGCGCCAATCGGTACCGGTACAACTTCGCGACGATCAAGGCCAGCCTTATTTGAAGGAAACCCGATACGCAGTTATTCACCTCATTACCATCCCTTTCATCTCAATGCGCAGTGAGCTTAGTCTGGAAATGCTCGACCAACCGCGGCCGCCGGCAGAACTTATGCAGGCCCTTATCCGCGATGCCCCACGGACGCTGGTAGTTAATCTCGCAGAAGGCAAGCTTGTATATGGCCAGATGGAGCTTGACATGCACCCAACCAGACTTGCCCTTTATGCCTTCTTTGCCGAACGAAAAAAAGAGTGTCGCCTTGATCGACTCTGCACCGGTTGTGAGGAATGCTTTCTTGAGGCCACGGAGATAGTTGCTTCAAATGCGGTCTCCCGCATGTATGAACGTATTCCCGGTGGCCGAATGATTGACGAAATGAGTGATTCCGGCATCTGCTCTCTTTCCCGGGAAAACTTCCAGTCCTACAAATCAAAAATCCGGCGGGAACTGCTCACTGCCTTCGGTCAGGGGCACATCGCAAAACTGGAAATTGCCGCCAGCGGCAGTCGGCCTGACACCCGATACGGCATCCTGCTTGACCGTAACCAGATCAGAATGGAATGGTAATATGGAAAGACCGCTGAAGCTTATAACCGCCCTGGGAAACCCCTCCCTGGTACTCGAGCTGATTGATTTTCTCAGTAACAGCAAGCAGTACCGATATAATGAAGAAAGCTCTGCCATCCGCGAGATTTTTTGCCATCATGCACTTTTCGAACTGCATCTCATCTGCACGGTTGCATCACTGAAAAATCTGGCCAGCCTGAAAGAGATCTTGGCAAAAGAATATCCATCAATCATTATTTGCCCCCATGCCATTTCCTGCGATGACATCAGCTGTAATGGTGACGATGAAAGCATGCGGAAAACTGTTTATGATACTGTGGAGCTGCTTTCTGCAGAGGATCTTGTCATCGCTTCCGGTGGTCGTAAGACCATTACCAACAGGCTTATCGAAGCCGGACTGCTGTATGGCTGTATGGGCTACCTCACCATCACCGCACCCGATGGCAAAGAACGGGCCCCGAACATCCGGCAGCAAACACTGGATTTCAATGTTCTCTGGATTCCAACCAGGCGTTTTTCTGAAGAGCGTCGCACCCGGATTATCAAGGACGAACTGGGTGACAACTTCCGCTCTCTCTACCTGTTGCCGCTTGCCATTATCAAGCATCTGCATAATGACCGCATCGGTATTGATCAAAAGCAGGTTGATGCAGACCTATCCTGGCTTCAACGTCTGCCTAAAGCCGACCTGCATTGTCATCTGGGCGGGGCCTATGATGCCGGACTACTCAAGGAAATGGCTGCGAAACTGCTTGACGATCTGAGCATCACTGGAGATCGCCAAGCCGCCATTCACGCCGGTATTGAGACAATCACGGGAAAATCGTGCCACGAACTCACCGCACATGACTTGCGCCAAATAAGAGATAGCCGCGCAGGCAAGTCCATAGTCCATGCCCTCCAGAACTTGGAGTGCCTCTGGCGCGACCAGACAGAACCTGCCCATATCCGTGCCGCTGTACTGATAAACGGTCTTTCCGTCGAACAGATTGAGGAGATAAGCCGAGACGGTCACGCCCCGGGCGAGTGGCCTCGTGATCTTGATTGGTACATGGCCTGCGGAGATCTTGGCGGCTCGACCCTGCTCCAGACCAAAGGCAACCTTCGCCTGGCCTTACGTTGGCTGATGAGCGAAGCAGTGCAGGAAAATAACTCCTTTATGGAGATACGTTTTTCACCGGATAATTACACACGAGCCGGACTCTCCATCCCGCAAGTCATCGAAACCCTGCTCAATGCGGCCCATGAATTCATGGAAGAGCACAACGGATTTCATGTTAATTTTCTGATCATGGCTACCAGGCACAAAGAAACTGCGGCTATGACAGCTCATGTCGCCGCCGCTGTTACCTTTGGCAACCCTTCCGGCCATGACGCCGCACCACATATCACCGGCTTTGACCTTGCCGGTCAGGAAAAAGATAACGATCCCATACTATTTCAGGACATCTTCCTGCCCTTGCACCACCATTTCATGAACATCACCATCCATGCAGGGGAAATGGCCGAAGACGACAAGATCTGGCAGGCCATTTATCTACTCCATGCCCGCCGCATCGGCCATGGTTTGAAACTGATCAACAACAAAAAGATGATGGGCTATGTCCGCGATCACTCCATTGCCATTGAAATGTGCCCATCATCCAATATCCAGACCAACGGCTTCCGCCGTTTCGACCGTGTGGAAGAGGGTGACACCTATCCGCTCAAACACTATCTGGATTACAGTCTGACTGTAACCATCAATACTGATAATCGAGGGATTTCCGCCACTACCCTGAGTAACGAATATCTGGAAGCAGCCAGAATGACGGAGGGAGGTCTTTCACGTTGGGAGATTTTGCGCTTAGTTAAAAACGGTTTCAAGGCCGCCTTTCTTCCCAAAGATGAAAAGGACAGACTGCTGAAACGGATCGATGAGGAAATCTTCTCGCTGGTCCTTGATGATTTCTTTCCGGAGGAGCAGTCATGATTTCAGAGGAACGAGTTTTCTGCCTGATGCGCACTGATCTTGAGCCGGTTTTCGGTGGTGCACTCCCCCAGGGAGCCTTCACCGGGGTTGGGCCGGAATCGCTCCTTGGACTTGTTCAGCATTTTCTCCCCAGACCCGAGGCGGAACACAATCCCGCCTTCAAACAGATCATTCCCTACCAACTCTTCCAGCACCGGGAACGTTTTTTTGTTTACCAGAGAGGCGGCGGCGTGGGCGAAGGGAGGCTGGCAGGTCGGCTGTCACTGGGCATCGGCGGCCATATCAACACTGGGGATACGGCAAACGGCAGACTCAACCCGGATGCCTATCATGGCGCCCTGCTTCGCGAACGTGAAGAAGAGCTGATCTGCACGAATGCAGTTGAAACACTCTTCCTCGGCTGGATCAATGACGATTCCGACCCGGTGGGTCAGGTGCATCTGGGGGCGGTGCATCTCTGTGAGGTAACGGATACCGGCGCCGTCTGTATCAGGAAGAACGGCGAGGACATCCACCAGATCGGCTGGTGGAGCGCCGAAGAGATTGCGGCAGAGAGCGAACGGTTTGAGAAATGGTCGCTGCTGGCCGTGAGGCTGGCCACGACTCATGGAAGATAGAAGGATTCCAGCCAGAAATCATGTTTCCAGTTATCAATTCAAGGATACGAACACAAAACAAAAAATATTGCCGACAATATCAAAGCATCGCAATGTTGCAAGGCTTGCCACCGCAACACACGAAAGATATGTTTGAAAAAAATCACACATTTCAAAAAATGGAGGAAACATGGCCGATGCAACTGTAACCAAGATCGCCCTGGCCGGGCTGCTGCACGATATCGGAAAGTTTGCGCAGGGCAGTATGGAAATAACATCCCAATACCGACACGATAACGAGGATATATACCAGCCAAAATACGATGGACACCCAACCCATGTGCACGCCCTCTACACGGCGGCATTTCTCGAACAGGCAGGTGAGCTGTTTCCACCTGAGCTTACGGCCAGACAATGGGGCGAAGGTGAAATCGAAGACACTTTTTTGAATCTTGCCGCCTGTCACCATAGCCCAAGAACACCGATGCAATGGATAATTACCGCAGCAGATCGGATTTCAAGCGGGCTTGATCGAGCGACCTTCGAAAAAGGGGAGTCAATCGCCTTCAAAGATTACAAGAGAACACGCTTGCTTCCAATTCTCGAATCACTTGGCCCAAAGAAGATCGATAAATTCAAGAAGGCCGATGATTTCGCATTTCGTTATCCCCTGGCTCCACTTTCCGCCCAAACGATTTTCCCCTGTAAATTCAATGAGACCGAGAAAAAACAGGCGGAACAGGAATACCAGGCGCATTTTGAACTCTTCAGGAAGCAGATGGCGGATGTCCGCCATCAACGCGAAAATGTCTCTCTCTGGGCGGAACATTTTGACTCCCTGTTGATGACATTTACCTCTATGATCCCGGCAGCCAGAGTCGGAGATGTCGTCCACGATGTTTCACTCTACGACCACTGCCGCACCACTGCTGCCCTGGCCGCCGCGTTGTACCGTTTTCATACCGCCACCGGAACCATGGATGAAAGCAGTATCAAAACAGGAGACAATGAAAAATTGCTTCTGGTCAGCGGTGATTTTTACGGCATTCAGGATTTCATCTTCAGTGCCGGCGGCGAGATGCAGAAATTCCGCTCCAAACTGTTGCGGGGCCGTTCCTTTGCCGTTTCGCTCTTCAGTGAACTGGCCGCCGACTTACTCTGTCAAAAGCTTGATCTGCCATTTCTTTCTGTGGTGATGAATGCAGCCGGTAAGTTCCACCTCATCGCCCCCAATCTGCCCGAGGCATTTGTCGCCATCAAAGAGGCTGAGACAATCATCAACGACTGGCTCTTTGCCTCCACCTACGGACAGAGCAGCCTTGGCATCAGTGCTACACCCGCAACCCCCAATGAGTTTCATGCAGAAGCCTTCGTCGATTTGTGGGAGCGGCATCAAAAAAATGTCGAATTGCGCAAGTCCTGCAAGGTCGATCTGAATCAGCACGGGGGAGCGGTGGGAAACTACCTTGGCTCTTTCATTAATGATGAAGTGAAAGTCCGGCGACCGCTATGCCCCCTGTGTGGTAAAAGGCCCTCAACCATCACGGCGGAAAACGACCTGGTCTTCAAACCGGATAGTTCCTCAAGCTGTGATCTATGTCGGGATCATGTTTTTCTGGGCACGAATCTGGTGAAAAATCCGCTGGTGGCAATTTGCAAAAGGGAGAAGAGCGGCCTGAAAGATGACAATTGCCTGCTTTCGCCAATTTTCGGCCAGTACCAGATAGGTTTTACCAGAAACTTCATGGAGAAACAGGCTGCCAGTGGCTCACTACTCAAACTCTGGCAGGTTAAGGCCAATGAGGACGGCAGTCTTCCCGCCGGTGTCACCGCCCGGCTCATCAACGGCCACGTTCCCCTGTACCATGACAAGGATAGCATGGACGACTGTCTGCTCGAAAGCGCGCGCTCAGAAGAAAAGATCATGGACTTCATCAACCAGATCAAAAATGACATACCCAAGACCTTTTCCCATATCGCGGTCAAGGCGCGACATCGTGACGAGAACGGAAAATGCAGGGGTGTCGAAGCCTTGAGCGTATTAAAAGCTGATGTGGACAATCTGGGAATGCTGTTTGGCTGCGGCCTGTCTCGGGAAAGATTCACCATCTCACGACTGGCTACAGTCAGTCGGCAACTCAACAACTTCTTTGTCCTCTACCTGCCGCATCTACTGGCCACGGAAGTAACATTCTACGATACCTATACCGTTTTTGCCGGTGGTGACGACCTCTTTCTTATTGGCCCGTGGAACCGCATGGCCGATTTGGCAACCCATCTGAATCAGCGGTTTGCCGAGTATGTCTGTGGCAATAATGAGATTACCTTTTCGGCTGGTATCAGCGTACACAAGCCCCACTCGCCGGTGGACAAGATGGCAGAAGCGGCCGAAGAATCCCTGATTTTGGCCAAAGGCGCCGGCCGTAACCGAGTCACCATGTTTGGGGAAACCGTGACCTGGGAGGATTTTAACACACTCCTGCAAGCCCGTACCAAGATGGAAGAATGGCTCGCACAGAAATATATTGGTGACGCTATGTTCTATCGTTTCAACCACTTTGTCACCATGGCTGAGATGGAAAAGTTGATCATGGAAAATAAGACGGTTGATCTTGAAGACATGGACAGTCTAAAATGGCGCGCCCTGTTCAAATACAGCCTGGTCCGTAACATCAACCGCAAGCGGGCAGGCTGGGAGAAATCATTAACGGAAATGGAGGTCATGGCCGCTTGGCTTGAAAACTATCGCGGTGCGGTGCGCATCCCGCTCTGGCATGTAATCTATGAGAAACGGAAGTAACCCCATATAAACAGGAGAATAAAAATGGTGACAATCACACTGTGGAAGGACAAGACAAACAAGCAACTGGAACCCACCCTATTTTCAGTGACAGCCGAGGAACTGGCCAAGAGAATCGGGACTGAGGGTGGCTACAATGCTAACAAAAGTTCTCAATTACGCCGCTATTTCGATGAAATGGTCAGACTCAGCACCCAGGCGAAGGCCAATGGGGCCGACATAAATATGATCCTGCCCCAGGTTCACATGTTGGTCGCTAAGGTCGCCTATGCCAAGGGCCGCAAGCTCGTCACCGACTCCTTTGTCGAAATGATGCAAAGCGGAATCAGCCAGATTAACGACAAGGATGACTTATTGGTATTTGCCAATTTTCTCGAATCATTCATTGGCTTTTACAAGATGCATCACCCGGCATGAACCTGCCGCTTTCTCAATTTTAATCAAGAGCTATTATTGCAGCCTACAAGGAGACCTTTATGAAACTTGTCAATATGACCACTATCACCGGACGCATCAAACTGGAGAGCGGCCTGCACATTGGTGCGGGCGATACCGAATTACGCATCGGCGGCACCGACAACCCTGTCATCAAACACCCACATACTGGGGAGCCTTACATTCCGGGTTCTTCCCTAAAGGGAAAAATTCGCGCCCTGCTTGAGATGCGAAGCGGTCTGCTAGCCAAGGCGGGGAACGGAAAACCCTTGAGTGCCAGTATACTGAAAAAAGATCTTTCCGCCACAGAACAAAAGGAGGCAGTCGCCATCCTCAAACTCTTCGGTGTCAGCGGCGCGGACGACCAGGATACTCAGAAGATCGGCCCCACCCGTGCCGCCTTTGCAGACTCCTCCCTGAGCAATACAAGCCGTGAGGAAGTCAAGGCCGGCAACTGGTCTTGCTTTGAAGTTAAATCAGAAAACTCGATAGACCGCATACGTGGCGTTGCTGAAAATCCCCGTTTTACTGAGCGAGTCGTTGCCGGGCTTGCCTTTGATTTTTCCATTACTATCAAGGAGATGGAAGGAGATGAGGATCTGCGAACCCTCTTGCTTGAAGGGATGAAACTGCTCGAACACGACGCTCTGGGCGGTAGCGGCAGCCGAGGCTATGGCCGGGTACGTTTTGAATTCCATGATGCCGGACTTCAGGAGACCTATGCCGCACTTCAACTTTTTTCGTGAGGTGACGCCGTGCGCATCTATGCAATAACCATCAAACCTCTGTCACCCTTTGGTACTCCTTTGAAAGGCGATACCATCTTCGGGCAGTTCTGCTGGCAGGCGGCGGAGAATCAGGCTGTTCTGTCAAGCGGCCTTGATTACTGGATAAGCTGTTATTCAGAACGGCCATTCGCTGTTTTCTCCAGTGCCTGGCCAAAAATCAATACGGCTAATGAAACAATCTACGCCATCCGGCGACCAGAGTTACCACAATCGCTACTTGGTGACTCGGAACTGGATGTCGATTGCGCAAAACGACTCAAAGGCCGCAAGGAAAAAAAGGCAAGGAAATGGCTGTTAATTGGTGAAGATCTTCAAATACGCCTGACATGGGAATTTATGGAAAACGATCAGGAGATTTACGAGCGTATTGTGGCCACCCTGCCCGAAGTTTCACAAAAGCGGTTGCGCCTGACTCCCGTCCATCATCGACGGCCAGTCAGTTCAGCAGAGCAGCAGCACAATTCTATTAACCGGCTGACTATGACCACAGGCAAGGGAGAGTTTGCTCCATATGTCACCGACAATATCTATTATATGCCCGGTATGGAATTGGTCATCTTTGCCGGTCTGGATGAAGATGCTTGTGGCATTGAAGAACTGAAAAATGCCTTTACCCGTATGGGGCAATGGGGGTTCGGCAGAGATGCCAGCACCGGCTTGGGCCGTTTTTCTGTAGAAGGCGTTAAGGAAATTGTGCCACCGGTAGTGGAACAGGCTGATGCCTGCCTTGTATTGGGGCCGTGTGTGCCGGAGCCGGAACATTACAAGGCCATGTATTTCAATCCATTTACCCGTTTTGGGCGCCATGGCGCACAAATGCTCCACACCGGTAAACCATTCAAGAACCCGGTGGTCATGGCCGACGAGGGTGCTGTGTTTGTGCCTCATGCCGGCAGCTTCCCTGACAAACCCTACATCGGCCGCTCGGTACAGAATATCTCCAAGGCGCAACCCGAGGCCGTGTGCCAGGGCTATTCCCTCTACCTGCCAATGCAGATGCCAGTTCTGAACCAAGGAGAAAACTATGGCGTATAAAACTGTTGATTTCCGCCAGCAATCAAAACCCTCACCAACGCAACAGGTTGCACAAGCCCCAGGGAAAGATCAAACCGTCTTTTTCCGCCTTACCACGGTGGCCCCGCTGCATATTGGGTGCGATGAAGTCTATGAGCCAACCTCCTTTGTTATTGATACGAAGGCCAAAGAGCTTATCAGTTTTGAAACCACCTCTTTACTCGAAAAACTTGATTCTGCGACCTTAAAAAAATTCTCTGAAATTTGTAAAAAAGGCACTGTTGTTTCTTTATTGGAACTCTTCAAGTTCATGCATTCCCAAGCTGATCTGGCTGAAGGCCAAAGAATCAGGGTGCCGGACGCCTTTGTTCAACATTATAAAAGCACGTTGAATCTACCACAAAATGAACGAACAGTAGGGCAAGAGCTGAACAACTTCCAGATTAAACGGACCTCTTTTGACCCTCTGACCAGCAATGCCTATATCCCTGGCTCTGCTATCAAAGGGGCCATTCGGACCGCAGTGCTTAATTTGCGTAACAATGGGAGAAGTACGCCACAATTCAAAGGGAGGGATGCCGGAAGAAAACTCCAGGAGCAACTTCTGGGTTTTGAGTTCAATCATCTTGAGACTGACCCCTTCCGACTCCTTAAGGTCTCAGATTTCTTTCCAGTCAACGATACTGCACGGGCAGTTACATACGCCGTTGATAAAAAGAAAAAGCCCAGCGATAAAGAATCTCAAGCCCCATACCAGATTCTGGAAACAGTTGAACCGGGTGCTGAATTTATAGGCAGTATCACCGTTCTTGCTCCCCCAGGCAAGGATGCCAAAATTCAGAAACATCTTTCATTAGATGAAATCACTAAGGCACTGGCTTTTTTTTATGGCTCTGAAAAACAGAATGAAGATGAAATGGTTCGTAGTATCGGTGTTTCTCCCGTTGAACTTGTTGTAAATGGGAAATTCTTCCCCATTCGTGTTGGCCGTCATAGCGGAGCAGAATGCGTGACGGTTAATGGCCATCGCAATATCAAAATCATGCAGGGAAGAAATAACCCAGACAAATATTTGGATCACGCCACTACCGTCTGGCTAGCGGCAGAGACTAAAAAGCCGATATCAAACCAAGGCCTGAGACCCTTTGGCTGGGTTGCACTGGAACAACTTGGCTTTTATGAAGGTCAAGAATTAAAGAAAAAAGCTGAACGTAACAAAGCTGATGTCATAGAAGCTCTGCAAGAAAAAATCGCGCGCCAGAAAAGACAGGAAGAGGAACGATATCAACAAGAAGCCGAACAGCTCCGGAAAGAGCTTGAAAAAGCAGCTAAACTTGCCGCAGAGATGGCTGCGAAAGAAGCCGCCGCCGAAAAAGAGCGGCAAACATTAGCCGCTATGACCGATATTGAACGAGATGTTTATATTATACAGAAGTCCGAAACCCCGGACAATGAAATTACGGCAATTTGCAACAAACTTGACACTCTGGATAATCATGAAGACCAAGAAACCATTTCCAGTGCATTGAAAATCCGCTGGGAAGTTGAGGGAAAATGGGCAAGAAACCAATGTACTCCAGCACAATGGGAAAAGGTCAAGAAGATAAAGTCCTTTCTTGTAACTGAATCAATATCTGACGCCCTTTCCCCCGAAGAACAGGTAGCCATGGAGCAGATCGAAAAACTTGCCGACTGGGGCGCGTGGAAAAATGCAGAAAAGGCAGGGGCTACCATGGACTCTTTGCCCCTTCCGGCTTTGAAAAAATTACGGGAGAAGTTCACTAGCTGGAAAATCAAGGACGGTAAGGGGGATAAGCCCAAAATATGGAAATCATTGAACAAACTCATCAGCCAAAAATAAACGGCCATGTCCCTCGACGATCCCGACAACATCTTTGACAAAGACGACACCCTGGATTACCTGATCTACAAGGAGTGCGAGAAGGAGGCCCGCAGCCAGCAGGAAGGCAAAGGCGGCAGGGACGGCTGTCTGGGGCTGCTACTTCTGCTGGCTGTTCCTGTAGGTCTGCTTGTGACCTATTGTCAAATGTTCTTCAAATCGTAACCGGGAGAGACACGGAGTTTGTCACAGAAACTTGATTTTGTACGCCTTATGTGCTAACATAATTACTGGTACATATTACATCAATGGAGGTTTATTATGCCGAGTATCCACACCACAGCGACCCGCGGGTCACGTTCCGCCCGTTTGGGGCTTCGGACAACCCCGGAGCAGGAGGCCGTCTTGCGGCGGGCCGCAGCGCTCAATCACAAGTCACTGACTGAATTTGTTCTGGAAAGCGCCTGTCTGGCTGCGGAACAAACATTACTTGACCAGCGTCTGTTCATGGTCTCGGACGGCCAGGCTGCGACCCTGCTCGAATTGCTGGATCGTCCAGTTGAGGAAAACACCGGCCTGCAAGACCTGTTCGCAAAACCCGCGCCCTGGAATACCTGATGGCACTTTCCGGCCCGCAGCCACTCACCGCACGCCATCAGCTTCAATCTTTTGATTGCGGCAGCCTGGCATTGAATGAGTGGTTAATCCATCACGCCATTCAGGCCCAGACAAGCGGATCGGCACGAACTTTTGTGGTAACCGAAGGCGAAGAGGTGGTCGGTTATTTCAGTCTGACGGTCGGACAGGTCGATACCCTGACGGCTCCGGACAGGGTACGCAAGGGCATGGCCCGCTATCCCCTTCCGGTTGTCGTCTTGGCACGTCTGGCAGTATCCCGCCATGTGCAGGGGCAGGGAATCGGTCGGGGTTTGTTGCAAGATGCGATTCGTCGTACCCTCATGATTGCCGAACAGGCCGGAATCCGTGCCTTGCTGACCCATCCCGTTGACGACAACGCATCGCGTTTTTATCAGCGTTTCGGCTTTATTTCCTCTCCCCTGCGTGAACAGCAACTACTACTTCTACTGAAAGATGCCCGTCGTTTCACGGCTCCTTACGAAGGATAGTCTTGATCCTGGTCAGGTGTTTTTTATCGTAGGAGAAAATTTCATTAACCTTATGTTGTTCCATGACCGCCACAATATAGCCGTCAATGAAATCGATGTTCTGGGCCATATAGCGTTCAACGGCCTTTTCCACCAGGGCACCGTTAATGACATCAAGGCCAGGAGTGGCAAGGATGGCTTTGACCATGGGACCGATGGCAAGGTTGCCGAGTTTGTAGTAAGATTCAAGAACCCACACCACCTCGGCGATAACCAGTTCGGTGGTCAGCAATCGCTCTTTTCCAGCGGCTGCCGAATCCAGCAGTTTTTCCACCCGGTCTGCCTTGGCCGGATCATCATTGGTGAGATAGCGGATAAAGATATTGGCATCAAGGAAACTCGCCTTCATGACATTTCCTCAATAGTTCGAAGGCCCACTGCGTCCTTGGCTGTCTGCCTTTCCTGGTCAGGGTTTCCGCTGCCGATCACCGAACCGCGGAAATCCCGCAGTGTCTTCACCGGCAGGAGGATAATTCTGTCTCCTTCGACAATAAAATCAACCCTGTCATTAGGATGAAGCCCATATGCTTTTCTGATTGATACTGGAATCGTAACCTGGCCTTTAGTAGTTATTGTTGATATCATTTTTTTCACCTTTTGTTAAATGACTTACATTCAAATTAATATCTTACTACGAACAATATGGTAAGAAGCAGCTCACGTCAAGACTCCATGAATATTAATTCCATACATCCTGCCTTATTTCTCCTCTTCAACCATTGTCTCACTGAAACCCAGGAGACCGATGCCAGCGACTCACTCGGGGTAGATCGTATTGTCCATCCGCCGCTGGAAATCAGCCGACGCTGGGCGGAAATTCCACCTGAAGTTGAGGACCTTGCCTCGCATCTTTCCCCTATCTTTTCCTGGCTCGGCAACGAGGCCCATTCCGGTGATTTTGTCCTGATCCAGGGCGAATTTGGCGCTACTTTTCTCCTGGTGCACGAGGCTATTCGTCTTGGCCTTGTACCCGTTTATTCCACCACTATACGTCAGGCTGTTGAACAACACCTACCAGACGGGCAAGTGAAAATCAGTCACATTTTTTCTCATGTCCGTTATCGGAAATATACATCCTCAGTCAAAAACGTGGCCGGTGCTGTTGCAAATTACGCAAAGGATGCGGAGCCAGAGTCACCGCACGAAATTCGCGAAAAGGATATTGCCCCCTCATCTGAGGATAGAGATTGAAATTGTCTTAAAGAGCCACTCATAAAGGAGTTCCATGCCAGTTACTCATGTCTGCCTTATTTCTAAGCAACCCATTCCGAATCTGTTGCCCCTTCTCCTTGAAAAACCGGCAAAGGCTTTGTTTTTGGTATCTCCAGAAATGAAAGTGCAGGCCGAACGGCTGAAAAAAATCGTTCGGCCCCGGGGGATCGCTGTAGAAATACGAGAGTTTGCCTCGGCCTACGACTATGAATCTGCGTTGCAGATATTTGAGCAAATTGCAAAGGAAGATCCCGCGGCAATCCTCAATGTTACCGGTGGCACCAAGATCGTTGCTCTTGCCGCTTTTTATGTCTTCTATTGCAACAGTCGGCGGATTATTTATCTCGACACCTTCAATAATCAACTCCTGCAACTTGCCCCTGAAACCACCTCCGTTCCCGTGCAGGAGAATCTGGTCAAGGTCCATGATTACCTCGTTGCCTATGGTATGAATCCTCTCCCTGCCACAATCTCAGCCGAGGAAAAACGGCGTCCAAGCTTACAGGAACTTGCCGAATTGCTGATAAATGATGATACCCTTTTGAGTCGCTTGAATACTGCCATTGATCGATGTGGTGGTAACAAGTCATCCAGTATCAACCTGGACTTGAATGGATTGGGCGGCAAAGCCGAAATTCTTGCCGGTATGCTGGTACAATCCGGGGTGGTGGACTGGACAAGCTCTTCTAACCTCCATATTCCTACAGCCGACAACATTTTTTTCTGTAATGGCGGCTGGCTGGAGGAATATGTCTATTGGATGGTGCAGGAGCTGAGCATAAAGGGTCTCGACTTGGCCATGAACGTCAGGGTGGAGTGGGATGGAAAGGGAAAACAGCAAACGGAAAACGAATTCGATGTCCTTTTTACCCACGACAACCGTTTGCACTTGATCTCCTGCAAAACATCAAATCCCGAGCGTCAAACAGCTACGGGGAGCCGAGCCACCGAGGCGCTCAACGAGTTGGACACCCTGGCTGATCGCGCAGGCGGCCTTTTTGGCCGCGCTATGCTGGTCTCGGCCCGCAAGCTCTCCAAGTTTGATCGAGAGCGTGCAAAAAAAATGAAGATTTGTTTGGTGGATGGCGTTGAAGTTCTACGCCTCAAAGCGCATTTACAGACGTGGCTCCATCCAGCAAAAATAATCTGATATTCCTCCCTGACAGCTATTTCCAATTCCCAGCAGGGAAATAACCGTCCCATTGCAACGTTGCAATCATTGTCCCCTTCCTCCTTTTGTGTCATTCTTCTCGCACACACAGGAGGCATACCATGCACATCTACATCCAGACCCAGGGCGCCCGTATCGTCCGTGAGGGCCGGCATCTGCTGGTCAAGAAAGGCGAAGACACTTACCACACCCTTTTTGTCGAGAAACTGCGGCAGGTTGTGCTGTTCGGCAATATTGAAATTTCGCCGTCAGCCAGGGCCACATTGCTTCGACACGGTGTGGATACCATCTTCTGCTCCAGAGATGGTCGCTACCTTGGCCGTTTTGCCTCACCAGAGCCAAAAAATGTTATGTTGAGAAAGCGACAGTTTACCCTGCTCGATGACCAGCCATTTGGTCTTGAACTTTGCCGCCAGATCGTCACTGGCAAACTGCTCAACATGGTGACTCTACTTATGCGCGTCAATCGGACCCGCAAGCGTGACGAACCCAGGCGCGCGGCCAAAGAAATCAGGGCCCTGCTTGACAGCCTTGCCAAAGCCCAATCCATTGACTCGGTACGCGGCTATGAAGGTCGGGGCAGTGCTATCTATTTCGGCGCGTTTCGCTGGGGGTTCCAGCAGGATTACGGCTTTTGTCGCCGCGTCCGCCGTCCCCCAACCGATCCGGTCAATGCCGTGCTCTCTCTGCTCTATACATTCCTCTTCAATCGGATGTATGCGGCTATCCGTCAGGCAAACCTCGATCCGCATCCAGCTTTTCTCCATGTGCCTGATTATGGCCGGCACTCCTTGGTCATGGACTTGATGGAGGAATTTCGGGTTATCATTGTCGATACCCTGACCTTGTCTCTGTTCAATCTTAAAATTCTTCAGCAGGATGATTTTCGCCTGGAATATCCAACTCCTGTCATCAAGCAGATCGAACCCGGCATGGAGCCGCTAATAGACATTACCGCCGACCCGTATGGCCACATGAGCGATCTTGATTGCCGCCCTCATTTTGATCTGCCCACTCAGCGCATGGGAGAAGATGCCGCTCAGGATCTTGACTCAGAATATGGAGGAGGAAAGCCAGCAGTTAAACTGAATGATGATGCCTTCCGCCGGGTGGTGGAGAATTTTGAACGTAAGATGACCACCGAATTTCATTATCCTCCGGAAGAACGAACCATCACCTATGGCGATGCTCTAGTGGCTCAGGCTGGTATGTATCGCAAGGTGATTGAAGGGTCACTTCGTGTCTATCAACCTTTGCTGTTAAAGTGAGGTGCGGACATGAACACGGTGGTAGTGTATGATATTGCTTCAAATCGCAGGCGGGGCCATTTGCGGAAATTTCTCAAGGAACTCGGCATACGTAGCCAGAAATCCGTTTTTGAGTGTCGGCTGGATAGTCGAGAAGTCCGTGAAATCAGAACCTACTGTCGCGACAATCTCGATCTTTCTGTCGATGCCGTGCGCATCTATCGGGTATGTGCCACATGTATGGACAAAGCCATAATTCAGGGCCAGGGAGTCACCTTTACCCGTCTTGACTGGGAAATTCTCTGATGCGACTTCTTGTGATCTATGACATCGCTGATCCACGCAGGCTCTATCAAGTAGCCAGGATTCTCAAAGATTACGGACAGCGAGTGCAACAATCGAAATTCGAGCTTGAAATATGCGTGCGGGTATTTTCCGAACTGAGAGCCAGAATCGCCCAGGTCATTGACGAAGCAGAAGACGGAGTCAAGTATATTCCTCTGTGTGAACGCTGCCTGCACAAGACCGAAATCATTGGTCAGGGCCGATACATTGACCCTGATAGTGAATTCGTGGTAGTGTAATATTGTCTTCAAACTAAAATGATACAGATTGTGACAAACAGCCTGGCGCTGGTTCCGCCGACCTGAATCGACTGGACCTTGTTCTTTGATAATTTATTGAAATAATGAATGTTTTCATGTTATATTCACAAAAGGTCTGCGGAAGTACAAAAAACCTGTAATTTCAACTACAAAGCAAGGAGGTAATACTATGCAATACAAGATGCCCTTATTTTGCGACAGAAATGTTGTGACGTCTGCGAAATGGCCATCCGAAACGCGGTCCAGTAAAGCATCGGCGACCACCGCAGACTGACCTGACCTGACTCCAGAAGGGATTACGACCAACAGATTTTGCCGCGTCCATGACATTTTGTGCAGTGTACTGACTGACCTGACCTGACTCCAGAAGGGATTACGACCAGGAAAATATGCTCGTTTATGAACTGAATCAGCTGACTGACCTGACCTGACTCCAGAAGGGATTACGACAAAATTCTTGATAGTCTTTTGCTACTGAAATATTGCGTGACTGACCTGACCTGACTCCAGAAGGGATTACGACATTTTAACATTTTCTGTATGTTGAATAAGATTAAATTGACTGACCTGACCTGACTCCAGAAGGGATTACGACAAGTACTGGTATGATGATGAAGATTACGAATCCAGAGGACTGACCTGACCTGACTCCAGAAGGGATTACGACTACTCTCGAATTGCTTGTCAGTTGGAAAGAGTCCTTCTGGTGACTGACCTGACCTGACTCCAGAAGGGATTACGACCAATAGTTTCACCAACACTACCAAGAAGTTTAGCAAGCATCGACTGACCTGACCTGACTCCAGAAGGGATTACGACCTGTATCTGTATCTTTCTTGTCTTGTTTCTCTTTTGATTCTCGACTGACCTGACCTGACTCCAGAAGGGATTACGACGTTTTTCAAGTAGTCTAGTAGCTTGAGTTTGATTGTATTGACTGACCTGACCTGACTCCAGAAGGGATTACGACGCCATGATGATACCTCTCTTTGAAATGTTGTGGATTAGACTGACCTGACCTGACTCCAGAAGGGATTACGACGCGCAGTTTCCAGTCGGCTGAAGGTTGATTCCAGGACTGACCTGACCTGACTCCAGAAGGGATTACGACCATCGTCGTTGTCGCTGAAGGTGCCAGCGTCAAAGGTGGGAGACTGACCTGACCTGACTCCAGAAGGGATTACGACGCCGAGTCCACTTCTGGATCTCCAGTCTGTTCAGGGACTGACCTGACCTGACTCCAGAAGGGATTACGACTCTAAAAACTTCCAACTCAGCCAACGGGAAAAACTCTAAGACTGACCTGACCTGACTCCAGAAGGGATTACGACTCTAAAAACTTCCAACTCAGCCAACGGGAAAAACTCTAAGACTGACCTGACCTGACTCCAGAAGGGATTACGACAACGGTTAATCTCATGCCGACTTCATACATTGCTTTTGACTGACCTGACCTGACTCCAGAAGGGATTACGACAGCCTGGCAATAAGGCTGGCTTTTTCTTCCTCCAGCGCGACTGACCTGACCTGACTCCAGAAGGGATTACGACAAAAGATGAATATAGACAGCAATAACTGATGGTATGCTTTGACTGACCTGACCTGACTCCAGAAGGGATTACGACCTGAGTCCCGCAGGCACCGCCTTCTGCGCTAATTTCTGTGACTGACCTGACCTGACTCCAGAAGGGATTACGACGTCAAGGTCAAGAGCGCTGGCTATATCTTCATTACACGCAGACTGACCTGACCTGACTCCAGAAGGGATTACGACTTGGCACAGTGTCAAACCCTCCTGCATCTTTCATACGAGACTGACCTGACCTGACTCCAGAAGGGATTACGACAATCTGGTTTGAGTTGCCTGACTGTTTGCAGACCATGAGCGACTGACCTGACCTGACTCCAGAAGGGATTACGACGTGGTGGTGGTTAAGACCCATTGGTTGGATTATTCCGTGAGACTGACCTGACCTGACTCCAGAAGGGATTACGACAATGCGGTAGGACACCACATACCCTCTTCCCGGCCACGACTGACCTGACCTGACTCCAGAAGGGATTACGACCGTCAATCATCTCACTCACCTCCCTCTAAATATGCAGCCATGACTGACCTGACCTGACTCCAGAAGGGATTACGACCTGCTGTTTGCTTTTCCGCCTTGGCCTTCCGCTCTGCCGGACTGACCTGACCTGACTCCAGAAGGGATTACGACTTGTTCAGCATCCGGTGACATGATGGATGAGGCAAGCGACTGACCTGACCTGACTCCAGAAGGGATTACGACGCAAAGAAAGCTTACCGGGTTCCTGAATCAGCGGTTAAGACTGACCTGACCTGACTCCAGAAGGGATTACGACAAGGCGGCAGGTATACCACCTTCTGGATGCACTTCTCAGACTGACCTGACCTGACTCCAGAAGGGATTACGACCTGGTAATTTTTCCAACCCCTCTACGGAAATACGGTCAAGACTGACCTGACCTGACTCCAGAAGGGATTACGACGGTTGAGTCAGTGACGTTTGGATCATGAAATTCTGGACTGACCTGACCTGACTCCAGAAGGGATTACGACATGCCGAAAGTCTTTACCATCAACTGGTGTTAAAACTGTGACTGACCTGACCTGACTCCAGAAGGGATTACGACTGAGGCACAGGCGCTTATCTTATGCAAGGAGTGACAATGACTGACCTGACCTGACTCCAGAAGGGATTACGACACCAACTGCCAGAGGTGCCAAGATAAGAATATCGCCGACTGACCTGACCTGACTCCAGAAGGGATTACGACGTCAGCGCCCCGGAGATCAGCGCACTCACCCTTATCAGTAGACTGACCTGACCTGACTCCAGAAGGGATTACGACATGTCAATCTGTTTGACACTTCATCAATATTTAATGACTGACCTGACCTGACTCCAGAAGGGATTACGACGCACCATCGCTGGCCTATGCCGACTATTCGGCTGATCCCCAAAAGGGGGCTTTACAATACGAAGCCGTTGCTCATATAGAAGTCCAACGACTCATCGATAATGGTGAAATTTACAGGTTGAAACGACAAGTGTTGACTACCTTGCCTGGCTGCAGTGGGAGTTTTGCGGTGACTGCCAGAAGAGCTGCTTTGGGTGCAATACCCGGATACAAATGAACGTCTGCGTGTGATTCCTGGTGATTTATGCGAATTCCACACCAATCCGATCACCGATTCCACGGTAAACCGATCAGTGATTCCACGCCAATCCGATCACTCAAATCAGGGGGTAGCGACGCATAGAAACAATTGGTAGAAAGGACCTTTTTTGAACTGAGTTTCAAAG
>VMSP01000059.1 GCA_013792135.1 Desulfocapsa sp. | reverse complement strand
GTTAAGGACTGAGCTGCTGATTTCGAACTATAAATAGCCTGGCAATGGCTTGCACTTGAGGGTAGGATTCTTTGATAGATTTACTAAAGAAAAATTCTACGTTCAAGTGCAAAAGTTTCTGCGTTTACGTGCAAGCTTACACAAGCTTCTCACACAAATTCACACACGGATTCACACACGGAAACAAAAAGGGTTTATGCGGAAACCGCATAACCCCTTGATTTTACTGGAGCCGATATGCGGAGTCGAACCGCAGACCTACTGATTACGAATCAGTTGCTCTACCAAATGAGCTATATCGGCTTGATCAGATGTAACCCCGGAAAAGTAGTTCCAGTAATTATCAATTTTATGGTACTGTGTCAAGATCGGATCAGCACAGACTCCCTGATAATTTAACTTGAGCCTTTGGGTTCCTCTCCTCTCATTATGCTTTATCTGTCACTCTTCATTGCCTGCTCGCTCTTTCTGACTTGCTGTTCGGATTCAACCACTCCATCTGAACAATCCAACAGAAGAGACTCTAAAGAATCACAATCCATTATCAACCCTGAACAAAATGGATGCAGACGCTGTCATATGATAGTTCAGGACAAAGCCCATGATTTTTCCTGTTCAATCTGCCACGCCGGCAAGGACTCCAGCAATGATCAGAACGACGCCCATAGTGGTCTTATCTCACAACCCGCCCACCCGGTATCAATGATTCAAAACTGCGGCAGATGTCATCCTGATCAAGTGGCAGGGACAGCTCAATCAATGCATTTCACCTTGGAACGTAAAGTTAATCTGGTCCGCAAGGCCTTTGGTGCCAAGAAAAGCCTTGATACGCTCACCCAAATCCCCATTGTTGATGCGCCGGAAACAGCCCTGCAACTAGCAGACGACATGCTGCGTCGTCGCTGCCTGCGTTGTCATCCCTATTCCAGCGGTGACCCTTATCCCCTTGTGGGTCACGGAACCGGGTGCGCCGCCTGTCATCTTGATTTCACCAATGGCACGCCCACCTCTCATACTTTTCTTGCAACCCCGGGAAATAAACAATGCCTGCAATGTCACTACGGAAACTGGGTCGGCGCCGACTATCATGGCCGCTTTGAGCATGATTTCAACGAGGAGTACCGAACTCCCTACATCACTAAGGAACCAACCACCCGCCCCTATGGCGTTGAATATCATCAATTAACCCCGGATATCCACCAGCAGAAGGGCTTAATCTGTGTTGACTGCCATGGTGGCGCTGAACTTATGAACAGCCTGGAGGCCAAGGCTATACTCTGCCAGGATTGCCATCTCCAAGAAAGCCTGGAAAAATCCCTGCCAGCCAATGTGACCAAGGAAGAAGGAAAATACTTTCTCCATTCCAAGGGCGACATGCAGGGTCATACAATCCCGCTCATGCGTGATCCGGCCCATACCGCCTCTAAAGATCACATAAGTTGTCAGGCATGTCATGCCCAATGGGCCTTCAATGATACGGGAACTAACTTGCTCCGCAATGACACCAGGGAGAACGACGCCTTCTGGAGACTGACGACTCAGGGCAGTTGGGAGGTGGAAAAGATTCTCACCTACAATCTGAACCCTGATTACCCCACGACTCTGGCACCATTCATGCTTGATAAGATAAACGGTGAAAAGAAAAAAGGAATATGGCATCAGGGATATATCATGCGCCGCTGGGAAACGGTACAGCTTGGCAGGGACACGAGCGGCAGGATATCGGTCATGCGCCCATTGTTGGATCTTCACCTGTCATGGCTTGATGAAGAAAACAATATACGTTTTGATGCCATTCAGCCCCAATCGTCCGACAAAGGATTACAACCCTATACTCCCCATACCACAGGACCTGCGGGGATGTTTTACCGACAACGCCTGCAGGATTTTTATCGATTGGAAGAAAAAAAGAAAGAAGCGGCTGAGAGGAAACAGCAAGGACAACAACAGGAGAACTGAGGATATCAGGATGTTACGAGCCGTTATTCTTTATCCGGTTCACAGCCCCACGAGAGCCAGATAAAGAATGAAGACGTTAGAATTATCAGAAATCAGCCTTCCAAGGCCTTGTCCTGATCTGCCAGCCGCACCTGCTCCATGAAGGCGTGCAATTTATCTACATCTTTAATGCCTGGGGCCCGCTCCACACCTGAATTCACATCAACCCCAAAGGGACGCACCAGCTTGATTGCCTCCCTCACATTTTCAGGATCAAGGCCGCCGGCAAGAATCAGGGGCAACTGCAGCTGCAGTCTGCTAATGATCCGCCAGTCAAAGACCATACCGGTTCCTCCTGCTATCCCCTTACTGTAGGTATCCAGCAAAAAACCCTGCGCCATCTCGTTATACGGGGTGAAGAGATCGGCCTCTGTTTCCCCGCTGACCCGGAAGGCTTTAATCACCTTGCAGGGGGCTGCCCGGTGGGCCAGACGCTCACAATACTTTGGATCTTCGTTGCCGTGCAACTGCGCATAGGAAAGGCCGCAATAGGCAATAATTTCTTCAATCTCCTGGGGGTCACGATCAACAAAAACACCAACACAATCGACAAATGGCGGCAAGTCAGCAATGATCTCCCGCGCATTTTCCGGCAAGATATGACGCGGACTCTCGTCCACAAAGATAAAACCCAGGGCGTCAACTCCGGCCCGCACCCCTTCTTCTGCATCGTAACGATTGGTGATGCCACACATCTTAACCCGCGTCCTTGCGGCCATGGTCCCTCCATCTTCTGTTTAACAGTTCAGAGTGCCTTACAAAAATTCAAAGCAGCCTGCCAATGACTCAAAAGTTAGGTGCCATTATGAAAAAAGAAAAGCTCTTCTTGCTCTTTTCATTTACTGCACCTTATGCCGCTTATGGACATTAAGGTGATCATATTATTTATAAACACGGTCCACGTAATCCCTGCAAGGTACTACCGCCGTTTTCACCCCGCATCAGGGTTTCTCCAATCAAGGCGGCTGTTATCCCCTCCTCCTGCAGACGCTTGAGGTCGGCCTGAGTTTTCAGTCCCGACTCACCGACCACCGGAATATCAGCCGGAATCAATTTCTTCAGGCGAAATGTTGTCTCAATATCCATGGAGAAATCCTTGAGATTACGGTTATTCACCCCAATAAGGCTGCAGCCGACACCGAGCACCACCTCAAGCTCCTGTTCGTCATGGACCTCAACCAGAGAATCCATACCATACTCCCGGGCACAGGCCTGGTAATCCTTTAACTGATAGGCATCAAGGATGGAGGCCATGAGCAATATGGCATCGGCCCCATGAACGTGGGCCTCTTCGATCTGCAGTTCATCAATGATAAACTCCTTGCGCAGCACCGGCAGCTTCACTTCCTCCCGAACCTGAAGCAGATAAAGCAGACTGCCCTGAAAAAACTGCTCATCGGTCAGAACCGATATGGCTTGGGCGCCATTATCTTCATAATTCCTGGCAATGGCCACCGGATCGAAATCAGGACGGATCACCCCTTTGGAGGGTGAGGCTTTCTTGATTTCAGCAATGATGGCCACACCTGGATAATCGATGAGCGCCTGACGGAAGCCGCGGGGCGGATCAATGGGTTTATGGGCAAACGAAGGAGGAAGATGAATCCCCCGCACCTTCAGGAGGCTGACCTCTTCTTTTTTTCTGGCAACAATAGTATCTAAAATCATATATCTAAAATCATCGTATAATCTATGAATTAAACCAGGAGCAAAACAAACAACATGAACTATCAGATTAGATCCCGGCAGAAGGCCACCAGCTGATCAAGCTTTGCAAGGGCCTTTCCGGAATCAATAATTTCTGCTGCCATCTTCACTCCGGACGGCAGATCGATAGCCATTCCTGCGGCCATCAGTGCTGCCCCACCATTAATGAGCACCATGTCACGCTTGGCACCCTGCTCTCCGCCAAGGATGGCCCGCATCTGCGCGGTCGACTCCTGGGCAGTGGTCCCACCCTTGAGATCGGCAAGGGAAGCGCGCGGTAAGCCCAGTTGTTCCGGGGTAATGGTATAGGTATTCACCTTACCCTCATGCAGATCAGAGACCCTGGTACTGCCGGTGACTGTCAATTCGTCCAGATTCCCCTCTCCATGAACGACCAGCGCCCGCTTGGAGCCAAGCCTGCCAAGGACCTCGGCTAAGGGCTCGGTCAGCTCCGAAGCAAAGACACCGAGCACCTGCACATTGGCGCCGGCGGGATTGGTCAAAGGTCCCAGGATATTAAAGATGGTCCTAATCCCTATCTCACGCCGCGGGCCAATTGCATGTTTCATCGCCCCATGAAGAGCAGGCGCAAACAAAAAACCAATGCCGACCTCACACACACAGCGTCCGATCTGGTCCGGAGTCAGAGTCAATGAGACGCCGGCGGCCTCAAGGACATCGGCGCTGCCGCAATGACTGGAGACGGAACGGTTGCCATGCTTGGCCACCACCACCCCGGCACCGGCCACCACAAAGGCGGAGGTAGTGGAAACATTAAAGGTTCCGGAACCGTCACCGCCGGTCCCGCAGGTATCCACCAGAATGCCGCCATGACCGACGTCAACACCGGTTGCAATGGGAGTTGCCTTTTTCCGCATGACCCGTACCGCCCCGGTGATCTCGGCCACCGTTTCCCCTTTCATCCGGAGGGCCGTGATAAAAGAACCGATCTGAGCAGGAGTAGCTGACCCGCCCATGATCTCATTCATCACATCCACCATCTCATCTTCACTGAGATCCTGACGGGTTACTATCTTGGCAATTGCCTGTTTTATATCCATATTCCTATCCAATTCCAATTGATTTCAAAAATTCACTAACCCTTCAAGAGTGAGAGATAATCAGGGCGCATAAAATTTTTCAGCAGGGTGATACCCGCTGGGGTCATGATTGATTCAGGATGAAACTGCACCCCTTCAATGGCCAGGATCTTATGACGCAGCCCCATGAGCTCTCCCTCATCACTGCGAGCGCTGATTTCAAGACAATCGGGGAGAGTTGCCTCTTCTACCACCAGCGAGTGATAGCGCATACCATCAAATGGGTTCGGTAGAGAAGTAAAAACCCCCTTGCCATCATGGGAGATGGGAGAGGTCTTGCCATGCATGATTCGTCTGGCCCGCACAGTTATTCCACCAAAGGCCTCGCCCATAGACTGATGGCCAAGGCAGACCCCGAGGATGGGGATTTTCCCGGCAAAATATTTGATTGCGGCAATGGAGATTCCTGCCTGTGCCGGCGCACAGGGGCCAGGTGAGATCAACAGCCGGTCAGGATGCAGCGCCTCGATTTCTTCGAGCGTGATTTTATCATTCCGAAAAACCTTGATCTCAGCCTTTTCACCCATTGCCGCACTGTTCCCGGCAATGGTTTGAACAATATTATAGGTAAACGAATCGTAATTATCAATGATGACCAGCATGATCTAAAACCCCGCAATCAATTACGAATTACGAATTAGTAATTACGTATTTTTGTCTTTTAATTCGTAAATCGTAATTTTTAATTCGTAATTGTTTCTAAAACCCCTTTTCCGCAAGCTCAACAGCACGACGTAATCCCATGGATTTATTTATGGTCTCTTCAAGCTCACTTGCAGGATCGGAATCATAGACAATCCCCGCCCCGGCCTGAATCCACAAATCCTTCCCCTGCATGACAAAGGTGCGGATGGTGATACAGAAATCCATATTCCCGGAAAATCCAAAGTATCCCACAGCTCCGGCATAAGGACCGCGCCGCTCCGGTTCCAACTCTTCAATGATTTCCATGGCCCGGATCTTGGGCGCCCCGCTTACCGTACCGGCAGGGAAACAGGCATCCAGCACATCAAATTGATCCTTACCCTCGGCAATAATCCCGTGCACCGCAGACACCAAGTGCATTACATGGCTGTACTTTTCCACCACCAGCAGATCTTTGACCTCAACACTGCCATCACGGGCCACCCGCCCCACATCATTGCGGCCGAGATCAACGAGCATCAGATGCTCAGCCCGCTCCTTGGGATCAGCAAGCAGTTCAAGTCGCAGGACCTCATCCTCGGCAGGAGTAGCGCCCCTTTTCCGAGTACCGGCAATAGGCCGCAGTTCAACATTCTCACCATCTTTGCGCACCAGAATCTCAGGCGAGGATCCGATCTGTACCAGATCGTCCAATTTAAGAAAAAAGAGATAGGGACTGGGATTGATATGGCGCAAGGCGCGATAAAGAGTCACCGGGGCAAGCTCAGTCCTGGTGTGAAAGCGTTGAGATAACACCACCTGGATGATATCGCCGGCCTTGATATAATCACGGGCCCGTTCGACCATGGCCTTAAACTGCAGTGGTTCCATGTTGGAGCTGAATTCATGAGAAGAAGCGCAGCCCTCGATATTAGAGGCCATACACTCAGCGGACACAGGCGCCTGCAGGCGGGTAATAACCTCGTCAATCTGATTGATTGCTCCGACATAAGCAGACGCCGCATTTTCTTCTTCCGTCAGTCGCACCCAGCAGACCACAGTCACGGTCTGCCGAAAGCTGTCATGGACCAGCACCATCTTCGGCACCATGAAAGACGAATCAGGAAAGGCCAGCGGGGGCTTTTCATCCGGCAAATCTTCCATGAAGCGAACCATATCGTAGCCGAGAAACCCAACCGCACCACCACAGAAACGGGGAAGATCACTATCCACCTCCGCCACAGCAAAGCTCTCCACCAACTGCTTCAAAGCTTTCAGGGGATCACCGCTATATTCCATTTTCTCATGTTGGAAATCCCGGATGGTACAGAGCTCAATCTGGTTTCCCTTAGACGAGAAGGTCACCAGCGGATCAAAGCCAATAAAGGAGTAACGGCCCCATTTCTCACCTCCCTCCATGCTCTCAAAGAGAAAAACATGACTCTGATTCTCAGCCACCTTGGCAAAAAGAGTAAGCGGAGTATCAAGATCCGCTATTATTTTTCGATAAACAGGAACAAGCCCGGACTTGCCCTTCAGGTCTTTAAAGGCCTCAAGGTCTGGAAAATGATTATGTTGTGACATGCTGACTGATCGGCAAGAGGATGATAATGAGGAAAACTCTTCTTTATACCCGTGAGGGTTCTCAGATGAATCCATTCTATTGAATACAAAAACATTGGCAACGGAAGTCACTCTTCACTCCCGAAGAATGCTTCCTTCGGGGCGCCCACCCAATGGTGCCGACAATGACATTCAGCGTCTCGCTTCCTGCTAATTGCTTGGGAATTAATTAATGCCCAGCGTAGAGAGAGACTCTACCACAT
The DNA here is from genome assembly GCA_013792135.1 of Desulfocapsa sp. GTDB lineage: Bacteria > Desulfobacterota > Desulfobulbia > Desulfobulbales > Desulfocapsaceae > UBA2270. The sequence continues at coordinate 5,057 of VMSP01000059.1, read as the reverse complement.
ATTATTTCATATGAAAATAGCATAAAAAAAGGCCATGAAATCTAACGACTCCATGGCCTTTACAATGGCACACATCCAACCTTCCGGCAACCCTATTCCATGCCGGACACCTGCCAGAACCGCTTACGCGGCTGCCTGCATGTTGTTGACACGTTTGGTTAAACGAGAAACCTTACGGGATGCATTCTTTTTGTGAATGGTCCCCTTGCAACCTGTCTTGGCAATAACGGGAATGGCAACCTTCAATGCCTCCCGTGCCGCCTCAACGGAACCTGCGGCAACTGCCTCGTCCACCAGACGAATTACATTTTTCATCCGTGTCTTGATGGCACGATTACGCATACGTTGAACTGTTGCCTGACGATTTCTCTTTTCTGCAGATTTATGACTAGCCACGAATTTCTCCTGTTGTTGACTTGCTCAAATTGTAAACCGGATCACCCGGTAATATCTATTATAAAATACAGACACAAAACGTCTGATCTTTTTTAAAAGAACAAATAAATTTAATACGACAGAACACTAAAGTCAACAATTATTGCCATCTGTACGATTTATAATGTGCCTTTTGTGTTGGGCAGCATCTTTAAATCATTAAACATGGACACCGATATTTTCACGGAGAAAAAAGAAAAGCTCATCCTTACCCTGTTCGACTTTTCTTGACTCACGCAAACATTCACATAAAGCCATAAAACAAATAGAGACTCAAGGCAATTCCCAGAATTCCAAGTATACCATTGACAGCCACCCCTGCCTCGAGATTATACCCATTCGGAATTTCGACGGGCCGTATCGTCTTGAGTATACGTTGATGCTGTAAAATTGAATAATACGCAATAAATGATGCCAGCAGAATGAATGACAACCCGATAGAAAATGCAATATGACGTTGAAATAACTTAATTTCAGTTCGGCCTGAAATCTCGATAAACAAGCTAAATCTCTCAATAACGAATCCGAAAGCCATTAAAGAAAGACTGGTTCTATTCCATGCAAGCAACGTGCGCTCTGCTGCAAAAAGGACTCTTGGATCATTTAACTCTGACATAATTTCCTTTTGACACCCCCGGTTTTACCAAGGGAGAATAATAGTCGACGGCTCCGGCATAATATGAAAGCCCCTTTATCAAGAAGTTATCTCCTCCTGCCAATCTCTGCTAATAGATCGACCTGGATCTCCTGGATCTGGGCCAGACGATCCCATTGATGTGAAAGAAGATGATCCATCTTATCATGAAGATGCCGGATTTCAAGTTCCGCCTTGAGGTTTACCTGGTAATCATGTTCCGAGCGAATGCGATCCTTTGCCTCCTGGCGGTTCTGACTCATCATGATGATCGGAGCCTGGATTGCAGCCAGACAAGAAAGGATGAGGTTGAGAAAAATAAATGGATAAGGATCCAGAGGCCGCCAGAGAAGAACAAGCGAGTTCATTGCAATCCAAAGAACAAGAAAAGTCCCAAAGCATATGAGAAATGACCAGCTACCCCCAAATGACGCGATCCGATCCGCCAACCTCTCGCCAAAGGACCACTTTTGTTCAAACTCCGCATCGACATTTTTAGCAAGGAGTTCATGCTCCCGAATACTATGCAGAACATCCTGTTCAAGAACCGTCATCTCACCCTTTTCAGACTCGAGCAGGGAATGAACGTACTTTGCTCGATAGTTACCCAAGTCAGGTCGACAGATAAAACTCCCTGCCGACCAGGCAGGATAATCATGGACAATTTCATTGGTGACGACATCTCGAACAGCATCAGCCGGCACCAGATCTTTGTTTAAAAAGGTCTTTCCACAAACAGCACATGTGTGCTGATTTATTCTCTTCTTCATATAGATAACCTCTCGAAGCGTACGACCTTTTACCCAATATCAAGTAGTAGCAGTATTAACAGGAAAAAGCGTAATTTAAACCCTCATTTCCCCACAACGCCTTTTATTCCACCCGAAATAAGTGAGGTAATATTGGCGAGAATAAGCGGCAGGATAAAACCTCCTGGAGAAGCTAGATAACGGGGTTCCCAGACTGGGCCGAACTTTTCCTTATAATAACGCAGACCCTCAAAATTATAAAAATGCTCACCGTGGCGGTAGACAAAGGCCCCGATCCGGTTCCAGAGTGGAGCGAAGGGACGATTCTCCAGCCCAGACAGCGGTGCCATGCCGAGGCTGAAAAGTTGATATCCCTGCTCTTGTCCCCACAGCATCAGATTGACAAAAAGATAATCCATGATTCCATCCGGTGCCTGCGGGATGTACCGCATAAGATCGACCGACAGTTTCTGTTTTCCGGCTCCGCTCCAGAGATTAGCAAAAGCAACAATCTCACCATGCATCCATACCACGGCTAACGGGAAATTCAACAGATAGTCCGCCTTGAAATAACCCAGAGAGAAGCCTTTCTCCCGACTGTTTTTTGCCTGCAGCCAGGCATCGGAGACACGCTGTAAATCCGGCAGCAGTCCAGAAACAGCAGAAGCAGGAAGCACTTCGAAGCTGCACCCTTCCTTGCCGAGGCGGCGATGCGTATAACGCAGGCCGCTGTGCTTCGAGCCGGTCAGGGTAAAATCATCCAGTAACACACTGGCATCCTCACCAATTTTGTAGAGGGTCAGCCCCATATCCAAGTAGACATGGAGCATAGCAGGACCAACCTCATAAAAGACCGTCTGGCCGCCATGCCGTTCAACCAATTCACGAAATTGCCATGCCAGATCACGTGCATTTTCAGGCGGGCCGACCGGATCACCCATAGAAATCCAGGTTTGCCCTTCGATCCCGTACATGACAAACCCGCGCTGCTGCTCGTCAAAGAGCAGCGCCTTGTCGCCGAGCAAAGCCAGATTTGCCTCGGTCGCAGGCATGGTAGCAATAATCGCCCGAGCTTTATCCAGGGCCGAGGCATCCACCTGCTCCGGCTTCATGGCAACTGGTCTCAACAATCTGGCCAGGGAAAAGAAGAACAACAATGTACCGGCTCCAACAGTGGCCCGCATAAATCGCGGGGCATCAGCTTTCAGGGCAAAATGCCACCACAGCTCGCCTGAATATGCAACATGCTTGTAGACAAATATCCCCAGCCAGGCAGAACAGCCAAAAACCAGGAGAATGGCAACAATCCAGCTGAAGCTGAACGATTCTGCAAAGAGTGAGGATTTACGATAGAAATGACGACGACAGGGAAGCAACGCTGCCAATAACAGTGCCAACAGAAGGGCCTCTTCATAGTCTGCACCCTTGAACAGGGAGAAAAGAATACCGCCAACAAGGAAGAGAGCGGTGAACATATAGGCAGCATCGAGCCGCCGATACAAGCCGCGCGCCATTAACAATAGAACCGCTCCGGTCACACTACCGAAAAAATGAGAAAACTCGACAATCGGCAACGGGATAAAGTTATGCAGCCAGTGCAAACGTTCAGGTACAACCGGGGTTGCCCCGGAAAAGAGGAGAACCGCTCCGGCAAGTAATGTCGACAGAGCCAGAAACTGAGGAACCACAACTGAACCCCATTGCCCAACCAGTCGAGCGATCCGGCTGAGGGCCACTTTTCGATGCAGCGCTTCAGTGACGGCCAGGAGTGCTGTCGCCACAATCAACGGCAGCAGATAATAGATAGTGCGGTAAAGCAGCAGAGATCCCATAAGCGCCGCGGAAGAGGCTTGCGGAGCAAAGAGCAGAATCATCGATTCAAAAACACCCAGTCCGCCAGGTACATTACTGATCAGGGCCACAATCTGGGCCAGAAGATAGATACCGACGAACTGGGGAAAAGAAAGGAGCATTTGCTCCGGCAAGAGCACGAACAGCACGCTACCGGCCAGAATCCAGTCAAGGGCACCCACTATCAGTTGCAGCATGCCGAGTTTCAGAGACGGCAGGGAAAACTCCCATGAACGGAAACGAAACGCTGCCCGCCGCAACTTGAGCAGCAGCAGATACGCAGCTGCCGCCAACAGGAAAAGAAACCCCAATGTCCGGGATGAGCTGATCGGCAATCCCGATATCGCCGGCAAGGTTAGCGGCTCCAGTATGAACACCACCCCACCGGCAGTCAGAATCCCCAGCCAGAAAGTCACGGCAGTAAAACTCACCAAGCGGGTGATTTCTTCTGCAGACAGCCCCCAGGCTGAATAGAGACGATAACGCATCGACGCGCCTGTCAACAGGGAGAGACCGATATTATTACTGAAGCTATAACTGATAAAAGAGGCCAGCATCACCCTGCCCCGCGGCAGCGGATACCTCAGTTAATAAAACGCCAGTTGATCATAGGCGGTCATGCACAGGTAACTGAGAACTGTCAGAACCACTGCCAACAAGAGATGGATCACGGTAACGGCGTGCACCCAGCCGATAATTTCATGATAATGAAAGTTACGCAGGGAATCATGCAGCACCCACAGCGCTGCAAAAAACATCAGCAGCGCAATAAAGGGCAGCAGCCGTTGCAAAACAGATATCCGTTCTTTTATAGAGTTCATCTCATTCTTTCTATCAGCAATAACCCGGACAGTTGAGGGAAAAATCATTTTCAGACCGGACAGAGCAATAGTGGCCGAGTGGTCAGTTTCTGCACCTGAGCTGCTACGCTGTTCGCCCAGAAAGCCTCTGTTCCGGCCTTGCCATGGGTTGCCAGAACAATGAGGTCGGCATTGATACCATCAGCTGTTTCACAGATCATTTTCACAACCTTTCCATAACGGATTTCACCCGTCGCCGTGACTCCCCTGGCATCTGTTCTAATCAGCATATTCTCCAGATATTTTTCAAGGTTCTGGGTAGTAATCCCCTCCATAGCCCAGAATGTCCCCGGTAGATAACGGGACAGGGACGCAGGTCGTCCGGCCAGTGAGAAAACCTCTGGAACCACCGCCAGCAGAAGCATCTCTGCCTTACCGGCTTCTGCCATATCAGCTATTCCCGATATGTCAAAAACATCAATAAGAACAAGGGAGTAGAAATAATGTGTTCGCAAACTTTGTCACATCCTTAAAAAGATCATGAGCAACCTAACTATTTGTTTTTATAATATAAAAAATCTAAGCGCC
>VMSP01000085.1 GCA_013792135.1 Desulfocapsa sp. | reverse complement strand
TTGACCAGATCGGAAAATCTTTTTATAAATTCTTTCATGAGCTGCCTCCTGTTGTATTGAAATTTGTGAGGATCTTTCATTATACAACAGTGGCGGCTCATATTGCTCGATCATTTGGGTTGCGGGCGGTTAGCACGCTTTAGATTCTTTTTTTAAATCAGCAAGTCGATATCAATTTTGAGTTCCATGGCAATTGATTTTAAGGTATCAAGAGTTGGATTTCTTTTTCCGTTCTCGATTTGAGAAAGGTAGGCTGAGCTGATACCGATTTTTTTGGCCAATTCACCCATTTTTATCTGTCTGTACTCTCTCCAGGCACGGATTGGGCTCATGCCGTCAAGGACAGCAAAGGTGATTTCGCCTGGAATGGTTATTTCTCTTCCCTCCCGAACAGCTTTTACATTTTCTTCTATATTGAGTACATCTTCTGCATCTTCCATTGCTTCTTGCAGTTTTTCATACTCGCTGTAGGGGATGACTGCCCACTCGGGTTTCCCGTTTTTTTCTATAATTTGAACATTCATTTGAAAGCCTCCCCACGAGTATTGATATTGACAATATGTATCAGAAGTTCATGCTCATGTAATGTGTATAGCACTCTCCAGTCACCGACTCGAAGTCTGAATCCAGGATGGTTGGTTAGCTTTTTTATATTCGCCATCGTGTAAGGATTATCCGCTAATTCTCTAATTTTCTTTCCAATTGTTAATGCTGTATTGCGTGGCATTCTACGCAGAGCCTTATCGGCATTTTTGCTGAAAGTTATCTTGTACATGAATTTATGTTAACAATTAGCAACGGAAAAAGCAAGCTGTGAATAAGCTGGCAGCTATTGTAATTGGCAACTGGGGGAGAGCTAAGGGGGTAACTGGGGGGGCGAGTTCTTTCGCTTCAGGGTGCGGGTAGACAATCACTCGTATCGTTGGTCCAATACCCTGCCATTCCGGAGCAGGGTATCCATTTGTATTCAGTAGTGTCCGGTTAGATATTTGCATGATTAAAAAAAGTGATGAATTTAGCTCCCCTCCTTGTTAAGGAGGGGCCGGGGGTGGTTCTTTTCAGCTTTGAGTTCTGATTATGGTTGCTTGTTGGTTCGTTTTGTTGAGCGCGGTGTCAGTCGTGATGATTTTTCTATGAGCTTCCCGTTGACATATTTATGAAGAATGCTGGCTATAAGAGTTTGATATGGAATCCCATCCTCAAGGGCTCGCGCCTGGATGTCCATTAAATCAGGCGAAGAAAGACGAATATTCACCCGCTTATCTTTTAGGCCCGTTGCTTGTGCGGTGGCCTTGAACTTTTCTTTTTCATTCTTGGATGGCTTCGTAGAGAGCAGTTTGCCTGTTTCATATAAATCTAAAATGTCCTGTTCAAACTTGTCCATTTTTTTCATGGCTCCATCTAAAGGGTTTCATATTAAAATCATACCTTGACGTGTGCCTATTGTCATCTTTTATTCGTCACTTTTAATTGTCAGGCAGGCAACTGTATATGTCTAATAGACTTTGATTATGTTCTGCCAGCGAGTACTCCTGCTCAAGCTTCCTTCTGGCGGCGCGACCCATTTGATCTCTCAATTCAGCATCACCTGCCAGGCACGGTAAATTTATGCTAACCCTACATGCATTGAAGGGCTGTGATTCTTTCCGGTAATATTCAGGCAGCCAAGAACAGAGCCCACGTTAAATGACAGCTTACGCATTGCCTGGGCAACATTCCGTGCCCCCTTGCTTTT
>VMSP01000040.1 GCA_013792135.1 Desulfocapsa sp. | reverse complement strand
AATAACTTCCAAATCCTTCCGCTCTTCTTTTGTAAGTGTCACTCTGTATCTTGGTGCCATGTTGACCTCCTTGTCTATTAAAGACAATTATAGCAAACATTACACAGAATGCGAAGACTTAAATTTTACATTGTACTAGTCATCTCGGTTCGAACCGTTGTACCACAATATGGACAATCAATTGGTTCTTTTTCCTTACCGCCTGGAACACCTCCGCCTATTGGATGTACCTGAAATTCTTTTAAACACTTTTCATTTGTGCATTTGTCAATTTCCATTTGCATACCTTGTCTTAGTAAGTGGTAAATTTCTATTTTTAGGCATAACGTTTGATTCCAAAGGCCTGCGCGGTTTTGCGCTGGTTCGGTGAAATGATGGGTTAGACCTTCTACGGATGAACTTGGCCAATGAGTTCTTCTCGAACGAGTTTGCTGAGCATTGGGCAGTACGCCTCAGCTTGACGGGAAAGAGTTTGGACATCGATATCGTTCTCTGGATGAGCAATCAAGTTTCTCAGGTGACTTAGGATTGTTTCGCTTCTGTGCTTCCCCTGGACCATGAGAGTGTCGGGTCGTTTCTTCAACAATTGCTCATCGACCTTAGTTTGTGTTTCACCGTGCATCACCTGTAACGCCCCGTAGAGCAGAAGGTACTTGCCGATACCGTTAGGCATTCCCTGAGCTGTTCGGTGCAATCGTGTCAGCCCTGGATTGAGTCTGCCGGCAAGAATCTTTTTTTGGGGACCAAGCTCGTAGTATCGAAGTGGGTCTTGTAGACTCGCCACCGCGTTTGCGTACATCCCGCCAGTCTTGCGCGGCTCATGAAAATTATCGTTTTTATCATGGTATCCGGTGTACTTGACCGAGATAACGCGATGATTGTCGATCAGAGACAAGCGATCAACGAGATCCTCAACTTCCAGCGTTGCCTCGTTCATTGCAATTTCTTCAGGCCAAGTGCGCGACTTCATAACGTGAATGTTGATCTCGTTCTCCACGCCCTGTTCCATGGACGTATTCCGGAGCATTGGTGAGATCGTAGCCAAGGCGATTGGCACTCCGAGACTTATGCCTTGTATCTCAGCGGTGTAGTGATATGTGTCCATAGAGGTCTAACAATATTATGATGACAAATTTGACAAGGTTCCTTGAAGTTTTATTTACCGAAATTGCAGACAGGATACTGGCACTGTTTGCAATTGCGGCAGAGTCCGCCGTGACCCATGCGGGCAAATTCCTCCCGGCCGATGAACTCGCCGGTCAGAATCCGGGGCAGGATGAGGTCAAAGATCGTGATCTTGTGAAACATGCCGCAGGCAGGCAGGCCAAGGACGGGGATATCTCCGATCCGGCCGCTGAGGAACATGGCGCCCGGCAGCACCGGCGAGCCATAGACCGTATCAGTGGCCCCGGCCTCTTTGATGCCCATGCGGGTCACATCATCGGGGTCGACAGACATGCCACCGCTGGTGATAATCAGATCGGCGCCCGCATCGATGCAGCTGTGGATGGCGTCACTGATCTTGTTGATGTCATCCGGGGCAAAGACGACCTTGATCACCTCAGAACCCAGGGCCGTCAGTTTGGTGCGCAGAACCGCTTCAAACTTGTCCTGGATCCGTCCGTGGAAGACCTCATTGCCGGTAATAACCAGACCGGCCCGTGCCTGGCGCAGGGCTTTGACCTCAATCACCGGGGCACCGTCCCTGGCAATGGCCACGGCCTCATCGATCAGGGCCCGCGAAGAGACCAGGGGAATCAGACGGGTGCCGGCAATGGTTTCGCCCTTTTTCACCGGGGTATTGGTGTGGAGGGTGGAACACATCACCTCGCCCAGCATGTTGAAACGGTAAAGGGCGTCGACGTTGATCTTCAGCAGGCCGTCGCGATCGGCGATGATGGTGATCTTGCCCTCCACCGGCTCAGACGAACGGGTGACTCCATCGCCAATCAGGGCCGAGGCCAGTTTCTCAGCGGCCTCATTCTCATGGATCTCCTCCGGTCCCAGTTGCAGGACATAGATATTATCCTTGCCCAGACGTTTCAGGTGCTCAATATCTTCCTCTCTGATGATATGGCCTTTCCTGAAGGCGCAGCCTTTGAATTTGTCCTTGACGATCTCGGTGATGTCATGGGGTAAAACCATGCCAACGGCTTCTTCAACGGCGATTGTTTTTCTCATTATCAATCCTGAACTTTTTGTTTTTTAATTGGTTTATATTCCCCGTGACAGATGCGGCCAGATCAGGGTGTGTAACTGCAGCTGCAGTCGGATGGCCAGCTGGTCCTGCAGAATCCAGGCCGCAAGATCCTCTGGGCTGAGCTCGCCTTTAATCGGAGAGAAGAGGGTAGGGCAGCTCATATTCAGGGCCTCCATGTTCACCAGGTCCCGTGCCCATAGATAATCATTTCTGCCGGTCAGCACGAATTTTATCTCACAACTTCCCGGGATGTTTTTGTTTCTGGCCTTGGCAGCAGCAATATTACCGCTGGCCAAGGAGTCTGCCGAACCACTGTCCGGAGTCTTGATATCCATGATAACAATCACCTCCGGGGCAATCGTGTCGATGGGCAGAGAGCCATTGGTCTCCAGCAGTACTGTACGGCCCTTGGCCACCAATTGTGCCAGCAAGGGGTAAACATTTTTCTGGAGTAGGGGCTCACCGCCGGTGATTTCCACCAGCGCTCCCGGATAACTGTCCACAAAAGAGAGAATAGCATCCATGGCCATGGTCGCATGGGCTTCCTCGTAGGTGTAACGGGCATCACAGTAGCGGCAGCGCAGATTGCATCCGGCCAGCCTGATAAAGATACAGGGCAGCCCGGCATAGGTGGATTCACCCTGGATGGAATAAAAAAGCTCGGAGATGTTTAGGAGCCGTTGCGAAATATTCACTGCATCTTTGACCATTTCGTTACGGCTCCTTACGCAGAGCAGGGATGTTTCAGAGTCGCTCGCTCCAGGGATGGATGAAGAGTGACTGCCGTTTTTGCATTCTTGATGAACATGTTATCTATTTACAACGGTCAAGCGTCAACGCCGGGTCCATAATAGATCAATCCCGAGTTGTCGGTTTCCCGCACCGTGATGCTGTAAAGGCTGTAGCGGTCATGGTGCAGGATGGGCTTGAGCTGCTCAAATAAAAAGACGGCGATATGCTCAGACGATGGGTTCTGGTTGACAAAAGCAGGGTGCTCGTTGAGGTCGCGGTGATCGAGTTCATCAACCACGGCATTCACCTTCTGCTTCAAAACCTTGAAGTCTATGCCCATGCCCAGTTCATCCAGTTCTGTGGCCCGGACCGTCACCTGAACCTTCCAGTTGTGTCCATGCGGCTGTTCACAGTTACCGGGGTATTCGCGCAGGTGATGGGCTCCGGCAAAATGGGTCTTGATAAAAATGTCAAACATCGGTGTTCCTCCATGGGTATCATTCCCGGTAATGGCAGCCAATCATTATTCAACAGAACATGGCTGAAAACCTTGGAAAATTCATTCTTGAAATGGTAGGGTATGCCAGAAATCAGAGGACAGAAGAGAGAGGATAGAAGGCAGACGCAGGCGAAATCAAAACTGTCAGCTATTCTCCAACTTACTGTCCATTTATATTGCCGCATATTGTAGCAGAAAAGGAGTTAAAGAGCATGGCCTTTATTGCCCCTCTCAAGGGAGTACATTTTAATCCGCAGAAAGTTGGAAAACTCGATGAGGTCGTGACACCACCATATGATGTGATCAGCGCCCATGGTGTTGATTCATATCTTGCCAGAAATCCCTATAATATGATCCGGCTGGACATCGTCAAGAGTCATGGCCCGGGAGATGAGACCAATGCGCGCTACCAGGAGGCGGCCGATCTGTTCAAACAGTGGCTGGAAGAGAAGGTGCTGGTGCGTGATCCTGAGCCAGGGATCTATCTCTATCATACCGAATATTCACATCCCTCCGGAAAAAGACTGACCCGTAAGGGTTTTGTCGCCCTTGTCGGTCTGGCCGATTTTGCAGAAGGCGTGGTCAAGCCCCATGAACAGACCTTTGATACGGTGATCGCCGACCGTCTGCGCCTGACTGCCACCTGCAAGGCCCAGTTCAGCCAGATCTTTTCCCTCTATTCCGATCCGCACAATGCAGTGCTGACCCTGCTGGAACTGCAGGAACGGGATTCTCTCGGTTCCGTGACCGATGGTGACGGTTGTGTTCACAGCCTGTGGCGGGTGACAAACTCGGAGACCATCAAAGAGGTGCAGCGACAATTCCTGAACAAGTCTCTCTATATTGCCGACGGTCATCATCGTTATACCACCGCCCTGGCCTATCGCAAGATGGTTAGTGAGGCCAAAGGCGAGTTGGCGGCAAATGATCCGGCCAATCATATCATCATGTATCTTTGTCCCATGGAAGACCCGGGGCTCTCCGTATTGCCCACCCATAGACTGTTACGCTGGCCAGGCATGATGGGGGCGGGAGAGTTGTTGACTTGTCTTGATCGTTATTTCCTCTGTGAGGAGATCGTCGGCGGCAGCCGGGAGACCCTGATGGGCGAGGTGCTGGCGCGGATGAGTGAGCTTGAACGGTTGTCGCTGGATAAAAGCTCCTCCACCTTCGGGGTCTATCATCCCAGCGAGGACAGATGCTTTCTGCTCAGCCTGAAACAGGAGGGCCGGGATGCGTTGGCCGGACGCCCTGAACCGTTGCGCGATCTTGATGTGGTTGTCCTCTCCGACATCATCATGGATAAGGCCCTGGGGCTTGATCACCATCGCTGCGAACAGGAGAAGCTGGTCAGCTATTACAGTGATCCTGACGAGGCCCTGGATGTGGCGGTCAAGGAGTGTCTGCTAAGTGAACACTTTACTCCGCTGCTTTTTCTCATGAATCCGACGCGAGTCGGGCAGGTCAGGGATGTGGCCGACCATGATCTGATCATGCCCCATAAATCCACCTACTTTTATCCCAAGATCATGACCGGACTGCTCTTTAATCAGCTGGTCGATGGTGAGGAGATAGAAAGGATTGGCTGATCTGAGTGGAAGTTCCCTGAATGGAGTTTGACGAGGCCGGGCAAGAAGAGACTGTAAGCCGCGATAGCCTTTTTGGAGGCAGACTGCACTGTCTCCAGCATCGCTCCGGCTATCGCTTTTCCGTCGACGCGATCCTGGCCGCCCATTTTTCCCCGCCGCTGCCAGGGGGAAAAGTTCTTGATCTCTGCGGTGGCTGCGGGATTATCTCTCTGATCTGTCTTTATCGCTGGCATGAGCAGATCGCCTCTGTCTCCTGCCTGGAACTGCAGTCGGGGCTGGCCGCGCTGGCTGCCCGCAACCGGGACATGAACGGATATGCCGGCAAGATGGATGTGGTGCAGGGCGATCTGCGCCACATCCTCGATTTTTTTCCTGCCGAGTCCTTTGCCCAAGTGATCTGCAACCCCCCTTTTTACAAGAAAAATTCCGGCAGGCCCTGTCAGGATCAGGAATCCTTTATTGCCCGACATCAGGTACACTGCACCCTGGGCGAGGTGGTGGCCGCTGCCGCAACCGTGGTCAGGAATCGCGGCAAGGTGGTCTTCGTCTATCCGGCCACCGGTCTGCATACGTTACTTGTCACCCTCCAAGAGCAGCAGCTGGTTCCCAAACGTCTGCAGATCCTTTACAGTTATCCGAATGCCACTGCCCCCGCCCGCTTGGTACTGATCGAGGCGGTCAAGAATGGTGGCGAGGGTCTTGAGATTATGGCCCCGTTCTATCTCTATGAACGGCGCCTGGGTGAATACAGCAGGGCCATGCAGCGGCTCTATGATCCTGATTAACGTTGGAAAATGATCTGCTTGTTTTCATTTGACCGTTTCCTTGATAGTAGGGTGATGGAAAACGAATGAAAAAAATGCATTCGGATAAATAGGATACCGTCTTATGCTGGCAAAGGTGCAGAGTGGGGCAGTGGTGGGAGTCGATGGACTGGCGGTTGAGGTCGAGGTGGATATTGCCCTCGGTCTGCCCTTTTTTACCACCGTCGGTCTGCCGGATGGCAGTGTACGCGAGAGCAAGGATCGGGTCAAAGCGGCGATCAGAAACTGTGGCTATGAATTTCCCAATCGGCGCATAACCGTTAATCTGGCCCCGGCCGATATAAAAAAAGCCGGGGCTGGTTTTGATCTACCAATGGCCCTTGGCATCCTGGCGGCGACTGAAACTCTGAAGAGTGTCAAACTCGATCAGTACTGGGTCTTAGGCGAACTCTCTCTCGATGGTGCCGTCCGTCCGGTGCGTGGCGTTCTGCCGATCACTCTTGCGGCCCGGGATCTGGGGATGAAGGGGATTCTGGTGCCGGAGGCCAATAAGATGGAGGCGGCGGTGGTGGACGGGATTGATGTGATTGCAGTCACGACCCTGCATCAGGCCGTCGAGTTTCTGGCCGACAAGATCGAATGTGCCCCTTTTCGTCTGGACCCGGCCACCTCTTTTGCCAGGGCCAGAAGCCATGAGGTCGATTTTGACGAGGTCAAGGGCCAGGAACATGTGAAACGAGCCCTCGAAATTGCCGCCTCAGGAGGTCATAACATCTTGCTCAAAGGACCACCCGGCTCAGGTAAAACTATGCTGGCCCGACGTCTTCCCACTATCCTTCCTGATCTCAGCTTTGCCGAGGCCCTGGAAACCTCTAAAATCTATTCCATCATCGGTCTGCTGCCCGAGGATATGCCCCTCATTGCCACCCGTCCTTTCCGCTCTCCGCATCATACTATCTCCGATGCCGGGCTGATCGGCGGCGGTCAGATCCCGCGTCCGGGCGAGGTGTCTCTGGCCCATAACGGGGTGCTCTTTCTCGATGAACTTCCGGAATTCAAGAAGCATGTCCTTGAGGTCCTGCGCCAGCCCCTGGAAGATGGCACCGTGACCATTGCCAGGGCCAATCTTTCCCTGAAGTTTCCTGCCCGTGTGGTACTGGCAGTGGCCATGAATCCCTGCCCCTGCGGTTTCTATGGCGACAAACGCAAGGAATGTGTCTGCAATCCAGCGCAGATCCATAACTATACCAGCCGGGTTTCCGGACCCTTGCTGGACCGTATTGATCTCCATCTCGAGGTGGCGGCCCTGCCTTTCAAGGAGATGAGCGCCGAGCGCCAGGGAGAATCGTCAGCAAACATCAAGGCGCGGGTGGACCAGACCCGCGAGGTCCAGAGAAAACGATACGCACGTCATACCAAAGTTTTCTGCAATGGCCAGATGGGACCCAAGGATATCAGGAAATATTGCGTTCTGGACGAGCCCTCAACCAGGCTTTTAGAGAAAAGTGTGGAAAAACTCGGCCTCTCGGCCCGTGGATATCACCGCATCCTGAAGATCGCCCGTACCGTTGCCGATATGGAGCGCAGTGAATCCCTGCAGTTGCGTCATGTGGCGGAGGCTATCCAGTATAGGCGAATGGCTTGACTCTCTGTTAATGGTGTTGATTGTGTAGTGTTCACCAACTCCGAGCTGGAAATATATCTTCGGCACAACTGATTGACATTATAAAAAATAGAGGCTTCTGTTCCTGCTGTCCATAACGGACTCGGCTCCATGGGGCAGGGTCATGTTCTCCGGCCCATGACCAACAGGGAATCCCCCCCAGACGGGAATCTGGGTATCGGCGGTGAGTTGCAGCACCCGGCTCCAGATCGTTTCATGAAGATGGATTCTCTCGTTTGTCTCCATGTCATAATTATACGAGAAATCGCCAATGATGATTCCTGCAAGCTTCTGCAGTTTCCCGGCCAGCCACAACTGGGTCAGCATGCGATCAATCCGGTAGAGCGGTTCGCCCACATCTTCCACAAAAAGAATGCGTCCTTGAAAGTCGGGTTCAAAGGGGGTTCCCAGCAGGGTGAGCAGGGTGCTCAGGTTGCCGCCGATCAGCCGACCCCTTGTCTCTTCATCTCCCCTCAGGATCTCAACCCCTTTCAACTGCAGGGGGACACGCCAGTTTCCGCTCAGGCATTGATAAAATCGCTCAAGAGTGTCTTTATTGCTCTTTGCCAGAGAGCAAAGGGTCGGCCCATGCAGAGAGATCAGGCTGGTTTGTTGACTGAAAAAAATGTGCAGTACTGTGATATCGGAAAACCCGATCAGCATCTTTGGCTGTTTACGTACCTGCTCCAGATCGATCATACCCGCCATCCGCAGGCAGCCATATCCGCCCCGTAAGGCTAACAGGGCAGAGATTTCGGTGTCAGCCCACATCCTGTTAAACTCCTCAGCCCTGTTGGCATCGGTGTCGGCCAGGTAGCCGGTTCCTGGCCAGAGCTCACGGGGGAATCTGGGTTCGAATCCCATTTCGGTGAGTAATCTGATTCCGGTGTTGAACTCATTCTGGTCACGGATCTGACCAGCAGGTGCGATAATGCCGATGACGGCACCAGGTTTGAGTGGGGCAGGGGTGTGCTGGTCAATCATTTTTCTGTTGCTGGCGGTGGAGAAATTGGAGACCCTGCAGGGTGAGCAAGGGTTCAACCTCGTCGATGGATTGGGCATAAGGGGCAATCAGATGAGCCATGCCGCCAGTGGTGATGACCTTCAGTTCACCATCAGCGCATCCCATCTCCAGACAGATCTTTTGAGTCATTCCATCTACGAGTGCGCCATAGCCATAGAGAATCCCGCTTTTCATGGCCTGGACTGTATTGGTGCCGATGACCTTTTTCGGCCCGACGCTGATATCAATACGCGGTAACTTGGCGGTACAAGTTGAAAGGGCATCGAGGGCAATAGCTATCCCCGGGAGAATGGCACCACCCAGATATTCACATTGTGCTGAAACGCAGTCGAAGGTGATCGCCGTGCCAAAATCAATAATCAGCAGATTGCAGCGATATTTTTGCCAGGCGGCAATTGCGTTAACCAGACGATCTGCGCCCACCTCATCTGGATTATCTGTTTTGATGTGGATACTTTTCTTTATATTCTCAGCTGATACCAGAAGGGGAGGGCTCTCCAGATTGGCTGACAGATATTTCCGGCAATAAGAGCTCCATGAAGTTTCCAGGCCAGGGACCACACTGGCGATAATAATTCCGCTAATCTCACTGTTCTTAACTCCGATTATGGAGAAGAGACCATGACAGAGGATGGCCAGTTCATCGTCGGTACGGTCCCGATCTGATTTGAACCGCCACTGGCCAATAAGTATGTCATCTTTGAAAAGGCCGATGACCGTGTGCGAGTTTCCAATATCAATTGCCAGAAGCATCTTTTTCCCTTGGTCTACCATCTGTTTTTCTTGTTCTTTCTTTATGATCCCTGCTACATTAAATTATTCTACTATCGGGAAAAATGAAAGCTATCATACGGGATGAAGATTAAAAAAAAATGGGTGTTATTTTATGTCTGATCCACTGCTGATTACCACGACCTTTGAGAATCGTGTCGATGCTGAAAAAATGGCCACCATGCTCCTTGAAAAACGGCTTGTTGCCTGTGCCCAGATTTCAAACTCTGTCAGTAGTCATTACTGGTGGCAGGGGGAAATCGTCTCCTCGGAAGAATACGTCCTGGTGATGAAGAGTGACGAATCCCTCTATCAGAATCTGGAGCAGGTCATTCGGGCATCACATCCCTATGAAACGCCGGAGATTATTGCCACTGCTATTACCCATCTGAGTGAGGAGTACCAGCACTGGCTGGAAAAGGAGCTGCAGATATGAGTGAAAAAAAATCTGAAGGATCTGGCTACCGGAAGAGAAAACTTGGCGAATATCAATGCCATTGTTGCAAAGAGAAGAAACCTTATTGTCTGAGCTGTCCCTGTGGATTTATGATCTGCGAGGCCTGTTTTCAGGAAAATCTATGGGGAATCAGCAATGGACCGACCTGGATCTGCCCTGATTGTGAACGTATCCGCATGACCTGATATGATTTCTCTTGAACTTGAATCAGTTTTTAACGTGTCAGGTCAATACCAAGTTCCTCTGATTTGAGTGTTAGCTCCTGCAAGTGAGTCCTTTGAATAGTCGCCACAAGGGTTTCGATACTGGCGGCCAGGGCCCGGGTTGTCAGTTCAAACTCCACCCCGCATCGAAACTCAGTTCCTCCCTTGCCTCGAATTTTTGAGACGTGGCGGACAATACCGGTAACCGTGCTATATGAAATCTCATCAAGGATAAATTGCAAGGACCGAGACTCTCCATTAGAAAAGTACTGCTGTTCATCTTTCTTGATCAGAAAAGACATACCATCGGCACTTACTTCAACTGCTTTGCAATACATTTCAGGTGTTGTCGTTTTTCCGGCAATTATAACGAGAAGATTAAGTGTGTTTGGCACCTTGGCCCTGAAGGCTCGAACCCCAGGAACCATTCTGCCGATCACCGGATATGAAAGCCGTAAAACGGGCAGTTCCCGAACCAAAATCAATTCTTCAAAATAGGCTCCCAGTTCAAGGGCATATTTGCTGGTAAAAAGACGCAGTAGTACCTTCTCGCTGTTGCGGATATGCATGTTGCCCATGCCAGGTTCCAGCGGCAGCGAAATGACACGGGTCATCTCTTTTAGGTAAT
Organism: Desulfocapsa sp.; assembly: GCA_013792135.1. GTDB lineage: Bacteria > Desulfobacterota > Desulfobulbia > Desulfobulbales > Desulfocapsaceae > UBA2270. The sequence goes on along the minus strand of VMSP01000040.1, from coordinate 30,813 downwards.
CACCGCCTTTGTAGTCAGGTTCTTTCAGGACTATCTCGCCTTCTTCCTCCACTTCCTCAAGGTCTGGGGTATGATCGTGAATTCGGCTGAAATAGACTCTGGGAATCCCGTTCAGTTCAACCTCCACTATCTTGTCATCAAAAAAGGCTGTCTGAAGAGATGGCAGGATATCTTCGCCCTTGATGAGTATCTCTCTCGCATCCAGACCTTCTTCTACTGATTGCAAAGTATAATTAGGGGATTGATTTGGAAAAAAAAGAGCAAGTTTTTTCAGAATATTCTGCAGAAATGCTTTTTTCTGTTCATCGTCATTCATGTTTTTTGTTCATCAAAAAGATAGATGCAATGGAGGTTATGTTTATATGTTTCTGTATGCCGCTCCAGGAAAAACAAAATAACCGATTCCGTCCCTTGCAGGGGAGGAGAATTGCGCGTAGGATTATCAACAATGAGTGTCTCATTATCATTATTGAGGCGATACTTATATTTTACCTCAGTAAAAGCTAAACGAACCAAATATATTATAAGACCCAAAAGGAGAGTGGAAAAACATAAATTTGTTATAAGATCTGTGAATAAGGGCTTTACTAAAAATTATTGTTATCATCTACTTACCTGTTTTAAGTACTCAGGTCAATGTTATTAAAGCTAAAAAAAATAGTTAAGAACATTGATCCTATCTGCTTCGGTTTAAGAGGATGTTTGAATTGATTTCCTGTCTTTTTGCTCATGAGATGTTGTATGGATGTAACTGTAGCAGAAAGAATAATAGCTGGAGAAACTCATGTGAGTATTCCAGCTATTGTTCCTAGCGTAACTTTTCTTTTTATTTTATTTCAATCTGAGCAACCTTCTTTACGGTTTTTTTAGATTTGGGAAGAGTCAGGGTCAACACCCCATCCTTAAAATTTGCTTCGATTTTATCATTCTCCACCTCTGCCGGTAACCTTAGTGCCCGATAAAAGGAGCCACTCCGCCGTTCGATGGAGTGAAAATGTTTGTCTTTTGATTCCTTTACCTCTTTTTTCTCACCTTTGATGGTCAGCAGATCACCATCCACGGAGACATTAATATCTTTTTTTTCCATCCCCGGCAGATCGGCCACAACCTCCAGTGCCTTGTCGGTCTCACTGACATCGAGACGGGGGCTCCATTTCAGATCGACATCCTCCCCCAGTTTATGGAAAGGGAAGTCGTACCACATCTTTTGAAGCATATTGTCCATCTCTGCGAAAACACTCGGCACTTCACTACGACGCTTAAATGGCAATAAATCAAACATGGTATATTCTCCTGATAAAGATGAATAATAAAGGATAACTGCTTAGACGATTATCCTGCAGAATCACTTTTTATTGCTTGCCTCCAACAATGTTTGAAACCCTGTACTGGACTTTCTTTATTTTTTTTGAAGCTGAGCCCTTCACCTCTGTAAAGATCGAATATTTAAATGGTCTGTAAGTTGTTGTGGGTGTGATTTTGGTCGTTATGATTAACGGAGGCTCATGCAGTCATCGCGCCAGCAGCAATCCATCTGGAGGCAGGAACCGGATGAATCCTGCTGGAAACAAGGAGAGTTTCCTTCTTTGGACTGAATGGCCCAGATCAGTTCGCTTTTTTTCATCTTGCCAGCCTTGATCCCCATTGCCGTTGCCATCTTTTTGATCTCCTGGATTTTCATCGAATTTTCTCCCTTTTTTCATAGAATGAGGACGTGATAAATCAACAAAACAATGAACTTGACTCACCAATCTTGAAGTATGATCTTTTTTAATTCTATGGGGGAAAACAAGAGAAGTCAAAGAAAAATGCCCACCCCTCACTAAAAAAAGTCCATTACTTGGCGAAGTGGTGAGGAAAAACGAGTTTTATGAAGATGACGGTACTGTCATCAACTGGCCATGGAGGGGATAAAAAGCAGGAAAAGAGCAGAAAAGTTTTTAACAGAGTCAGGGTGTCAGTTCCCCTTGAGGAACTTTCTGCCTACAGAGGCCGCGTACAAAATGGATTCTTCTTCACCGTCAATCTGGAGAAGTTGGTTGAGCTCACTGTCATAAAAGGCTCCTATCGGGCAGCCTCCACAGTCCACGGCCTCGGCAGCTATCATTACATTCTGGCATATATGACCGGCATCAAGGAGGACGTAACGCATGCCCCTGTCCCCATATTTGCTCATGGCCCTTCTGAAGACCCCGGTCCAGAGGAAGACTGCTGCTGCCTGGGACATGAACGTCTGATTCAGACAGGCCTGAGCTACGTCTTCTGCTTTATCTTGGTCAGTTAACCTGTCGAGCGCGAAATGTTCTACATCAAAATGATAGAGACCTGCATCAAGTCCCTCGACGGAATGGACACTGATATAGGTTTCAACAGGATAGAGAGCGCCGGCAGATGGAGTGGCACGAAAAAGATAGCTCCCGGCTTGGCCGGTAATCCCCTGTGAGGCCCAAAGCATAAAGGCAAAGTGTTCCAGGTTGAGTGGTTCCGATCTATATTTCCTTAAAGATCGGCGGTTTTGCAGGAGAAGGGTGATCCGTTCCTCGTCAAGACTCCAGGTCCGGGGCAATGGTATCCTGGAGGCAGGGGGGTAGCGCTTGAATGTCTCGACTCGAGCAATGGCTGGTCTTTGCTGATTTTGAATAGAGGTGCGGTCAAAACGGCTGTTCTCCAGATATTGAAAACCTTTTGTCTCCTTCAATTCAGGCATTTTCTTCTCCTTTCTGTCTAGGGTCCGTTACGAAAAAACGAACGCCTTATTGGGCATTGTATTGCAATTCATTATACCATTATTGCCCTGTCAGTACAGAGGTTGTTTGCTCCTGCTGGTTTTCTTCTTCCTTTTTAGCCAGTTGTCCGCAGGCGGCTGAGATATCCGTGCCCCGGCTGTTCCTGATAAAGACCGAGTAATTGGCATCCATGAGGATCTTCTGGAAAGAAAGGATCCGGGGCATGGGGGTACTCTGATAAGGAATTCCCGGCGACTCGTTGTAAGGAAGAAGATTGATCTTGCAGGGGATGTCCCGTAATTTTCTGGCAAGTTCATGGGCTGCAGCGTCAGAATCATTGATCCCCTTGAGCAGGATATATTCGAACATGATCCGTTTTCGTTTGGGCATGGGAAAATCGCGGCAGGCGGCGAGCAGTTCATCGAGCGGATAACGCTCATTAATCGGCATGAGTCTGCTGCGGGTGACATCATCAATGGCATGGAGCGAGATGGCCAGATTGGCGTCGGAGTTTTCTCCCAGGAGTCGCATTTTTGGAACGATTCCGCAGGTGGAGACCGTGATTCGACGGTTAGTAAGATCCAGTCCCCGTTGTTCAGTGAGAATGGAGAGGGCCTTGAGCAGATTCTCCAGATTGTTCAGCGGTTCACCCATGCCCATGAAGACCACATTGGTAACCTTGTCCGGGCCGATGCGCTCTGCCTCAGGCTGGCCCCGCAGGAAATCATCCACCGCGCAGACCTGATTCACGATCTCGGAGGGGGTGAGGTTTCGGATAAATCCCATGGTGGCCGTGAGACAAAAAGAACAGTTCATGGCGCAGCCAACCTGAGAGGAGACACAGAGGGTGTTGCGATCCGGTTCCGGGATAAGGACCGTTTCGATCATCCGTCCGTCATCAAGGGTAAAGCCAAATTTGACGCAGCCATCGCTGGAGCACTCGAGGATGGGGTCTTCAAAGCGGGAGATGCGGGCATGTTCTGTCAGAATATTGCGGAAGTCCTTGGCCAGATCCGTCATCTCGGAAAATTGTGAGATTCCTGGACGGTACAGCCAAGACATGATCTGACGTCCACGGAATGCAGGTTGGCCAAGGGACTCCACGTATTCTACTATTTCATCCTGGGTCAGATTCCGCAGGTCGGTTTTGATTTTCATTTTACTTTTTTTTACAATCTATAAGGCTCTGTAGAATTCCGGGGTAAGCGCTATTCCGCCACGCATGGCCTGATCAATGGTGGCCAGGATTGCATCCTTGTCACGTCCCAATCTTCCGGAGATGGGTAAATAGTTTGAGGCATGATTGGCCATGAACTGCACCTTGTCACAATTTATAAAAGTAACCATCTCTTTCAGTTCTTTCAACATGGAGAGAGCGTCAGGAAGCAGAAAAGTACCGTTTTCCATTTGATCGCCTAATATGGTGCCGGCCAGGGGCATAAGGGTCAAGGCCGCAATCTGACGCGGGACCATCTTCGACAAGACCCTTCCGGTCTGGCGCGCATGCTGCAGGCTTTTCTCCATGCCGCCAAGGCCGAGCAGTACAGTCACTGACAGAAAGATTCCGGCCTGTGCCACCTTTTGAGCAGCGCTGATCATGGAGGCTACGGTTTCACCTTTTCTGACCCGGGTGAGAACCTCATCATCGCCGCTTTCAAGTCCCATGTAGATGCGATCCAGTCCCAGATCTTTTAGCTCCTGAAGTTGTTCCAGGCTCTTGGAGCGGATGGCCTTGGCGTTTCCATAGAGAGAAATACGCCGCACTTGGGGGAGTTGTGTTCTGATCTGGCGGAAAAGGGTGGTCAGCCGCTTCTGAGAAAGGATAAGAGCGTCACCGTCCGCCAGAAAGACCTTGCGCTGACGGGTGCAGTAACGGGCGGCAAAGGAGATATTCTCGGAAATTTCTTCATCCGAGCGAATGCGGAACTGCTTGTCTTTGTATGCACCACAGAAGGTACAATGATTATGGGAACAGCCAACCGTCACCTGGAGAATGATTGAATCAGCCTCACTGGGCGGGCGGATGATGTTCCCATCGTAGTTCATCGTATGAATCAGGCCGGATTGTTCTTGGCAAACTCCTGCATGAATTCTACAAGTTTTACTACACCTTCACGGGGAAAGGCATTGTAGATAGAGGCACGGCAACCACCAATGGAGCGGTGTCCTTTAAGGCCGTTTAAACCAACCTTAGTCGCTTCTGCAATAAACTTAGCTTCAAGTTCCGGAGTCGGCAGGTTAAAAGAGATATTCATCAGCGAACGGGAGGCAGGTTCGGCATGACCGCGATAGTAATCCGTGGCGTCGATGGCAGCATAGAGCAGGGCTGCCTTTTCCTTGTTGATTTCCTCCATGCCCGCGACTCCACCCTGTTTCTTCAGCCATTTCAAGACCTCACCAACCACATAGACGGAAAAGCAGGGCGGGGTGTTGAACATGGAATCATTGTCGGCATGGGTCTTATAACAAAGCATTGTCGGTGTTTTTTCAGGGGTGCGGTCAAGAAGATCTTCCCTGATGATCACCACGGTAACACCGGCTGGTCCCATATTCTTCTGGGCCCCGGCAAAGATCAGGCCGAACTTGCTGACATCCAGCTTACGTGAAAGGATGTCGGAAGACATGTCACAGACCAGCATCTTGTCGGTGGTGGGGAAGGTAGGGAACTGGGTGCCATAAATGGTATTATTGGATACCAGATAGAGATATTCAGAGTCTTCAGCCACTGAGTATTCAGTCTCGGTGGGCACCCGGTTGAATTTCACCTCTTCACTTGTATAGGCAACATCGATATCGCCAAACAGTTTGGCCTCTTTGAGGGCCTTTTTGGCCCAGACTCCGGTATTGAGGTAGGTGGCTTTTTTCCCGGCCCCAAGCAGATTCATGGGGATCATGAAAAACTGGCTGGAGGCACCTCCCTGAAGAAATAATACCTTGTAGTTATCAGGGATCTCCATAAGCTCACGCAGCAATTGTTCGGCGCCAGCGGCAACGGCCATAAACTCTTTGGAACGATGGCTCATCTCGATAAGCCCCATGCCTGTATCCTGGAAATTGACCACATCTTTTGCGGCCTGCTCAAGGACTTCATAAGGAAGAGTTCCTGGTCCGGCACTAAAGTTATAAACACGTTTAGACATTACTGATATCTCCTTGTAGTAGGGTTGTAATAAGTACAAATTAATTAATTAAAGAAAAGGGTGTGGCTGTTTTTGATTAGCCGACAAGATACCTCTTTATAAAAGAACAAGGAATAGAAAAGTCGCAAGAAGCAGTGGTAAATACTAAGTCGAGATAAAAACAGTAGGCAGGCCACCATTCAAATCACGAATTCCAAGTCTATATTTTCTATTTACTGTTCTGTCGCAGGGCCTCGTACAAGACAATACCAGCAGTCATGGCCAGATTAAGGCTGCGGATGTTAGGGTTGGGCATAGGAAGGGTATAACAGCGCTCATGATAGAGCTGAAGGATCTCTTCCGGCAGCCCTTTTGTCTCTTTGCCAAAGATAAGAAAATCTCCAGGATGAAAACTGGCCTCGGTGTATGATGCTGCGACCTTGGTGGTAAAGAAAAAAAGTCGGGTTTCTGCCTGCTCTGCCAGAAACTGATCAAGACTATCCCAGTATCTGATGTCAACAAAACGCCAGTAATCAAGGCCGGCTCTCTTCAGATGTTTGTCGTCAGTGGAAAATCCAAGGGGCCTGATGAGATGAAGGACGGTTTCCGTTGCCCCACATAAACGGGCGATTGAGCCTGTATTGGGTGGGATCTCAGGCTCAACGAGGACGACATTGAAGGGAAGATGCAAGGAGGTATGGTTATTCATTGGTTACTATTTGAGTAAAAGTATAGCCGACTTCCAAGCGGATATTGGAAACCGACTATACTTTATAACATTCGCAGGCAGTGAGGTTGAGCAAACTGCATACCAACTTTATTTAATCTCAGGCAATCCATCCACAAATGCATTCATATTTGCCTGTAATTTTATGTATTCCGCTTCACTAAGCCCGGCACCAAGGGCCACCATTCGTGCCATGTCAGCGGTGAGAAAATCTCCCGGAGTATGGGCATCGGCATTAACAACGAGCCTGGCGCCAGCCTTTAACGCCACCTTGGCCACATGACCATTAGTCAGGCAATGGCCTTTTCTCCCTGAAAGCTCAAGAAAAACACCATTTTTAGCCGCCAGAAGCGCTTCCGCTTCACTCAAAAAACCGGGGTGCGACAGGATATCAACCCCAGCCTCAATAGCTGCCATATTCGTGCCTTCGGCAACAGGTTCAACAATGGTCTCACCATGCACCACTACCACCTGCGCTCCCAACTCGCGAGCCTTGCGGGTCAGCGGGCCGATGAGGGCAGGGGGGATATGAGTCAGCTCAATACCTGGAAGAAGCCTGGTTCTTGAAAAGGGATTGAGGTCCCTGGCCGCCTGAATCATACGGGGAATAATGAAATCCATGTTGGAGCTGTCGGCGTGATCGGTAATGGCGACAGCAGTATAGCCAAGGACTTCAACCCGACGCAGATGCTCGGCAGGGACCAAAGCCCCGTCACTGAAAAAAGTATGGGTGTGGAGATCAATCATAATGATTCACCTGTTGTTTGTAGTATTGATGGAATCTATCCTTGAAGGATACCGTTGAGTGAATGCTGGCCTGCGTGGCTGATGGTGACAGTCACAATATCACCTGGAACGCAGACAATTTTTTCTTCAACATGGACAATATGATTGGTGTCGGTACGGCCCACCAGACCTTTTTCGGTGATTTTTTCTACCATTATCGGCAGGCTCTTGCTCACATAGAGGCTATTATGCTCAAGGCAGATGGTATCCTGCCGACCCTGAAACCTGCTCAAACGCTCGGACTTAACCTGTTCAACCACCTTATCATCAAAATCCGCAGACCGCGTGCCGGGACGATCAGAATACTTAAAGGAGAAGGAACTGTGGAAGCGAACTTCCTCCAGAAGGTCCATGGTCTGCTCAAAATCGTCATCGGACTCACCTGGGAATCCGGCAATCACATCGGTGCTGAGGGCAATATCAGGGCGAACAGCGCGAAGATCTGCAACCTGCTGCAGGTAAAGCTCCCTGGTATAATTGCGGTTCATTCTGGCAAGAACCGCATTGGAGCCGGACTGAACCGGGAGATGAAACTGCGGGCAGAGGATCTCTATCTCGCCAAAACAGCGCATGAGTTCCGGTGAGAGGTCCTTGGGATTGGAGGTGGTGAATCGTAAACGTTTCAATCCCTCAATGGCTGCCACCTCACGCAGGAGCTGTGAAAAGGAATAATCCCCCCCTGCATCTGTAACCTGATTGGTACGTCCGTAGGAGTTCACGTTCTGGCCAAGCAGGGTGATTTCCCGCACCCCTGCATCAACAAGAACATGAGCTTCGTCAATTATATCACTGACCTTTCGAGATATTTCCCTCCCCCTTGTATAGGGAACAACACAGTAGGTGCAGTAGTTATTGCATCCCTGCATAATGGTGAGAAACTTTCTAAAAGGAGCAACAGGGGTGGCTGACTGCAGTTCTTTCTGCTGGAGCAAGCGAGGCAGGGCGGGGATGAAAGCTGGGATCTCATATGAATCAGACATACCAATTGCCACCCTGGGCGTCCCGTCAAGGGTAGCAAGCAGACCGGCCAGTTCGTACAGATTCTGGGGTCCGATCACCAAGTCAACATGGGGCATGCGCTGCAAGATCGCTTGACCTTCCTGTTGGGCCACGCATCCGGCAATGCAGATCTTCATGGAAGGACGTCTTTTTTTTACCTTTCTCAAAACCCCGAGAAGACTCATGGCCTTTTGTTCGGCCTTGGCTCGGATGGAACAGGTGTTGAGAATGACCACGTCGGCATTATCCATATCCATGGACTCGATATAGCCATTTTCAGAAAGCAACTGCCCCATAATCTCAGAATCACGTTCGTTCATCTGACAACCAAAGGTCTTAATCATAAAGGAGAACTGTTTCATTGTATTGTCATACTTTCAGATAATAAAAGAGCCATATTGGCTAGAATCAACATTCATAATCATGCGTATCTGTTTAATCCAGGGGCAAGAGCCGATAAAATCTCAAAGAGCAAAGGCTCGGATTCAGGAGGGTAACGAAGACGCACTGCTCCCTTCTTGCCGTCAATGCTTGACAGAACAGCCAGACCATCATAGCCCTCCAGGATTGACTTGAGAAAATTAAACCTGGAGGGGGCAATGGCGAGATAAAGCTCTTTAAAATGCTGCGGGTCCATCATCGTGCAGTCAATCAGACAGAAAGTGAGGAATCAACCTCAGTCATTTGATCTTTGCGAGCAGCAAGCAGGGGGGCGACAATCTCTTCAATATACTCACTGGTCTGGGCTGAGGCCCGGCCGGTGAACTGAGTATAATCGCCAACAAGCCCCTGCAGATCTCTCATACCGAAAGGCATTCGTGGGTCATTTGCCAGGCGTTGCAGCAGATCATTGTCTCCGCCTTCCTCCTTCACGACCCTGCCAGCAGCCAGAGAGTGCTCCTTGATGACTTCATGCATTTCCTGACGGCTTTCACCTTTCTCCACGGCCTCCATGAGGATTTTCTCAGTGGACATAAAGGGCAGTTCCATGCGCAAGTGCCGATCAATTTGTTTCGGAAACACGACCATTTGCGACGTAATATTAATGTAAAGCTTAAGAATGGCATCCGTTAACAAAAAGGCCTGAGGAATATCCATTCTCCGGATAGCGGAGTCGTCAAGGGTACGCTCGAACCACTGATTGGCAAAGGTGGCCGCAAAATCAGCAGGCAGCCCCATGAGCTTACGGGCAAGACCGGTCATCCTTTCCGAGCGCATGGGATTACGTTTGTAGGCCATGGCCGAGGAGCCTGTCTGGTGCTTGGCAAAAGGTTCTTCTTGCACCTTGAGATTGGAAAGCAACCTCAAGTCAACTGCGAACTTATGCGCAGAACCTCCTATACCAGCGAGTGTTTCAGCAAGCTTCGTATCCAGCTTCCGGGGATAAGTCTGACCGGTCACCGCAAAAACATTGGAAAATCCGAGCTTTTTGGCAACCAGCAAGTCCAGATCTCTGACCTTCTGATTATCCCCCTTGAAGAGTTCAATAAAGGTCGCCTGGGTACCCACAGTACCTTTGGCGCCCCTGGCCTTTACCTGCTCCAGAAAAGAATCAATATATTCAAGATCCATAACAAGATCCTGAATATACAAGGTATTTCTTTTGCCAACGGTGGTCGGCTGGGCGGGTTGATAATGAGTAAATCCCAAGGTTGGCAGATCCTTATACTTGAGAGCAAACTCGGCAAGGTTGCGGATAACCTGGAGCAGGGCAGATCGTATCAGGGCAAAGGCCTTTTTCTGAATAATCAGGTCGGTGTTACAGACCACAAACTGAGAGGTCGCTCCCAGATGGATAATGCCTTCAGCAAGCGGGCATTTTATCCCAAATTCAAAGACATGGGCCATAACATCATGACGGATCTCTTTTTCCTTGGCTGCTGCTAGGTCGTAATCAATATTGTCGACATTGGCCTTCATCTGGGCAATCATCTCCGGCTTGACAATATCGGTCAAACCAAGTTCGTACTGGGCCTCAGCCAAAGCGACCCAGCATTTACGCCAGGTGGTAAACTTGGTCATCTCAGAAAACAGTTCCTGCATATCTCGACTGGTGTAACGGCTTACCAGAGGTTCCTGATAGATATTTCTCGACATAAAAAAACTCCCAAATAAACAGCCACGCATTTCATACATGGCAAAAAAAACATTTCAATCCTGCCAGACGATCTTAACGACCGAGAGACAGAGGAATATAGTGTTTCAGCGACAACACACTGATACCACGAATTCGACAAAAGAGAAAGAGCAAGCGGTCCCTGTATCGCGCCATTGGTTTTACATCTCACCACAAAACCAAGGAAGGCATCCTCGAGGCCTCAACGCCATCCCTTTAAATTTAACCGTTAAAAATGAGACAAAAAAAATCAATGCTTGGCAATGTCGCATAATGTATATTATGTTTAGTAAATTATTAATTCGTTAAAATAGCATGTTAGTTAAATATGCTATTTCTTATTCTAGATAATTATTTTTTGGATATCTTGATTTTGCGAAAACTGAATCCCCACTACCTTTACTTCCCAGGTATGGATTCCACGGTAACGATTGGCCATAGGAGCATAGGCAATTGCTGGATTATTATCTTGACGGAGATCTGGCAGATAAGAACCAAGTCCAAAACCAACTCCCTTTTGAATTGCGTTGTTACATTGAAATGAAATTTTCAGGTGCGTGCCTTCAGCGCCAATAGCCTTGGTTTCAACCAAGTGAGGACTTCGGGTATAGAAAACCGGACTTCTATTTCCTGGGCCGAACGGTTCAAGCAATTGCATCTGTCCGCTGCAATCAGCAGAAAAGATCTCATCAATCTCCGCCTCAAGATCTATGGTCAGTATCGCAACGGGATCAACATCTCGCACCTGCCTGCTGACTTCCTCATTTATTCTTCTGACAAAAAGATCAAAAAGCTCCTCAGAAACCGACATTCCAGCGGCCATGGCATGCCCGCCATAGCGGATCATTGTTTCCGAACATTTTTCAAGTGCGGCATGAAGGTTTATTCCCGGCACGGAACGTCCCGACCCTTTGAACACCATCTTGCCTTGACTATCCACTTCTTGACCAAAAAGAATGGTCGGAAGATGAAATCTTTCCACCATTCTTGAAGCAACAATTCCGATTACTCCATGGTGAAAATCACCCTTTAATATCAAGCAGTTGCCATTTCCAACCTTCTGCTCCTGCAGGGTAACGGCTCTCGCATAGACGTCCTGGCCAATCTTTTTTCTTTCGTCATTCAATGCCAGCAACTCTTTGGCAAAATCCATGGCCTGATTTACATTTTCACTTAACAGCAGTTGAACCGCAAGGTCGGCCTCTGCAAGCCTTCCAGCTGCATTAATCATGGGTGCGAGAAGAAAGCCGATGTCCCCTGAACTAATGGAACTGATTGGTTTTTTCTGACTGTTAAGCAAACCGCTCACTTCGAGCATCGCCCTTAGTCCAGCTCTTTTTTGCTGCTCAATCCTGTTCATGCCCTCTTTTACCAGGATTCTGTTCACCTTCCCCAGAGGAACCATGTCGGCGATTGTTCCCAAAGCCACTAAATCCAGAAAGTCCCGGACATCTGGCTCGCTCCTTTCTTCGTTGAAAAACCCCTTTTCCCGCAGGTATTGCCGGATTCCGCAGGCAAGATAAAAGGCAACCCCTACACCTGCAAGCTCCTCTGTGGGAAAGGTACAGGCGGATTGCTTGGGGTTCAGTATGGCATCCGCTGCGAAAATCCCTTCCGGAGGTTCATGGTGATCGGTCACCAGGACCTGAAAACCCATTTTTTTGGCAGCAAGGATTTCGTCATTTGCCGATATTCCGCAGTCAACTGTTATAAGGAGCGTTTTGTGATCGGGATTGGCGGGAGCCAGGGAGCGCAGGAGGTCAATGTGTAAACCGTAACCATGCGTTATCCTGTTAGGAATGATATATCTTACCGTGGCCCCAAGCTCTCGAAAAAATGAGACCAGAAGCGCAGTCCCTGTGGTCCCGTCCACGTCATAGTCACCCCAGATCAGAATTGGCTCTCCCGCCAGTACTGCTCGGCCTGCCAGTGCAACCGCTTCCTTCATTCCTCCCATTTCCAAGGGGCTGGGGAGTTCCGCCAGGCTTGGTTGTAAAAACTCCTCTACCCTCTTCTGCTCCTGCATCCCGCGCTGCGCCAGGAGCTTTACGATGATAGGATGAAGCTTCAGTTCTGTTGCCATCTGCTGCAGTTCAGTACTGGGTTCCACCCGCGGCTCCACTCTCCACTGAACAGTTGCTCCTGCCTGCTCATTATCTCGAATCGACATGAGCTTATCCATTTATGTAATTAGGACTAGAGGTATTTCTGTTTTTGCTTTGCTTGTTCATTCTTTCCATAATATTTTCCAGCTTCTCCAGAGCACAGCTGCTCCGGCCTAATAATTATCTCGATTTGACATTAACTTATTCGCGTACAGTACAAGAATAACGAGTTTTTCTGTCTTAATACTAGCTGCTCATCCCATCCATTTTCCAATTCTTTCTATAATCTTTTTCTGATCCTGCACCTCAAACCATTCCAACTCCGGGATTGCTGCAAACCAGGTATATTGACGTTTGGCATATCGCCTGGTGTCTCTGGCAAGCAGGCGCGCAGTTTCTTCCATATCCCAGATACCCTCCAGGTAATTATTCATGTGACGATAACCGATCGCCTGCATGGATTTTAGTTGAGGACTGTATCCTCTGGCAATCAATCCCCTCACCTCCTGTTCCAGCCCGCTCTTGAGCATCAGAGTGGTCCGCATGTCAATGCGCCGATACAGCTGATCGCGTTGACATGTCAATCCGACCTGCAGGATATTGGAGAAACGGCGTGTTTTTTGTTTCTGGTGTTCAAGAATATGCTCAGACCAGGGCTTACCCGTTGCCTTGTAGATCTCCAGCGCCCGCAGCAGACGATGCGTGTCATTTTCATGGATCCTTTCTGCGGAATATCGGTCACACTGTGCTAGTTCTTCATGTAACACGTGAGGTCCAACCAGGGTCAGTCGCTGCTGTAACTGTTCTCTGATCTCCGGAAACTGTCCTATTCCGGAAGAGAGCCCATTAATCAGAGCTCGCAGATAAAGGCCTGTTCCTCCGGTGAGCAGGGGCACCCTGCCCCGGAGATGAATCTGTTCAATGGCATAGAGGGCATCATGGACAAAAGTGGCCGCATCATATTCCTTGTCCGGCTCGACCACATCAATGAGATGATGCGGAATCCGCGCTCGTTCTTCAAGACTTACCTTGGCGGTGCCGATATCCATATAATTATAGACCTGCATGGAGTCAACGCTGACAATCTCACAGTCAAAACGTTCCGCCAGCAGCAGCGACAACTCCGTCTTGCCGATTGCAGTTGGGCCAATCAGCACCAGCACCGGATCTTGTATGGATTGTATCGTATTCACTGGGTTACGCTAAAGGAAAAATGGGGAGCAAACTGCTCCATCCGGGAATGTCCGATACCAGGGACACTCAGCAGATCATGCGGGCCTGTAAATAAGCCTTTGCTGTTTCGTGACTTGACAATCTGGGCGGCCAGTTCGGGTCCGATTCCTGATATGGTTGCCAGAAGTTGTGGATCGGCAAAATTAACGGGCATAGGTTGAAACAGAAAAGGAGTCACTCCAGCGGGAACAGTCTTGGGAGATTCGCTCTTCCCAGAAACAGAAATTTCCGCCGGCACCATCTGCAGCGCCCTGCCGTCCCAATGTAAGGATAAAACATTCTCCGCTTGCCTTGAAAACATTCCCTGAAAAGAAGTCCCCAGCAGCAAGCACCAAAAGACGATGCCCAGGAAGAGAAGAATCTCCACCCGGGCATCATTTTGAATATGCGGTTTTAGTTGCGATCCCGGACTACTTTGCCTGTTTCTGCTCATCTCGCATCAGTTTATAATTCATGGAATCGACAATGGCCTGCCAGGATGCTTCAATGATATTCAATGAGACTCCAACCGTCCCCCATTGCTCATGATGATCTTTGGACTCAATGAGGACCCGCACCTTGGCCCCGGTTCCATGCTCTCCGGAGAGGACTCGCACCTTGTAATCTATGAGTTCAACCTCCTGCAGGCTGGGATAAAAATGAATCAAGGCCTTACGCAGCGCCCCATCCAAGGCATTAACCGGACCATTGCCCATGGCCGCGGTATGCACCTCTTCTCCCCCGACTTCAAGGCGAATAGTGGCCTCGGTTTCGGGTGGCTGATCCATGGCACGTTTGCTGTTGATGGCCCGGAACGCCTTAAGTAGAAAATAATTTCTCTGGGTGCCAAGGGCGCGACGCATGAGCAGCTCGAAAGAGGCCTCGGCACCTTCATATTGAAAGCCCTGGTTTTCAAGATCTTTCAATTCCCTGACAATGGAAGCAACGATTGGGTTGTCATCCTCGAGATTAATCCCGAATTTTTTGGCCTTGTGCAGGACATTGCTCTTCCCTGACTGATCAGAGATAAGGATGCGCCGGATATTACCGACCTTCTCTGGCTCGATATGTTCATAGGTCAGCGGATTGCGTTTCACGGCCGAGACATGGATACCGCCCTTGTGGGCAAAAGCGGAGCGGCCCACATAGGGTTGATATTTGTTCGATGGAAGATTGGCCAGCTCATCAACCAGCCTGGATGTCTCGGTGAGTTTGGTGATCCTCCTGACCGACTCGCAATCACAGTCCATCTTCAGGGCCAGGGCTGGAATAATGGAAGTCAGATTGGCATTTCCGCACCGCTCTCCATAGCCGTTCATGGTCCCCTGCACCTGACGCACCCCAAGACTGACTGCCAAGAGCGAATTGGCAACCGCTGTTTCTGAGTCGTTATGGGCATGGATGCCAAGCTCCACCTTGGCCCCTCGCTCCCGGATAAAAGCTTGGACGCGCTCGACGATGGGCTGGACCTCCTGGGGCAGCATGCCGCCGTTGGTGTCACAGAGGATCAGACGTTCCGCACCACCGTCAATGGCCTTGCCAAGGGTGGCCAGGGCATATTCGGCATTTTTCTTGAAGCCGTCAAAAAAGTGCTCGGCATCATAAAAGAGGGTTGCCACCTGGGGTCGCAGATAGCGCAGAGATTCCTCAATGATCAGCAGGTTGTCTTCAAGTTTGATGCGCAGGGCATCAAAGACATGAATATCCCATGATTTGCCGAAGATGGTAATAACGGGAGTTCTGGCGGCAATCAAGGCCTGAAGATTGGCGTCCTTGTCAGCCGGATTGGCAAACATCCGAGTAGAACCAAAGGCTGACAGTCGGGCATGTTTCATGATGTGCCCATGCATGGTCTGAAAAAACTCCACCGCCTGAGGATTGGAGCCAGGCCAGCCGCCCTCGATGAAATCGATGCCAAGTTCATCAAGCTGATGGCTGATTCGAATCTTGTCACTCACCGACAGATTAAAATTTTCGGCTTGGGTACCATCTCGCAAAGTGGTATCATAGATCTCTACTTGTTGTCTGGACATACTTTATTTCCCTGGTTACGGGTTAACGAACTGAATCAATTATCAATCATAACAGTTCAATAGAGCGACGTTTTTTTTGCTTGCTACCATCACTGTTCTTCAGCGGGAATGTTGCTCTTGTCAAGCTCAAAGGCATCATGCAGAGCCCTGACCGCAAGCTCAGTGTACTTCTCTTCAATGACACAGGAAACCTTGATTTCCGAGGTGGAGATCATGGAAATATTGATTCCTTCCTTGGCCAGGACACTGAACATGGTGGAGGCAATGCCGGAATGGTTTCGCATCCCGACGCCGACAATGGAAATCTTGGTAATATTGGTATCCCCTTGCACGCTTTCGGCACCGATCTTTTTGATAAGCTCCTGCAGCAGCTTGAGAGTACGCTCATAATCGCTGCGTATAACCGTAAAGGTCATATCGGCCTTGCCACGGCCGGCATCCTGATTCTGGATGATCATATCGACAATGATATTCTCATCAGAAATCGGAGTGAAAATCTTGGCAGCAATACCCGGCTGATTCGGCACCCCTGAAACCGTGATTCTGGCCTCGTTTTTATTATAGGTAACACCAGAGACGATCAATCCTTCCATTTGTTTATCCTCCTCAATAACCCAGGTGCCTTCAGTCTCAGTGAACGTGGAGCGAACATGGATTGGAACTTTATAACGTTTGGCTAAAGTCACAGACCGGATATCAAGGACCTTGGCCCCCAGACTGGCTAGCTCCAGCATTTCATCGTAGGAGATCCGGTCAATCTTTCTGGCCTTGGCGCAGATATTCGGATCCGTGGTATAGACGCCCTCAACATCGGTATATATCTCGCAGGAATCAGCCTTCAAGGCGGCGGCCAGGGCGACGGCTGTGGTGTCGGAGCCTCCCCGTCCCAGCGTGGTGATATCGCCCTTTTCATTGACACCCTGGAAGCCGGCAATGACAACCACCCTGCCCTGATTCAGCTCGGCCCGGATCTTTTCCGAATCAATGGACTCGATCCGGGCCTTGGTGTGTACCGAATCGGTCTTGATCTTCACCTGATCACCCAGGAAAGAGACGGCATCATCCCCGGCCTGTTTCACGGCCATGGCAAACAAGGAAACAGTCACCTGCTCACCCGTGGACAGCAGCATGTCCATCTCCCTGGTATCAGGCAGCTCCTGCATCTGCGAGGCCAGATCGACCAGACGATTGGTCTCACCCGACATGGCAGATAAAACCACCACCATCTGATTGCCCTGTTTCTTGTTTCTGAGCACCCGCTCGGCAACTGCTTTTATCTTCGCAGGACTCCCTACTGACGTCCCGCCAAATTTTTGAACGATTAAGGCCATTATCTTTTTCGACTCCCACTTATAGGTAGAACCAACGGAACAACTGCAAGCAACTCAAAAAACAAAACGGCAGACCACATACTCGCCTGCCGTCGGAATAAACCTTTACCTGGTAGATTAACCACCAGACTTGACCACAAAAGTCAAAGTTAAAGAAGAAAATATTTTATACGCAAAAAGGAAAAATGCAACATCTTTATAGGAAGCTGAAAACAGTAAACCAGAAAGGATAAAATTTCTTGACTATGAGTACCTTGAAAAAAACGGATTCCAATGAGTTCAGTCTATGATACCCGGTATATTAAAGTAAAAGAATCATACCATATGGACATTTTTAGTTTTGGATTTAATGTGATTGATAAGAAATAACTTAATTTCAGTAACATCCCGGCTCAGCAGAGCCGTGATGTTACTGAAATTTGTAAAATTGTTGCTAGGAGTCTGTCGGATTATCCGAATTTAAAAAAGATAACATATTGATATTGCAACATATAATACAAATTGCAAGTTGCGTAACATTTCTAGTATTTCTTTAAATATCAGCAAGTTACGAAAACTGAATCACCAAAATCCGACAGACTCCTAGAAAATATTAAATCAGGCCCCTTTTTTATCTTCGTAGCGGAAAATTTACTGTCAGTAAAATTTTTTTATGAAAAAATATTTATTATCTATCTGTTTTTCTCACCTCAAGTAAAGGAGAAGAATTATGCTTGGCAAAAAACTACAGGATGCTTTTAATGAACAAATGAAAAACGAATTTTATTCCGCCTACCTCTACATGGCCATGGCTGGTTATTTTCAGTCCGAAGACTTACCCGGGTTTGCAAGCTGGATGCGGGTTCAGGCTCTTGAGGAAATGACCCATGGCGAAAAATTTTTTAATTTCACCTGCGAGACCGGCAGCCGCACCAATCTTTTGCCCATTGACGGGCCGCAGAACAACTTCACTAAACCAGCCGAGGCCTTTGAAATCGGTCTGCAACACGAAAAGTTTGTCACCGCCAGCATCAATAATCTGATGTTTATGGCAGGCAAAGACAAAAACTACGCCGCCCAGATCTTTCTACAATGGTTTGTCACCGAGCAGATCGAGGAAGAATCCAGTTTTTCTCTGATTCTAAAAAAATTACAACGGATCGGTGAAGACTCACGTGGCCTTCTGATGCTCGACCAGGAATTGGGGCAGCGAGCCTTTGTTCCCCCTCCTGCTGGCAGCAGTATGGCTGCTTGAATATTAAAAAAAATTCTTTTCGTCGTCGGGCTTAAACCGGATGACGAAAAGAAGTTCCGGAAACTACTACCTGCTGGATTCCCCTCAATTGTTACCAGCACCTCATCTTTGTGAACAGTGTCATGACGGATTATTTTGGTTTACGCTCCTTTGCATCTACCATTAAGGAAAGAGAGGAACCTCTTTCCTTAATCAAATCACATCAAATGCACGACCGCATATAAAAGGAAACAAAATATTCATGGGCGGAACACGATTCATAGTGGCGGGACGTTTTATCGACGGCAGCGGCGCCGATGTGCGCAAGAATGTTTTTCTGGCAGTGAAGAACACCATTATCACCGCAATTGGCTCGGCTGTAGACCTTCCCCACGATGACGGGGTTGTAATTGATGACTTCTCGCACTGTGTCATATTGCCGGCGCTGGTTGACTGCAGCGTTTCGCTTACGCGATCTCCCTCCGTGGACGGGCAGGTCCGCTTAGCCGCTGAAGAGGCCAACCTTGCGGAAAAGGCAGCAATGGTGGAGCGGCATATCAGTTACTGCCATGCATACGGAGTGCAGGGAGTGGCTGTCAGCGATGACCTGAGCGACCTGGGGAAACGATATCAACAGGGACTGGCGCCGGGGAGCATCATTGACATTCGCAGCTCCGGTGGTCTCTGCCGGAGCGGGCAGGATTGTGACGCCGACAACTCTCCAGACGCTGCTTTTCTTAAACTCGATTATTCCGGCAATATCGAAGACGAGGAAGCCCCCTATCTTCGGCTTAACCATGAAGAGTTGGGCCGCCTTCTGCAGCACCGAGGCGAGAAAAAGGCGGTGGTGGTGGCCAATGGCTGGCAACAGGTAGCGGAGGCACTTGAGGCCGGGTGCGATGCCATTGAACAGGGATACGCTATGGGCGAGGACAATCTCAGGAAAATGGCGGAGAAGGATGTGCTGTGGATTCCCAGCGTCCTGCGGGCCAAGAATAGTCTGGACGGTGCAAGCTCCAGCGGGGAAGTGTGTTGCCGTTTTTCCCAGCGCTATGTGGCACCGGGAAAGCCGAACCCCAGCGCAGAGGCCTTTTGGAAAAAGATGCTCGCCGAACAACTCACGCAACTGCGTCTAGCCAGAGAATTGGGCGTGAAAACGGCGGTGGGAACCGGTGCCGGCAGTGTCGGCATACTCCATGGTGAGTCGATGGTCGAGGAGATGAAATTGTTCATCAAGGCTGGCTATTCACTGGCGGATACCATCCGCTGCGCCTCAGAAAATGGAGCCCGATTCTACGGCATGGAGAAGCTGGGAGCACTTACTGTCGGACAGAATGCAACATTCCTGATTACCAGGGGCACAGTGCAGCAGCTGCCAAGAAAACTCTCCTATCTGGAAGGCATCTATGTTGACGGCGCACCCAGCGTCACCTATCATAAAAATCCTATCAAGGTGGTGTGACAGGAGCGCTTTGCACCGCCTGCAAACAATATGCGCATTCCACTGAATCCGATAACTGGTCTTGGAATTCTGGATCATGTCCCCGTAACTTCAAGGCCGCTCCTGAAAATGAGATCCGTCGAATTCAAAATAGATCCGGGTTGAAATAATGGCGAAGAAGAATTGCGCTTGAAAATTCGCCCGTTGTATGGTCAGATTTCGTCGCCGGAACCCTTGCGTTGCTGTTCTTGATAGATATAGATAGCTACGTTTTCAACCTAAATCCTGCAATCCTTTGAGTACCGAGGCTGTCAAAACGGGCGCAGAGGCAAGGAGGCAAGCCATTTTCAGCGCAGGCGTAGTTGTGACGCTGAGCATGAAAAGGCGCACGCCAACGCGTGATATGTAACCGTTTTAACAGCCGAATGCCAATCGATTGCATGTTTTTTGCTCAAAATAATATTTCTAAAAGGACTGCTCATGGTTGCTCTTCACATCGATACTATCCGTCAACTTGCCGATTCAACAATAATTTTTAAACGTGGGGAGTTCCTGCAGAAAAATGGAGCCTTTCGTCGTATCCGGGAACAAAGCGGCAATGGCCGGTATGTATACGAAGTTGATGGGAATTATGGTAATTATCGGACTGAAGTAGTATTGAACGGCACCGTCACCGGTCAGTGTGATTGTCCATATCCCGGGCCCGGTTGCAAACATATTGTGGCGATCTTGCTTGAGTTACTCGATCAGCAAAGAGATGCGGAAGATCAGTCGATTGACGATGACGACCGGCAAGCACCATACCTTTCCGCTGAGGAGATCAGACAGCAGGCCCTTGAGGACCGTCGCAAACGGGCAAAAATCGAAGAATTGAAGGTAATCCAGGGGGATATGCTGAAAGGGGACCACCTGGTAACGACAGCTAAGGGACGGCAATATCAGGTTACTCTTCATAATCCCGCGGCGGGTGTTGGTCACTGTTCCTGTCCTGATTTTTATTCAAACAAATTATCCACATGTAAACATCTGATTTTTTTAAGTTATTTTCTTGAGACACAGAAGGATTTTGCCAAGCGTATCGACCGGGAAACCTTCCCTTATATAGATATCTTCTGGGATAGTGTTGCTGGAAGGCCACGACTTTTTCATGAGCGGGACAGCGCCGACAACGGCAAAGAACTCACGGGTCTGCTGACGGAAATCTTTGATGAACAAAATCTTTTTCGTAAAGACAATGTTGCCGATTTCATTCCCTATCTGCAAAAACTTGAGCGTTATAAACAGGTTCGTGTCCAGGATCCTGTCATGCTCAAGCTTAACAATGCCGCCACAGACAACGAGTTGTCCCATGCCGCAACCAGGCCATTGTCGGACATTTCCAGCTCACTTAAAGTGGTTCCCTATGCCTACCAAGAAGAAGGCATTAAATTTGGACTTTACAAGAAGGCCGTTCTGATCGGTGACGAGATGGGTCTTGGAAAAACCCTGCAGGCCATTGGGCTGAGCATCTTGAAAAAAGACATCTTTGGTTTTCGAAATGTTTTGGTTGTTACCATGAGTTCTTTGAAACAACAGTGGCAACGGGAAATTGAGCGTTTCACTGATGAAAAAGCCTGCATAATCACCGGTAATGCCCGAAATCGTACAGAGCAGTATCGCACGGATGCCAGCTTGTTTAAGATTACCAATTATGAAGCGGTTCTCCGGGATGTGACCATAATCTCCCGTCTAAAACCAGATCTGATCATCCTGGATGAGGCGCAGCGGATTAAAAACTTCGCAACCAAAACCGCCGAAGCCGTCAAGAGTCTACCTCGGCAGCATGCAATTGTCCTGACCGGCACGCCTTTAGAGAATAAACTGGAAGATGTCTATTCTCTGGCGCAGTTTCTCGACCCGGAACTGCTCAGCCCTCTCTGGCAGTTTGCGGCTGACCACTTCCTTCTCAGTCGTCGTAAAAAAGGAGACATCCTTGGCTATGTTAACCTGCACAAATTACATGAAAAACTCAAGCCTCTGGTCATCCGCCGTCGAAAAGAAGAGGTGCTGGATGAATTGCCCGAGTTGATTGTAAACAATTATTATATCGATCTGCATCAAGATCAGGCGGAAATCCATGCAGGATATTACCAATTGCTTCTGCCCTTGTTGAACAAAAAATTTCTCACGCCGATGGATTTGCTGCGTATTCAGATGCTACTCCTTAAAATGCGGCAGACTTGTGATTCTACTTATTTGATAGATCGGAAAACAAATATCTCACCGAAGCTCGATGAACTGGCCAATATCTTAGATGAATTGATCAAGCAAAATGGGCGAAAGGTGGTGATCTTCAGCGAATGGACAACCATGACCATGCTTATCGGCAAATACCTGTCACGGGAGGCAATTCCTTTTGTTGAGCTGTCCGGCAAGGTCCCGGTTGTCAGGCGCCAGGCATTGATTGATGAATTTGACACGAATCCGGACTGCAAGGTGTTTTTGTCCACCGATGCCGGAGGAACCGGATTGAACCTTCAGGCCGCGGATTGTGTGGTGAACTTTGAAATGCCCTGGAATCCGGCAAAGGTTAATCAACGTATCGGCCGGGTCCATCGAATCGGTCAAAAAAGCAAATGTATCAATGTTATTAATTTGATTGCAAAATTTAGCATTGAAGAGCGGATTATGGCCGGGATCAAATTAAAGGGAGATCTCTTTGATGGAGTCTTTGACGGCGGCAAGGACGAGGTGATGCTCTCTCGTGAAAAACGTCAGGAAATGGTCAACCAGCTGCGCGAAATGATGGGAGAAGAGGTGGAGATGGTACGGGCAGAGTCCATTCCGGCCGAGGATCTTGCCGAAGATACGCCACATTTTCTTAACCCGGAGGTGTTCAGGAACGAGGTTGATTTTGTCGCGGAAGAGGAAGTTGAAACTCTGGAGGTGTCGGTGCCGGAAGAAGTTCTGGATGATACCGCCGGACAATCCGCCGAGCAGATGGAGGAGGTCTTGAATCAGGGCATGGGTTTTATCAGTGGTCTTCTGGAGATGGCAACCGGCCGGAAGCTGGGCGCCACAGAGGGCGGTGAAAAGATGGTGACCCTTGATAAACAGACCGGCGAGGTGACGCTCAAATTTACCCTGCCGGGATTTTCGCCGGTTAAAAAATCCTGAAACTGTGAAACCTCCTCGGCCAGTATTCCTCCAACATCGAAGACGAGGAAGCCCCATATCCCCGGCTTACTGTCGGGCGGAAAGCAACATTCCTGATTACCAGGGGCACGGTGCAACAGCTGCCAAGAAAACTCTCCTATCTGGAAGGCATCTATGTCGACGGCGCACCCAGCGCCACCTATCGTAAAAATCCAGTCAAGACGGTATGACAGGAGCGTTTTGCCATGACAACAGATTTTTGACTTGGCCCGACTCCATGTTGCCGCCTTGGTAACATGTTCGGGTTAAACAATACGAACCTGTACTGTTTCTATAAATTTGCCACCTGCAAGAATATCTGAGAGCACTATCATGCGGTCGCCTTCTTTTAAGAGTTTTTTGTGCTGCAGCTGCGTAACAGCTCGATCTATCGAGACTTCAGGATCATTGGAAAATTTGATGCGAAAGGCAGAAACACCCCAGTGAATACCAAGTCTACGCCGCACATGGGTTGTATTGGTAAATGCATAAATTGGCCCATTAGGCCGACATTGTGAAAGCAGAACAGCCATTAAGCCGCGTCTGGTGAAAACCAGGGTGGCGGCAGCTTTCAGGTTGTTGTTGAGTATTGATGCGCTTCTGGCAATTTCATACTTTGCATTATCTGATGCCTGCACCATCACTTTCGTATCCTGCTCCATTTCTCTTTCTATTCTGCGGGCAACGACATCCATCACCTCCAAGGCCTTCAGTGGGTGTTTGCCCGTTGCTGTTTCTCCTGACAGCATTATTGCATCAGTACCTTGTAGTACAGCTTGGGTAATGTCTGTCACTTCAGCTCTTGTCGGCGTTGGGTTAACAATCATAGATTCAAGCATATGCGTGGCCACGATTACCGGTTT
This sequence comes from Desulfocapsa sp., assembly GCA_013792135.1. GTDB lineage: Bacteria > Desulfobacterota > Desulfobulbia > Desulfobulbales > Desulfocapsaceae > UBA2270. The sequence continues at coordinate 6,968 of VMSP01000040.1, read as the reverse complement.
TCCAGCAATACGGCATTTCTTGATTATCTGTTCCTGAAGGAGTGGAACCTCTTCATAAGGCAACTCGGCTCCGAGGTCTCCTCTTGCTATCATAATTCCATCGCTTACTGCTATTATTTCGTCAAGGTGAGGAATTGCCTCAGCACTTTCTATTTTTGCAATAATATCAATGGGTACATTTTTTTCAGTGATAAATTGCTGTAACTCTTCAATAGCAGGGGCTCCCTTGACAAAAGAAAGCGCAATGAAATCAACACCATTTTCAATGCCCAAAGCAATATCTTGCCAATCTTTTTCTGTTATTGATGGCAGGTCTGCGCTTTTACCTCGAATATTGACGTGACGCCGAGAGCTCAGAACGCCATTATCAAGACACTCGCATCTGATATCTGTTTGCGTAATATCCATGACCTTGAGGCTAAGCATCCCTCCATCAATTAAGACTATATCGCCCAGGGCAACATCGGAAACAAAACCATCATAGTTTATTTCAACACAGTATGGTTCGAGCTCAGCCTGGCGCCTGATCGTCAGAGTTAAAGTCTCCCCTTTATGCAAGACAATATCAGTCTTCACATCACCTGTTCGTACTTCTGGCCCCTTGGTGTCGAGAAGAATGGCAACAGAAGAACCTGTTTTCTCATTAATGGTTTTAATGTGCTTAATTACCTCACTATGCCATTTATGTGTGCCATGGGACATGTTGAGACGGGCAACATTCATTCCATTTTCAGCAAGCTGCTTTAGAATCGTAAAAGCTGAGGTTGCAGGGCCTATGGTGCACACTATTTTAGTTTTACGTGTATTCATAGAGGTGGCTCATATCTGAAGCATGAAGAGTTTGCTGATAAAAATAAGGAGCTTTGGGTACGCAAAAAGGGAAAATGCAACATCTTTAGAGAAAGTCTCAAACAGCAAATAATAAGGGGATGAAACAAGAATTATTTACCCGCCCACAAACCTATTTAATCCCTTTGTCTTTCAGGAATTCACCGTATTTCTGATCTTCAGTAACAATGTGCCCCATCCACCATTGGCGAAGAAAAGTATAGATGTCCATCGCCGCCGCCTTATCTTCATTTTGCCATTCAGTCATTAGCACTTTCAGCTTATCCAGATAACTCTTGTGGATAGCAAGATGATTGGCAAAGTCGGGATAGTCATTGCTTTCCAGGATAGTCTCCTCATCTTTCAAATGACTTTCCGCATACTCTGCCATCTCATCCAGCACCCCTTGTATTGAACTATCGGGTTCCTCGTTGCGGAGCACCGTATACATTTTGTTGATAAGTCCAATCAACTTTTGGTGCTGAATATCCATCGAACTGATCCCGGTTGCATACGCCGCGCGCCATTTTATGATATCCATTCAATTTCTCCTTAACGATTGATTGCTCTAATGAAAAATATTGATTCAGATTACGACACCAGAGTACTAAATATCTGCTAATTATCCGGCCCCCCACGTGAAGACAGGCAACTTGATTACGATTTCTCACTGAAAACCATAGTCTGCCCCCTGATATTCTTTTATATAAAAGTTATAAACTAAATCAGCCATGTTCTGCAACGAAAGGATTCTGCTATCCGGTTGTTGCTGTTTGATACCGATCAATTTTTCAATCGGTATTGTGTCCCCAGAATTACCCTCAGAATTACCTCCTTGGTTAACATCTCATTGTTTGACTGATTCTTTATAAGATTGTAGTTTGTGATGTACGTTTCGATACAGTCATATTGGTTGAAAGTCGGGGGAAAAAAATCTGTGGGTTTGACGGTATGATCAAATTGCCTCTCCAGCCAGGCGGCTCGGTGTATTCATGCAAGAAAGTCTATTTTGATTCGTAACCAGAGGCTTAAGCGTTAAATGAAAAATATATTGTTCTATCTGGTTGTTGCCGTTCCAATGCTGTTTTTGACAAACGTGGGCGCTGCTCATGCAAGAACAGGCAAGCTGACCGTCACCTACCCCCTTCAAGGCGCACTTTTTCCAAGCGATTTCCGCAGCCCGACTTTTCGTTGGGATGATGCCAGTTCAGCCACTCGTTGGGAACTGTCTGTTACTTATCCGGAACCAACGCCACCCCTTATTGTTACAATCCAAGAAAAAAACTGGCAGCCCGCTCCCTCAGTTTGGGCCGTGATGAAAAAACATGCCCTTGATAATGATCTTGTAATCAACATCACGGGCCTGAGCGCGGGAAAAAAACAATCCGGTTCTCTTGTCACTATCCGCGCCTCTGCTGATGCGGTCCAGGCGCCGATTTTTTACAGGGAAGTCCCGTTGCCGGTGACGAACGCCATCAAAAATCTTACCACAATCAGATGGAGATTAGGTTGGGCCAGTGAGGAAAAGCCTCCTCCTGTAGTCCTTGAAAAAATGGAGATTTGTGCCAATTGTCATTCCTTTGACCGTAGTGGAACTGTCATGGGAATGGATGCGGATTTTCAGGGGGACAAAGGTGCTTATGTTATCACAGACATCCTGCCGGATACTCAGCTCGATGATACTCATGTGATCAGCTGGAGTAACGTGAAGCCGGAGCCCGGGATCAGGACCTTCGGGCTGTTTGCAAAATTGTCTCCGGACGGCCGCTATGTTGCGAGTACCATCAACGATATTGCGGTGTATAAAATGCTGCCGGATATATCCTACTCCCAGCTTTTTTTCCCGGTACAGGGGCAGATTGCTGTTTTCGACAGATCTGAAAAAAAATTCAGCATGCTGGCTGGAGCTGACGATCCCCAATACGTTCAGAGCAATCCGGTCTTTAGTCCCGATGGAAAATCTCTGGTATTTATCAAATCAAAACGTCTGGATAAAACAATTCCCGTTATCGACTTCATGGAACGTAAGGCCTTTTACACCTATGACTTGTACCGGCTTCCCTTTCCTAATAGTGATAGCCTTGCTCCTGTTCAGGTGCAAGGGGCATCCGGTAACGGTATGAGCAATTATTTCCCAAGTTTTTCACCTGATGGTAAATGGATAGTGTTCACGCAATCGAAAGGATTTATGATAATCCAACCGGACGCACAGTTGGTCATTATCCCGGCAGAAGGCGGTGAGCCGAGGGTGATGCATTGCAACTTTGAAGGGAGGATGAATTCCTGGCATAGTTTCTCTCCCAATGGAAAATGGATGGTTTATGCAGCCAAGAGTGATGGTCCTTATACGAAACTGTGGCTCACGCATATAAATGAAAACGGAGAGGATTCAACACCGGTACTGCTGGAAGATTTCACTGCGCCGGAAAGAGCGGCAAACCTGCCGGAATTTGTCAACATAGACGCAAGCCTTCTGCATCGCATAGTAAATAACCTCTCCAGCGGCAAACCTTAGCAGCTGTGGCAATTGTTTGAGTGTGAACGTCGGGGATGGATACTGCACTATTAACCACCAATGAATGGGCGATAAAATGAAACACCTTCAAGTTCTTCTTCTCCTGGGCCTCTTGCTGATGGCCACAAACTGTTTTGCTGTAATAGCGCCGAGTTCAATGATTATCAGCGGAAGTAATGACCCGCTCGTTAATGGAACGTATACAAACGCCGGTATCATCGTTAATGGTAAGATGAGCTGGATAAAGGGTGACTATGTCCTTCGGTGGAGTGATGCGATTATGGGCCTTTCCTGGAACATTGAAAAGCCATCCACCGCGGCCGTGTATTACGGTAATTGGGCAGACACTGCGGTTCCGGAAGAAACCGGATGGAATTGTACCTCCCAGGCAGCCAATCCCTGCACTCCCCCGGTAGTGACGACAACCCCGTTGCCCGATATGCTTACTGTCAGTGGCTGTGCGGAAACGCAGGTTGCCGGTGTGTATACCAGAACTTTGAATCATGAGGGATGGCCGCGCTATGAAAACGGTTCACTCCAACTCCGGCGAGGTCTCAATATAATTTCATCTCCGGCTTGGGTCATAGAAAATGACAGTGCCACGACACGTTATTATTTTAATAACAGAAGTGAGGTACGAGTTCCGGATCTTGATTGGTATCAGGGGCCGGATGGAACACCATCAACTCTTCCTGTGGTTACCGAACAACCATTACCTGAAAATCTTATAGTCAGTGGAACAGTGGATTCGTTTCTTAACGGAACCTACGCGAGAGGGCTGAACTACAGTGGATACCCGCAGTACGTCAAGGGGAATTATGAGATTCGCCATGGCTGGATAATGATGACCAGTGTGTGGAATATTGAGAACAATGGTATCGGCGCTCAATATTACACCCATAGCGATATCGGAACCGATGTGCCTGAGACGGGCTGGGAGCTTGGCCCCAATGGTGGTTCGCCTCCAAGTCCTCCTGTTGTTACCGAAACACAACTTCCCGACCAATACAAAGTCAGCGGTGCCGGATTTGCAGCAGTAAATGGGCTTTATACACGTACCGTTAACTCCAATTCCCACACCGGTCTGGTGTATGAGAAAGAAGCAATATATTTCCTTAGAGCCGGAACAGTGCCCGTGATGAACTTCGGATATGAAATTACCAATAGTGGCGGTGACTCATACTATTATGTGGTGAGCAATTCTCTTCTTATTCCTTCCACTGATTGGGCTTTAGATTTCCTGGGTACGTCCTATCCACCGCCACCTTTTGTTGTGCCTTATAACTTCCCTTGGCCTATGTTTCTGCCTCCTATTACAAATAAAACAACACCTTGAGGCACCCTGAAGTCAAAAAGATAAGCGCGGCTGAAGCGGCCTTCTCAGTATATAAAGCACCATTCGTTGTTGGATTGCATAACATCTTCCGGTTTTCGTAAAGAAAGGTTTGGACGGTGCAGGCTCCAACGGGGATGTGTGTTGCCGCTTTTTCCAGCACTATGTGGCACCGGGAAAGCCGAACCCCGGAGCGGAGGCCTTCTGGAAAAAGATGCTCGCCGAACAACTGACGCAACTGCGTCTGGCCAGAGAATTGGGCGTGAAAAAGGCTGTGGGAACCGGTGCCGGCAGTGTCGGCATACTGCATGGACTCAATGGCGAGTCGATGGGCGAGGAGATGAGATTGTTCATCAAGGCCGGCTATTCACTGGCGGAGACCATCCGCTGCGTCTCGGAAAATGGCGCCGGATTCTTCGGCATGGAGAAGCTGGGAAAGCTAACAGGCGGGCGGAAGGCAACATTCCTGATTGCCAGGGGCAAGGTGCAGCAGCTGCCAAGAAAACTCTCCTACCTGGAAGGCATCTATGTTGACGGCGCACCCAGCCTCAACTATCGTAAAAATCCTGTCAAGATCGTGTGAGAGGTGCGCTTTGCATCGCCTGCAAAAAACTGTTTTCCAATAATGATTTTTATGTTTTCAGACAGTTAGCATGTCCCGACCCCATTTCTACTCAGCCCCAATAGAATTGCCGCGTCAAGTGAAACGCCGATAGATTTTTTTACCCTAGACGGGTTTTCGATAATTTTAAAGATGGGCTTATTTTGGGGCTACAATCAATAATGAGCGATTTGATTCTGTATTTTTTGGGTGATTTTTTCAATAAAAAATCCTCAAGTTCTTTAATGTCATCAAATACTGATGGTTTAGTGAATCTTTCTGACTTGTACCACAGGACCAGAAAAATACCTTCTCGTGATCCGATGTCTTTTATATAAAGAGGAAGCTGCGTTGTTAGCCCATGCTCAAGATTTTCATGATGCGCATTTTTCAATTCAACACAAACATTCATAAGAATGTCATTCTTTGTATAAGAAAAATGGAAGTCTAGGCTACCATTCGAAGCAACGACTTCCCTAGAGATTTTAATGCCTTTAATCTCAGCTAAAAATCTAATCTGATTGTAGATTATTGATTGAGCCTTTGGCTCTAGTATTGGGGAATTCTTTTTATCACGATCTTCCCAAAAGGCACTATTTAACCCACCAAATTCAATAGATTTTTTTAGTGTGATTTCAAGCAGTCGATAGCAAAAGTCTGCAAATGATTTTTTACTATTTATTTTTGTATCTAATATATATGACCTTATTTCAGGAATATCCTCGGACATATAATGAGCATTTAAATTATTAATAAATTTGTTTTTAGCCTCAAAATAACTATTGAAATTTGTAATAGTAAATAGCTTATGGTGAAGTAGTTTGTCACCATTGCCGAGATAGGAAACTAAATAATTTGAAATAAATTCTGAATTGAGGTTTTTGATTTGGAAAGGGAATTTTTCATTTTGTTGAAGTTCCCAAAGAAACTCTAAAATTTGATCTTTATGTGGGCTGTAGCGACCACCCCTTTTAGCTTCTTCTCTACCTAGATCTATTGGTACTATGTTGTTCTCAATTAGCTCAAAGTCCGGGTGATAAAAATGATTAATGACAATGTCTATTCTTGTTGATTCGCTTACATTACCAATTGAATCAGCAAAAAATGTCAAAGGCATTCCGCTGATTAACATCTCTGCTGAATCCAAGAACGAATAAATTGGATCCTCAAAAACATTGGTAATTTTTGAAAATATTATTTCTGCTCTATCATTAAGCCTACAAATTATGTGATCATTTTCAGCAATAAAAGGCACTACAAACGAGATAACTGTCTTAATGTCATCTTGATTTTCTCCGGAGAAGTCTGGTTCCAAAAGTTCTACACAAAGCTTACTAATTTCAAGATTTTCCGGATCGAAATCTAGCTCTTCGTAAATACGACTTAAAATGTCTGGGTCAATATATTCACTGTGCTCTTCTATCACTTCCCTGAGGTTGTCCTTTCTTTCTATCTGGAAGAGATTGTTGTTTAAGACTAATTGAGTGAGCAAAAAGCCTACTAGTCGTTTTTTGTCTAGATATTTACTATCAATCCTCCCTATTAGTTCTTCTAGTACAGCGTATATTTTAAAGTTTCGGATATAGCCGTTTCAGTTTAATTCGCGCATCATTCGTGGTGAACTGCCAATCGACCTTGGTTTGACGATTATTCCGATCAGTATTCCATGCCATTACTTCAGATCGCATTTT
>VMSP01000183.1 GCA_013792135.1 Desulfocapsa sp. | reverse complement strand
TGGACTGCATCTCTCTTTTGGAATCCTGAACTTGAACAGTTCGATTGTCAGTTATAATTACAATGCCGCAAACTCGGCTCCCGATATCTACAGTTATGGTGCAACCATCAACGCCGATCATTCCCTCGTGGCCACTGCCGCAGGCCATACCATCACCGACGGCGTAAATAACAATATCGTCGGCCAGGAGGCTTTACTCTTCCCTTTAGGGAATTACGGTGGATCAACGCAAACCCATGTCCTCAGGGACATTAGTCCCTGCATCAGCACAGGCAGTAATGCCTTGGACCTGACCCTTGACCAGCGAGGCAGCGGCTTCCCGCGTGAGGTTGACACCGTGGATATGGGAGCGGTGGAATATATGACTAACACACGGCTCAGCGTCAGCCAAGAGGGGAATGGAAACGGCTCGGTTACCAGCAGCCCGGCAGGCATCGACTGCGGTTCAGAATGTTCTGCAAGCTTTGATCCCAACATGTCGGTCACCCTCACAGCCACTCCCGGGCTGGAAACTGTCTTCAGCGGATGGTCGGGGGCCTGTAGCGGCTCAGGAGACTGTATTGTCTCTATGGACCAGGCCCGTTCGGTAACCGCCACCTTCACCCTGAACCAGTACACAGTTACCGCCAACGCTGCCGGCAACGGCAGCGGCACTGTGGTATCCGACGCTGGCGGTATCAGTTATACCTATCCGGCCAAGTCCAGCGATGTATCTTCGCTCCTTGACCATGGCAGCGCCATAACCCTAACCGCCACGGCGGAGACCGGCTCTACGGTCACATGGAGCGACTGTGCCACAACCGGAGGGACGACAACAGCGGCAACCTGCTCCTTCTCCAGCCTTGATAGTGCAAAAGCAGTAACTGCCACTTTCACTCTGAACCAGTATACCGTTACCGCCAACGCTGCCGGCAACGGCAACGGCACAATAGTCTCTGACGTAGGTGATATCAGTTATTCCTATCCGGCCGGAAGCAGCGGAATATCTTCAGCCCTTGATCATGGTACTCCCATCACCCTAACAGCGACGGCAGAGTCCGGCTTCACGGTCACATGGAGCGGTTGTGCAGAGACAAGCGGAACAACAACAGCGGCAACCTGCTCCTTCGCCAGTCTTGATAGTGCAAAAACAGTAACCGCCACCTTTACCCTGAACCAGTACACGGTTACCGCCAACGCAGCCGGCAACGGCAGCGGCACGGTAGCCTCTGACACGGGCGGTATCAGTTTTACCTATCCGGCCGAAAGCAGTGGGATATCATCGCTCCTTGACCATGGCAGCGCCATCACCCTTACCGCCACGGCGGAGACCGGCTCCACCGTGGCGTGGAGCGGCTGCACAACAACCGGAGGGACAACAACAGCGGCAACATGTTCCTTCACCAGTCTTGATAGTGCGAAAACGGTGACCGCCACCTTCACGCTTGACACCTATAGTCTCTCCATCCTCCTTGAAGGCAATGGCACAGTTACCAGTGACCCGACAGGCATCGATTGCGGTCTGGACTGCGACGAAACCTATGATTACAATACGGAAGTGACCCTGACCGCAACAGCGGATGCCAAGTCTACATTCAAAGGCTGGTCCGGGGCCTGTTCAGGCACAGAGGATACCTGTGTCATTACAGTTGACCAAGCTCTGTCCGTCGGTGCCAGGTTTGAGAGCAGCTTTCCCTGGACCATGTTCCTGCCGGCTATAATGAATAATGGAAAGAAATAGCGTGTCAGCTAATCCCTTTTGAGAGTACCTTATATATGATGGTCAAAAATAAACCACCGAACCAGTAACCCAAGGAGCATTGCCATGTGGGAAGTCATTGTTGATAAAGATAAATGTCAGGGAAGTGAAGAGTGTATCAGTGCCTGTCCATCAGCCGTCTATGAGTTGATTAACGGCAAGGCGGAACCAGTGAACGCCGACGAATGTATCGGCTGTGAGACCTGTGTTGAGGTTTGTCCCAATGGGGCCTGTACCGTCACCGAGATTTGATGGCGTTGTAAAAAAGCCCAAATTCTGCGTTGTACTGCATCCTTCGTCACATCGACGTACCTATTGTACGCCTCATTCCTCAGAATTTGTGCGCCTTGTCTTTGAGCTTTTTTACTTAACCATCCACTAGACGACTGTTGATAATGCGTAGATTTTTTTTTGAACAGGCTGATAGAAATGGCGATGAGGTCCTGTTGCCCGAGACCGAATCACGTCATATCTCCAAGTCCCTGCGTCTGCACGTTGGCTCCCAGATCCAGCTCTTTGATGGTACGGGGATGCGTTATCTGGCTGAGATAACCAACATCGGCAGACAGATTGTTGCCCGCATCCTGACGGCTGATGCCGATCAGCAGGAGGGAAGGGTGATGCTGCATGTGGAACAGGCAATGCTGAAAAATGCCAAGATGGATTTTGTCGTTGAGAAATGTACGGAACTGGGAGTCGCCAGCTTTAGCCCTTTTATCAGCAGCCGCTGCCAGGGAAAGCTGGATGATGAGCAGCGTGGCAACAAACGGCAGCCACGCTGGCAGCGGATCGTGGAATCGGCCTGCAAACAGTGTTCCCGACCCCGCCCCATGGAACTAAAAGATGCTCTTTCATTGACCGAGTTATGTTCCTCTGCCAGTCCGGAGCAGCGCACCCTGCGCATCCTGTTCTGGGAAGAGGAAAAAGCAACCAGCCTGCACGACCTGCCGCCCTTTACTGATTTTGAGCAGATCCATCTCCTGCTGGGGCCTGAGGGTGGCTTCAGCAAAGAGGAGGTTGAGCTTGCCAGCCGCTCCGGCTATAAAAGCGTCACCCTCGGGCCGCGTATTTTGAGGGCCGAGACCGCCACAGTGGCCGCTGTTTCTATTGTTCGCTATCTGGCTGGCGATATGTAATCTCGCCCTTAAACGCAGACTGCCAGCAGTGCATGGCGGGCAGGGGATTTCATCTCGGTGCCACGCGGTTCTCCAATCAACTCCGAAAAAGGCATCTCGGCCAACAGATGGAGGGTCAGAGGCGTGCGCCCATATTGGCTGGCCGGAAAAGAGGATTCCAGCTTGGAGTTCCACACCTCCTTCCATATCTCCGCCTGGGGCAGAAGCAAGGCCGGATCACTGACGTTCAGGTTTCCGGCCTTGACCAGCTCGCCCAGGGCTGCAGTCATCTCCTGCAGATGAGCCCGCATATCGTCCCTGAACTGCTCGATTTCTCGTACCGCCTCGGCATTCTCCTGGCTGATCCTGGCTGGAAGATCAATCTGCAGAACTGTTAGCGGTGCCTGTCCACATTCTTGTTCATACTTTTCCAGAAGGATATCCGCGGCCTCCTGACGCCTGGTTGTCCACAAGCAGAAGTTCTCCGGCAAGGGGCCTGACAGATAGAGTCTGCTCCAGGCACGAAGACGATTTTTGATCATCCCTGGCCGGGGTTGATTCATCTTCTGTTTCAGTTCCAGGAGTTCAATAAAAGGATCTTCCTCAACAACATCCTCGTCCCCACTCTCCCTGATTTCTCCCTGCAGACTTCTGAACAGGGCTATTTCCTCATCATCGATAGCGGCCAGTTGCTGGGCCAGTTCTTCTTCTTCCCTGTCAAGGACCTCAGCGATCTTCAGCACCAACCGGGCCTGCCACAGGGCCTCATCATGGCCCTCAGCGTCTTTATCCATGCCCTGGAGAAGTGAAGAGATAATCGTCAGCTTGGAATTATCACCACGACTGGGCGGCGCCGACAGAGAGGCAAGAGAAAGATAATTCAACTGCTCAACATAATTATCTTTTCTGTTCCTGATATCATGAAGGAGATGCAGAAAACGATCCCGGTCCACTCCCAGCCCTAAAGGAGTATGTTCTTGACAGAACCCTGTTTCCGTGAAAAGATGACTTTCTGGGATCAAAGAAGCGTCCTGCTCTTCCTTCCCTTCCTGTTCAACGGGCTGGAGCAGATGGACACTATGGAAGAAAAGGGCCAGGGGCAACTGCTGATACAGGGGAAGAACTGTATCCGGGAAATAAAGCGTATCAAGAGTGTTCATATGCAAAGTGTGAAGGAAAAAGTATCATTTTATCTGACGGCGGCAGGCTACCTGCTTTTTAATCTGCGGCCTGGTGCCGATCTGACGGTGACCGTGCAGTCCACCCTGTGGCAGATCCTGCAGACTGCGCCCTATGTGGCCGGCGTCACATGGTTTGTCATCGCCCTGCTGCAATACATGTCCGAGGGCGAAAAGGTGTCATGGGAACGCCGCTTTCGATTGTTTTTCACCATAGGAATTTTTGCCGGTCTTGTCCATGCAATTATTGAATATACCGGTAAAGGGGTTGGCCAGTAAAGAGGAATCAATGGCGATCTCAATTGACCTTCTTAAGATCATGTCGCTGATGTTTTTTTATCTTCCCTCTTCGCTGCTTTGCATCAGATCAGACGGAAGACATATGGGGAAAGGATTAATCAATTGTTTTTCCACTGTCGGTCACGCTTATGAATGATTCCTTAGATCTCTGGAAACTGCTGGCCGGTCTCTCCATCTTCCTCTACGGGATGTTTCTCCTGGAGGATGCCATCAAGGCCATGTCCGGCAGGGCCTTCCGCCAGATGATCAGGTATTATACCAACGGCCGCCTGCGCTCCATCGGCAGCGGCGCCTTTATCACCGGGATCCTCCAGTCCAGTTCGGCGGTCTCTCTCATGGTCCTGGCCTTTGTCGGGGCAGGAGTGATGACCATGGAAAACGGGATCGGGGTAATGATGGGCGCCAATATCGGCACCACCCTTACCTCCTGGATCGTAGCTGTTTTCGGCTTTAAACTGAAGATCGAGGCCTTTGCCCTGCCTCTGGTCGCCGCCGGAGGGCTCATTTTCATTGTCTTCGGCCCCTCTTCCAAGCTCTTTCAGGGCAGCAGGCTGCTGATCGGTTTCGGCTTTCTCTTTCTCGGTCTCGATTTCATGAAGACCAGTGTGGAAAACTTTGCCCAGCATATCGACATCAGTACCATTGCCGATTACGGGCTCTGGCTCTATCTTGTCTTCGGCATTGTGGTCACGGCCCTGATGCAGTCAAGCTCGGCCTCCATCGCCATCGTCCTTACCGGACTGAACACCGGCCTGATCAACTTTGAGAGCTCACTGGCCATGGTCATCGGCGCCAATATCGGCACCACTGTTACCGTACTTCTCGGTTCCATCGGAGGGATCCAGTCCAAGAAACGGGTGAGTACCAGCCATCTGGTCTTTAACCTGGGGACCGGCATCGTGGCCTTTGCCGCCCTGCAACCCCTGTCGTGGCTGGTTTCCCGTTTCATTGATATCTCCACCGACGCGGTCATGGCCCTGGCCCTCTTTCATACCCTTTTCAACGTCATGGGCGTGATCATCTTTTTTCCCTTTATCGGGATTCTTGCTCGTTTTTTGGTCCGCACCTTTCCCGACCGCAAGGAGGTGCTGACCGTCTATCTCAACAATACCCCCACGGAAGTTACGGATGCGGCCACTGCCTCCCTGCGTAATGAGATCCTTCACCTTTTTGAAGAGTGTCAGCTATACAGCCTCAGAACTTTCAATATCGACGACAAGTTGATCTTTGACCACACCCTGCCCTTTGAGAAAAACTTACCCAAACGCGGCACACTCCCTGATTTTTATGAAAATGTGAAGCTCCTCCACGGTGAGATCATCGAGTTTTACGCTAAGCTGCTCAGTGCCCAACTGGCAAAGAAAGAGGCCAAAGAACTGGAGCGGATGATTTATGCCTCGCGCAATATCATGAACTCCATCAAAAACACCAAGGGGATGAAAAGTGACATGGACGAGTTTGAGAGCTCCGACAATGAATACCTGAATCAGCAGTACAAAGTGTTTCGCCGCCGCCTGGTGGAACTGTACCATGACATCAACCGCTTCCAGGCGATTGACAATCCGCAGGAACAATACCGTAGTCTGCTGCGGACGGTGGTTCACATTGAGCAGATGGACAAGCAGTGCATCCAGATGGTGATGAAGAGGGCCGCCGCTGGAGAGATTAATGAACTGGAAATCGCCTCCCTGCTCATGGCCAACCGACTCTTCAGCCAGTCCAGCCGGCTCCAGGTATTTGCCCTCAAAGATCTGCTCCTTACCGAGAAGGAGATCCGCGAATTTGACCATGCCATGGACATGAAGGAACTCATCGATGAGGAACAGCAAAAACCGGAGGAGACCGTTACTGTGTAGGGAGCGGAGCGTGCGACCGTGAACATGAACACGTTAAACAGGTTACGTGGTTAGCACCAGCTTCCGCTTCTGCTTGATACTTTCTCGTAATGTTTGCGTGTGCTGCCCCGGCACTCCACACTGCTCAAAAACATCTTCCCACCCTGCCAGCTTTGCATACACCTCCAAAAGCAACCGGCGACATTTCTGTGGTGATAAACCAAATCGCCGCCCTTCACTGACGATGTCCTCGCGGGTGAACATGCCGTCTTTACCGTTGATTTGCAGGATATGGCTTTCCTGATAGATATTCGGCGTGATGTCATATGCGGGAGAGAGCATCCACCCCGAATCAGTATGCAGCATCGAAAAATTCTGCAGATGATCGTCCGTATTCTGCAGCAGCACGTTGACCAGCATCCAGCGGAAAAGGCTTTCCAGATCCACATCCGGGCGGTCGGATATGCGCCGGATGACGCCCGCAACATCCGCATATGACACCAGATACGGATCTTCTTCGCCGGTCAGGGTACGCATGCTCACGATGGCGTTACGCCCACCTGCCGTTGTCACATCAAAACGTTTCACCAGCAGGATTTCCCGGTTCTCAACGGTGACTCGTTTCAGCTCCGGGATTTTCAGCCCCGCTTCCTGTGCCAAAAGCATTCCTGCCTGTTCGAGGGAGACAAAAAGCGCGGGTCCAATATCGCGGATACTGGAGAACTTGGCCAGCCACAGGTGGTCCTCCATACGGACAAGCACCTTGGGTCTCGCCCCACCGGCCGAACTGCCGCAGGCAAGGATATGTTTGAGCTCCTTGTTTCCCGTGTCGATATTGGCCTCAAGCACCCCCGCCTCGCCAATGGCGGCGCTGATACGCTTGAAGTCGATACTTTGATCGACACAACGAACCTTTGCAGGATATTTTTCCGCATAAAGCAAGCAGCCTAAGCCCGAGCCCTTCAAGGCCGCCAGAAGGCGAGCGGAAGTCAATCGGGATTTGTCCAGTCCGGCTCGTTTCGCCAGAATGGTTCGGCCCCAAGCGTCGGGCAGAGAGTCATCAAAGACCCCATGCACTCCTGTTTCCCCACGTCTGGCCTCAAAGATCCCGGGGCCAAGCGGGAGATGAATCGGGTCAAGAGGATAGGCGTCCTGCCTTCTCAGGTATCCTTCATCGTACTTAAAAAAACCTTCTTTCCGGTCGGAAGAGTGCAGGTTGCGCGACAACAACCGGCCCACATAGACCACTTCTCCGTCAGGCATGACCGCGGAGACATATAATGATATCGCATCGTTGCTCTTCACGACCGGACCCGCGTTTTCAGAATTTTTTCTTCAAGCCCCTGTCTGCGGTCATATTCCTCGAAGGGATCAACCGTTTCCGCAAGCAGCCCCTTCCAGACTTCGGCCAAGCCAAGGGCATCGGCCACCGCAAACCAGGAGCCGATCTTCACGCTCGCACTCCCCCGTTCGATCGACCGCAGAGTGTCAATAGAGATCCCGCACCTGATCGCCAGCGTCCGCAGCTTGATTTTCAGCTCGATTCGCCTTTTCCGGTATAACAGCCCGAGCTGACCTAATAATTCAGTTTTTTCCATGAAATTCCACCTTTTTCTTTTTAAAATAGCACAAAACCTGTTTTATATCAAAAAAAAGCCATTTAAGCTGGAAATAACCAACCATATTTCACGTAAATTACTAAATGTAGCCTTTTATTTCCTCCGCGCCGCGGATGAATCCGACTATTTTGCACGATAAACACAAAAAGTCTTGACTATTTTTCATAATCTCTCACAATGGTCGTCATGAAAAGGTATCTTGCTGACATAATTCATGCTGATCTTGGAAAGAAAATGGTGCTGCTGACCGGCCCGAGACAGGTAGGGAAGACAACTCTGGCAAAAGAGATGATGGCCATTTTCCAGCATCCGCAGTATTTAAACTGGGATGTGGCTCCCGATCACCGCATGCTTCTTGACCAGAGCTGGGGCCTGCGCACCGATCTGCTGGTGCTGGATGAAATTCACAAAATGGCAGAGTGGAAGACATATCTGAAGGGCATTTTTGATGGACGCACCGTTGGGCAGGCCATCCTGGTGCCGGGAAGCGCTCGCATGGAGACTTTCCGGCAATCTGGAGAATCTCTGGCCGGACGTTACTTTCAGCTGCGGCTGCATCCCTTTTCAGTACGCGAGTGGGTCTCTCGGACCGATGCCACGCCGGATGACGCACTTGACCGTCTACTTGAGCGAGGCGGCATGCCGGAACCCTTTCTGGCCGAAAATACGGTTGAGGCCGAGCGCTGGCGTCGACAATACTTTACCGATCTGGTTCGCGAAGACGTGCTGGAATTTTCAAGGATTCACGAAATCAAGGTCATGCGTCTGCTGGTAGAATTGCTGCGCGGCCGTGTCGGCTCACCGCTCTCCATCGCTTCTCTGGCCCGTGATCTCCAGACTGCCCCCAATACCGTGACCAAATACCTGGAAATTCTGGAGGCCCTGTACATTATCTTTCTGGTGCGCCCCTATCATCGTAATGTCGCCCGGGCAATCCTTAAAGAACCCAAAGTCTATTTCTTTGATACCGGCTATGTGCTGGGCGATGAGGGAGTGAAGTGGGAAAATGCCTGTGCCACCATGCTGCTCAAGCACATCCATTTTGAGCAGGACACCTTGGGCAAAGAGAGTGGTCTGCATTACCTGCGGACAAAAGATGGGGCCGAGATCGATTTTGTCCTGTCTGAAAATGATACCCCGACCCACCTGATCGAATGCAAACACACGGACAACAGCCCGACATCCACCCTTGTCAAGTTTGCCGAACAGTTCTCAGAGGCGCAGGCAATTCAACTGGTGCGTGAGCTGCGCCAGGAAGAATACCGCCGCCCGGTGTCCATTCTCAAGGGAGCAAAGTGGTTGGCGGAGCTTGCAGCATGACAAAACGGCAAAGAGCGGATAAAGTTACTTTGATGCAGAGGCTTACATGCATAACAATCTGTTCCTGATTCTTCCTGCGACTCTTGACATGTCAGGGAGTTACCCTAATCTCACAACAAAACAACAACAAGGAGGCAAACATGGTTACCTCAATTATTCTCATCAATGCAGAAAGAACCAGGATTAACGAGGTGGCGGAACAGATAGCCGGGCTGGATGGGATTTCAGAGGTTTATTCCGTGAGTGGGAACTACGATCTTATCGCCATTGCCCGCGTTGCCTCCAATGAGGAATTGGCCGATCTTGTTACCAAAAAACTGCTGGGCATCAATTTCATTCTCAAATCAGAGACCATGCTCGCCTTCAAGGCCTATTCCCGTCATGATCTGGAGACCATGTTCCAAATCGGAATGGAGTAAATACACTCCTGCCATTTTCCCCAACATCACACCCATGATGAAAATGATACAAAGCAAATTTTTTTCTGGCCAGAACGTCACAATCTGCGCAGGAACGAAAGACCCGGATTATGGCTTTGACATCGGGGGATGGTCTGGCCGTATTGATGAAATCATGTTAGATGATGATGAAACGTGGATCTACGAAATCTATTGGGACCAGCAGACGCTAAAAAAGATGGGGAAGGCCCTTCACCAAAAATGTGACTATGACAATTTAGATTACACGAGAATGGCACTCGACGAATCAGATTTAAAGGCTGCATAATAAAGGAAAACATGACCGAAAAACAGCACCTTGAACAGCAGCTGTGGAATATCGCCAATACCCTGCGCGGGAAAATGGGGGCTGATGACTTCCGCGATTATATTCTGGGATTCATCTTCTACAAGTACCTCAGTGAGAAGATGCACACCTATGGTGACAAGATCTTGCAGCCGGATGGACGGCTCTTCGCCGACCTTGATGAAAACACTCCTGAAGGGCAGAAGTATCTGGCAGCCATTAAGGAAGAAGCCCTCGACAAGCTGGGCTATTTTCTGAAACCATCCGAGCTGTTCAGTGAGATGGCGCGGCGGGGTAATGGAGACGGCAGGCACAAGTTCATTCTGGATGACCTGACCAAGGTGCTGAACAGTATTGCCCAATCCACCATGGGCACCGACAGTGAAGAGGATTTTGATCATCTCTTCGAAGACCTGGATCTGACCAGCGCCAAACTGGGTAAGACCGAAAACGCCAAGAACGAGCTGATCGTCAAGGTTCTGGTCCACCTGGAACAGATCGACTTCAGGCTGGAAGATAGCGAAAGCGATGTGCTGGGCGATGCCTATGAATATCTGATCGGCCAGTTTGCCAGCGGGGCCGGCAAGAAGGCCGGGGAGTTTTACACCCCCCAGCAGGTGAGCATGATCTTGGCCAAGATCGTTACCAGCGGCAAGGATAAGTTGAAGAGTGTCTATGATCCCACCTGCGGATCGGGTTCCCTGCTCTTGCGGGTGGCCAAAGAGGTGAAGGAGGTGGGCGGCTTTTATGGGCAGGAAAGTAATCCCAGCACCTATAACCTGTGCCGCATGAACATGATCATGCACAATGTCCACTACCGCAAATTCGACATCAAAAACGACGATACCCTGGAACATCCCCAGCACCTCGACCAGCGCTTTGAGGCCATTGTCGCCAATCCGCCCTTTTCTGCCGACTGGAGCGCCAGCCCTCTGTTTATGAGTGACGACCGTTTTGCGTCCTACGGCAAACTGGCGCCCAAATCAAAAGCGGACTTTGCCTTTGTCCAGCACATGGTTCACCAGCTGGCCGACAACGGCACCATGGCGGTGGTTCTGCCCCACGGGGTTCTGTTCCGGGGCGCGGCAGAAGGGCATATCCGCAAATACCTGATTGAAGAACGCAACTCTCTGGATGCGGTGATCGGGCTGCCGGCCAATATCTTTTACGGCACCTCTATTCCCACCTGTATCCTGGTGCTGAAAAAGCAGCGGCAGCAGGCGGACAATATCCTCTTTATCGATGCCAGCCAGTCTTTTGACAAGGCCACAAATCAGAATTTTCTTCGTCCAGCAGATATCGACAAGATCGTCACCGCCTATCGGGAGCGCAAGTCCGAAGCTAAATACAGCTACGTGGCCAATCTGGATGAAGTGCGGGATAATGACTACAACCTGAATATTCCCCGCTATGTTGACACCTTTGAGGAAGAAGAAGCGGTGGATCTGCAGGCGGTGTCTCAGGAGCTGAAGTACCTGGACAGAGAGTTGCAGGAAACCGATGCGGCGATTGCGGATTATTGCCAGCAGCTAAAGATCAATGCCCCTTTTTAAGACAGGGACGTGAAAAATATGAAAAAGGGCATAAAACGAGTACCGAAGCTACGTTTTCCTGGTTTTGATGAGACGTGGGATTTGATTAAACTCGGAAATAATTCCCTGAAAATAGGTAGCGGAGTTACTCCTAAAGGGGGGTCAAAAGTATACCAAAACGATGGTATCGTGTTCATTCGAAGTCAAAATGTTCACGGTGATCGATTACTTTTAAATAATATTACATTTATTTCTCAAGAAATTCATGAACAGATGAAAAGCTCAGAGGTTCATCCGTCTGATATACTTCTTAATATTACTGGTGCTTCAATCGGTAGAAGTTGTGTTGTGCCAGCAGATTTCACGGTAGGAAATGTCAACCAGCACGTCTGTATCATCCGGTTAAAAAATGGACGATCACCAAATTTTTATCAATCTTTTTTGAGCTCCTCAAAAGGTCAGAAACTCGTTTATCAGAGACAAGCTGGTGGTGGCAGGGAAGGATTGAATTTTCAAAGTATTCGTTCGTTTAAGATTGTTGTCCCCACCCTCCCCGAACAACAAAAAATAGCATCTTTCCTCTCCGCGATAGACCAAAAGCTCCAGCAGCTCAACCGCAAGAAGGAACTGCTGGAGCAATACAAGAAAGGGGTGCTGCAAAAAATATTCTCCCGAGAGATCCGCTTTCAGGATGAGAATGGCCAGGATTATCCGGATTGGCAGGAGAAGCGGTTAGGAACTTTGGCTAAAAAAATAACAACAAAGAACCAAAACAGCACCGTTACCAATGTGCTTACGAATTCAGCAACACAAGGGATTGTCAGTCAGCAAGATTACTTTTTAAAGGATATTGCCAATCAGAACAATCTTGGCGGATACTATATCGTGGACACAGATGACTTTGTGTACAATCCCAGGATCTCGAGTTCCGCGCCTGTTGGCCCAATCAAAAGGAATAAGCTGGGTAAAGGGGTCATGTCACCTCTGTACTCAGTTTTACGTTTTGATGCCGGAAGCCTCAATTATTTTGAATACTACTTTGAAACTACTGGATGGCATACATACATGCATAGCATTGCCAACTTCGGGGCAAGGCATGATCGAATGAATATCACAAATGCAGATTTCTTGAAAATGCCAATTCCTTACCCCTGCAAAGAAGAAAGAAATATGATTTGTCTCTTTCTGGAGAATTTGACAACCAAACTTGATGTAGTAAAAGCCCAACTCGCCCAGACCCGGACCTTCAAAAAAGGCCTTCTCCAGCAGCTCTTTGTGTGAAGGGGGAATAGTAATGCAAGGTAAAAATCAACTCACAGCCCACGATGGTTTTGCCGAGTTCCTGCTTTATAAATCTGCAAATGGAGAGGTTAAGGTCGATGTACTCCTGCAGAACGAAACGATCTGGTTGCCGCAAAAGAAGATAGCCGAACTTTTTGATGTCAACATTCCGGCGATCTCCAAACATCTCAATAATATTTATAACGAAGGCGAATTAGAGAAAGGGGCAACTGTTTCCATTTTGGAAACAGTTCAAAATGAAGGCGGCAGAGATGTAAAAAGGAAGGTGGAATTTTATAATCTGGACGCCATTATTGCGGTGGGCTATCGGGTCAATTCGAAAAGAGCCACCCAATTTAGAATATGGGCCACCAGAATTTTGCAGGAGTACATTGTTAAAGGCTTTGTCATGGACGACGAACGGCTCAAAAATCCGCAGCCGGTATTCGGCAAAGATTATTTCGATGAACTGCTGGAAAGAATTCGGGAGATACGGAGTAGCGAGAGAAGATTCTATCAAAAAATCACCGATATCTACGCCCAATGCAGCATTGACTATGACAGCAAAGCGGCCACGACCAAAACTTTTTTTGCCGGCGTGCAAAACAAACTGCATTTCAGTATCACCCAACAAACGGCGGCGGAAGTTATCACTGCGCGAGCCGATCACACCAAAAAACATATGGGCCTGACCACTTGGCAGAATGCTCCTGATAGCCCGATCAGAAAATCAGATGTCGTTATTGCCAAAAATTACCTCTCCGAAAAAGAGTTAAAAGCTCTTAATCGCATTGTCACGATGTATCTGGATTACGCAGAAAATCAGGCAGTAAGAGGGATAGCAATGTCCATGCAAGATTGGGCCGAAAAACTTAACGCTTTTTTGCAGTTTAATGAATATGACATATTAGAAGATTCCGGCAAGGTAACCGCTGAAATCGCCAAAGAGTTTGCCGGCAATGAATTTGAAAAATACCGGGTTATCCAAGACCGGAATCTTGAGTCCGATTTTGACCGGATGATTAAGAAAATAGAGAAAAAATGACGACCCAAGCCGAAGCTATCTTAGAGAGCGATCTGGTTAAGCAGCTCACCGGCCTGGGATATAGTCATGTCGCCATCCAAGACGAAGAAAGCCTGCTGACCAATCTGCAGAGCCAGCTGGGGGCCTTCAATGAGACCACCTTTTCCGCCAAGGAATTCGGGACCATCCTCAACCATCTGGCCAAGGGCAATGTCTTCGGCAAGGCCAAGGCCCTGCGCGACCGGTTGCAGCTGAACAGGGACAACGGCGAGAGCTTCTATGTGCACTTCTTCGATGCGGAGGAGCGGGGCCGCAATCTCTTCCAGGTCACCAGCCAGGTCAACGTGGCCGGCGCCTACAAGACCCGCTACGACGTCACCCTGCTGATCAACGGCCTGCCCCTGGTGCAAATCGAGCTCAAACGACGGGGGCTGGAACTCAAAGAGGCCTTCAATCAGATCAACCGCTACCAGCGCCATTCCTTCTGGGTGAACAGCGGTCTCTTTCAGTATGTGCAGATCTTTGTCATCTCCAATGGCTTCAACACCAAGTATTACGCCAACAACCGGAAGCAATCCTTCAAACAGACCTTTTGCTGGGCCGATGTTCACAACCGGAACATCACCGATCTGAGCAGATTTACCGCCGCATTCCTCAATCCCAATCATCTGGGCAGGATGCTTGGACAGTATATCGTCCTCAACGAGACCCATAAGATTCCGATGGTGCTGCGCCCCTATCAGTATTATGCCGCCGAGGCCATTATCGACCGGGTCCACACCAGCCGCGAAAATGGCTATATCTGGCATACCACCGGCTCGGGCAAAACCCTCACCTCCTTCAAGGCCAGCCAGATCATCATGGATCAGCCCGAGGTGCATAAGGTGGTTTTCGTGGTCGACCGCAAGGATCTGGACTACCAGACCATGAAGGAATTCAACAGCTTCAAGAAAGACAGCGTCGATGTGACCGACAATACCCTGTCTCTGGTCCGGCAGTTCGGCGACGACAGCAAGCTGATCTTGACCACCATCCAGAAGCTGAACAATGCCATCGGCAATGGGCGCTACCAGTCCGGCATGGCCCCTTTGCGTGATAAGCGTCTGGTATTCATCTTTGATGAATGTCATCGCAGCCAGTTTGGCGATACCCATAAAAGAATCACCAATTTTTTCCCGAACAGCCAGCTTTTCGGTTTTACCGGCACCCCCATCTTTGCCGACAACGCCCTGAAGAACCAGCTGGGCAAGCGCACCACCAAAGACCTTTTTGGGGACTGCCTGCATAAGTATGTGATCACCGATGCCATCCGTGACCAGAATTTACTGCGCTTTTCGGTGGAGTACCTGGGGCGCTATAAACAGAAAGGTAAGACCTTCATCGATATCGAGGTGGAAGATATCGATGCCAGAGAGGTGCTCGATTCACCGGCCCGCCTGGAAAAGATTGTCGATTACATCATCAGCCATCACAACCAGAAGACCCATAACCGGGCCTATTCGGCCATCTTTGCCGTGAGCAGTATCGAGAGCCTGATTCAATATTACGAACTATTCCAAAGGAAGAAGGAGGCCGGGGAACACGATCTGCGGATTGCCACCATCTTCAGCTACGGCACCAATGAAGACGATCAGGATGCCGACGGCATGCTTCCCGCTGATTATGCCATGGCGGCAGAAGCCCGCCCCGTCTATGCGACCAGCCATAGCCGTGAAAAACTGGATCAATTTATTGGTGACTACAACGGCATGTACCGTACCGGGTTTTCCACCAGGGACGGCCAGCAATTTGAGAATTATTTCAAGGACATCAGCAAGCGCCTCAAGGAGCGGGAAAAGGAAGGATTCCCGGACAAAGAGCGGCTCGACATCCTGCTGGTGGTCAATATGTTCCTCACCGGCTTTGATGCCAAGAAGGTCAACACCCTCTATGTGGACAAAAGACTGAGCTATCATGGTTTGATCCAGGCCTTTTCACGGACCAACCGCATTTTGAATGAGCAGAAATCCCATGGCAATATCCTCTGCTTCCGCAATCTCAAAAAGGCCACCGATGATGCCATTGTCCTCTTTTCCAACAAGGAGGCGAAGGAGGTCATCCTTCTGCCGCCCTATGAGGACATTGTCCGGAAGTTCAGTCTCGCCTTTGCAGACCTGCTGAAAATAGCCCCCACCGTAAAAAGTGTCGACGATCTGGCCGGCGAAGATCAGCAATTGGCCTTTATCCAGGCCTTCCGTGAGTTGATGCGTCTCCGCAATGTACTAACCTCTTTTGCCGATTTCAGCTGGGCTGACCTGCCCATGAGCGAGCAGAGTTTTGAGGATTACAAAAGCAAATATCTCGATCTGCACGATAAGGTCAAGAGCGATCACCAGAAGGAAAAAAGCTCCATCCTGGAGGATGTGGATTTTGAGCTGGAACTGATCCATCGGGATGAGATCAATGTGGCCTACATCCTGAAGCTGCTCGCCAGGCTGAAACAGGCGGATGAAAAGGAGAGAGGGCAGCAGAAGAAGGCCATTCTGGACATGCTGGGCGGCATGATCGATCTCCGCAGCAAACGGGAACTCATTGAGAAGTTTATCGAAGAACATCTGCCCAAGATTGATGATGCGGATGCCATCAGCGATGATTTTGAGAAATACTGGCAGGAGCAGAAGGTTCTGGCACTGGGCCAGTTATGCGAGGAAGAACATCTCGACCGGAAACAGTTTCAGGCCCTGATTGATACATATATCTTCAACGAACAGGAACCGCTCCGCGATGACATCTTTAAATGTCTGGATAACCGCCCCAGTGTGTTGCAGGCGAGGACGATTGGAGAGAGGATCTTGGTGAAGATGAAACAGTTTGTGGAAATCTTTGTCTTAGGAATAGCAGCGTAATGATACAAAACAAACAAATCCGGAACAAGGATAGATGGAATTCACTGTAGGATGCGAACCCGCTTGACAGAAAACTTGACTTATACTTGACTCATAAAGATCAACCTTAAATCCTTTGACAAGGAGGCACGTTGATGCCTAGCTGCTGGATCATCGCCGGCCCGAACGGCGCAGGCAAAACTACCTTTGCCCTGGAGTAGTATTGTCAATTTTCAATCAAGATCCGTATCAACACTTAATCAAGGAGGCCGGTTTATGAACCATACATCCAGTACAACAACTGCCACGCCACCAGACACACTGCAAATGCTCGAATCCCTGAAACAGGCGGTCGCTCAGGCCCTGGAAAAGAAAAAACGGCTTGGCCAGTATGCCGTGATCTGGGAAAACGGCAAGCCCGTGCTGATTGGCGAAGATGCGCCGCAAACACCATCATGCCAGAAATTAAAAACTACTTGATGCGGCCTTAAGCCCTCATCCACATAAGCTCAGCAAACACCAAACCATGTTCTATCTCCATCTCTCCAACAGGACTGAAAATCTCCTCGCTCAGCTGGTTGAGATCCTGCGCAACGAGCCTCGTCGCAACCTGTTTGCCAAGGAGTATTTTCTCATCCAGAGTCAGGGGATGGAGCGGATGCTCTCCCAGCGGCTGGCGGATGCCTTTACGGTCTGGTGCAATTTTGAGTATCTCTTGCCCACCCGGTTTTTCGATCTCATGGCCAACCGGATGAACATGGTCATCAATCCGGATGCCTTTGCCCGAGATGCGCTTTCCTGGCGTATTGATGCCCTGTTGCAGCAGATAACGCAACAGGGGCAGGAAAAGCCAAGCCCTCTCTTTGCGCCGCTTCTCCGCTATATGAGCGGGGAGCAGAGCGGCTTGAAACGCTATCAACTTTCCCAGCAACTGGCCAATATCTTTGATCAGTATCAGATTATGCGGACGGAGATGCTCGATGGCTGGCAGCAGCAGAGGCTGAGCAGCAGCAATCCGGCGGAAGAATGGCAGATGGCCCTCTGGGCTCAACTACGCAAATCCCTTGACAACACCCCGCACCGGGGCGAGATGCTGCGCCGGTTTCTCCAACGGCTGCAGGGACCTGAAGACGTTGCCGCCATCCTGCCCGCTCGTCTCTCGGTCTTTGGTCTGCACAGTATGCCGCCCCTGCTGCTGGATTGTCTGCACGCCGTCTCCTGCCATTGCGAGGTCCACCTCTATCTCCTCACCCCCTGTCAAAACTACTGGCTTGACATTCCCGGCAAGCGGCAGTTGATACGGGAAAATCTTTGCCGACTGGGTGAAAATCTCGAACCCATTCCTTTTATTCCTGAGATTCACCCCCTGTTGAACTCCCTTGGAAAACAGGGCCAGGACTTTCAGGCCATGCTCCTTGATCGTATTGACAACCTGATAGACTCGGACAGCTACGAAGATCCGGTGCAGACGAAAACACCCTGCCTGCTCCACCGCCTGCAATCAGACCTGCTTGATGGCGGATGGAA
The DNA here is from genome assembly GCA_013792135.1 of Desulfocapsa sp. Classification (GTDB taxonomy): domain Bacteria; phylum Desulfobacterota; class Desulfobulbia; order Desulfobulbales; family Desulfocapsaceae; genus UBA2270. Next base: position 21,840 of record VMSP01000183.1, on the reverse strand, counting down.
AGAGAGGGAGGACAATGAAAAGATATGTCTTGATTCCTCCCTGACCATCGTCTCCTGCCACTCTGCAGTCCGAGAGGTGATGGTTCTCAAGGATCAGATCCTGCGCTGGCTCCAGTCCAACCCGGAGATGGAATTGCGGGATATTGTGGTCATGGCCCCTGACATCCAGGAATATGCCGCTATTATCCCGGCCATCTTTCATGATATTCAGCACTCCATTGCCGACCGCAGCCTGCGCCACCACAACTCCAGCCTGGCAGTGTTTCTCCAATTTCTTGATCTGGCCGTCAGCCGCTGCTCCTGGTCTGAGGTCATTGATCTGCTGGCAAGGCCGGAGCTTATGCCTGCCTTTTCTCTTACTGAGTCCGACTGCGAATTGATTCAGCACTGGATCACAAGCTCCGGTATCCGCTGGGGGCTCTCAAGCAAACAGCTGCAGAGCCTGGACCTGGTCGCTCCTGCGCCATCCCTGGCACCCACGACACTAGACCATCCCTGGTCTGCGCCCGTACAGGCAGAGGTCACCTGGCAGGCCGGACTTGATCGGCTGCTCATGGGATATGCCATGGATTGGGATATGCCGGTGGACAGAATTCTGCCTTATCCCGATATCGAAGGAAGTCAGGCCCGGCCTCTGGGCGGCTTGTGCCAGTTCATCGAACTGCTGGCCCAGGCGGCAGAAGTCCTTGCCCGGCCCCGTCCGCTTTCTGCCTGGTCAACACTTCTGCTCTCCTATGTTGATGCCTTGTTTGGCCAGGACATGGAGGATCTTGCCCAGTTACGGGAGATCCTGACCACTCTTGACAGTCGCTTTGGCGCCTTTCACCACCACGATGTCCCCCTTGAGGTGATACGGGCCTGGCTGGAGACCACGGCCTCGGAGAGCAAGAGCAGCGCCGGATTTCTGCGCGGCCAGCTCACCTTCTGCTCCATGCTGCCCATGCGCTCCATCCCCTTTCAAGCGGTCTGTCTGCTGGGGCTGAACGATGGAGTCTTTCCCAAAACCGACCGCCATCCGCCCTTTGATCTGCTGGGTGAGAAATTCATCCCCGGAGACCGCTCCAAACGAGGCGATGACCGTTACCAATTCCTTGAGGCCCTGCTCTCGGCCAGAAAGTATCTCTATCTCAGCCATGTAGGCCAGTCGAACCGCTCGGGAAATGGTATCCCGCCCTCGGTGCTGATCACCGAACTGATCGAGACCCTCAGGCTCTCTTACGGGATTGAAGATCCAATGCAGACCCATCCCCTGCAACCATTTTCCCCCCGTTATTTCCAGGTCCCGCTTCATCCATCCATGGAGCGCGCGACACTGAGCCATCCTTGGCCTGCGTCCTGCCTGTTCAGCTATAATGAGCATAATTGCGAAGTGGCCAGGGCCCTGCTCCACCCGCCACAGACACAGAACCCCGAGCCATGGTGGTCAGGATCGCTGCCCGACGATGGCACTTTTACTGTAAACCTTGTTGATCTATTCCGCTTCTTTGCCCATCCGCAAAAATGGTTCGTGCGCAACAGGCTGAATATCCGGCTCGATACCAAAAGCGAACTACCCGTAAACAGTGAACTCTTTAGCGTGTCCGGCCTTGACCGCTATCTGATCAATCAAGAGCTGGTCCAGAGATGCCTGGATGGTGAGATAGCGACAGATGCTGACGCGGAAGCAACTGTTCTCACCAGACTGAAAACCCAGGGCCGCTGGATGCTGGGTGCTCCCGGCCAGCTTGCCTTTGACCGGATGCTGCCGGAACTGTCAGCCTTTGCCGTACAGATCCAGGCCAAAAATATGGGCAAGCAGCTACCGGATCTATTCATTGATCTGCAGATCGGTGAATATCGCCTTGTAGGCCAACTTGCAGATCTCCATGAAAACGGCATCCTGCTGGCCCGCTATACAGAGTGCAAGGGCAAAGATCTGCTCAAGGCCTGGATTCATCATCTGCTTGTCGCCGCTACTGCCATCCATGGTTCGCGCTGCATTAGGCCATCCCTGGCCGTCGCCGCTGCCGCAACGTCCACCTCCACCCATCTGCTGACCAAAGACCTGGATCTCTGCTTTCCGCCCTGCGCTGACCCATTTTTCCACCTTGGTGAGCTGATGGCAATTTACAGGCAAGGCTCTTTTTCTCCCAGCCACCTGCTGGTGGAACCAGCCTGGACCTTTATCCAGCAGCAGGACAAGCTCCGGGCCAGAACACCGCCACTGCAAGCGGCAATAACAGCTCTTGCCAACAGCCTGGAACAGGGCTATGAACCCGAGCTGGCCCTGCTCTATGGTGATTGTGATCCGGACACCTTGCTTGGCCCGGAATTCCAGCGGCTGTGTCAGGATTTCCTTGGCCCCATCTGGGCAGCAGGAGAGAAAAATCCATGAATATTCCTCAAGAAACATTTGACGCCGCCACCGACCGTCTGCACCAAGGGGTCAATCTGGTTGAGGCCAGCGCCGGAACAGGCAAGACCTTTGCCATCGCCATGCTGGTCCTGCGCTTTGTCACTGAATTTGGTTTCCCCCTGCAGAAGATCCTGGTGGTGACCTTTACCAAGGCGGCCACCGAAGAACTTAAAGAACGGATCCGCGCGCGGCTGGCATCGGCCCGGGAACTCCTTGACCACATCCACAGGCCCGATATCTGCAACCAGAGTGATCCCGCACTTACGTCCTGGCACGCCGGACTCGCCGAGCATGGGATTAGCGAACACCTTGCCCGGGAGCGGCTGGAGATGGCCCTGCTCGATATGGACCTTGCCGCCGTCTTCACCATCCACGGTTTCTGTCAGCGTATGCTCCAGGAACAGGCACTGGAGAGCGGACAACTCTTTGACTTTACCCTGACTACCGATCTCAGCAACCAGCGCAATCAAGTCATCCAAGATTACTGGCGACGCATGGCCTATCCCCTTTCTCCCCTTCACTGCGCCCTGATCACCGGGATATACAAGACCCCTGATGATCTATACCAGAGTGTCAGGGGCACGGAAAAACAGGTCGCCCGGATTGAACCACAGGCAAAAACAGTAAATGATGCCCTGGATTGTTTTGATGAGCAGCTACACCGCCTCTCCAACTGGTGGCAGACCAGAGCGGATATTCTGCGCCTTACTCTGGAACAGGCCCTGAGCGAGGGAAAATTCAAGACAGAGCTGCAGAACAATTTTTCCGGCTGGTGGCAGCAGATGGATGACTTTCTCTGCCACAACAGCCTGCATCTACCCGACAACATGGAGTTTCTCAGCACAGCCTGGATACTGCAGGCGCTCAATGGCCACAAGTTCAGGGCCGGGGTCGGACAGGGAAGCGAAGAAAAAAAAGAGGCCTTTATCGCCACCCTGCCCCTGCCGGAACAGGAGCTTGCCGACTTTTGCCAAGCCTGGCAGGATGTGACCCTGGCCTTCCGCATGGGCCTTGTCCATGAACTTGCAACCGGACTGACCCATGTCCTGCGCCGTCAAAACCTGCTCTCCTTTGATGATCTAATCTCCCAACTGGAGCACTCTCTGCAGAGCAATCAAGGGCCGGAACTGCAGCAGATCATCAGCGACCGCTATCAGGCTGCCCTGATTGATGAGTTTCAGGATACGGATAATGCGCAGTACTCCATCTTTTCCGCCCTTTTTACCGATTCTTCCCATTATCTGTACCTCATCGGCGACCCCAAACAGGCCATCTACACCTTCCGGGGGGCGGACATCTACTCCTATTTCAAGGCCAGTGAGCAGGCGGATATCCACCTGAACCTGGCAAAAAACTACCGCTCCCATCCAGCTCTGGTTGAGGCCGTCAACCAGCTGTTCCTGTTACGGGAAGATGCCTTCGCCTCCAAAGAGCTATCCTATCACCCTGTCCTTCCAGCTAAACACGTGGAAGATGGCCAACTGCTGGATGATCAAAAGACTATGGCCGTCATGGTCTATTGCGAACTGGCTGCCTCAGATGCCAAAGACGGCAGATGGAGTTCCGGCAAAGCAACAAAGCAGATTGTCTCTTATGTGGTCACAGAGATCGTGCGTCTGCTGCGATCTGAGCATCCCATCATGCTGACTGCCACAAAAGAGAATCTCTTGCAGCAGCAAGCGCTGGTACCCAGAGACATTGCCATTCTGGTCAGGAGTCATAAGCAGGCGGAACAATTTCAGACCGCCATGGCCCTTGCCGGAATTCCTGCGGTCATAGCCAGTCAGCAATCGGTATTCACCACCAATGAATGCCATGATCTCTTTCTGCTCATGCAGGCCCTCTGCTCCCCTGGAGACCTCATGCTCCTGAAGACCGCACTCACCAGTTCCTGGTTTGGTATGAATGGAATGGAATTGTATGCCTCCTGGCAGGACCCGGAGCAGGTGGATCACTGGTTGACCCGTTTCCATGACTACCATCTGCTCTGGCAGGAACGCGGCTTTCTGGCGATGATGACCCGTCTCCTTGAAATGGAAAAAATCTTGATCAATCTGACACGGCAACCTCTGGCCGAGCGTAAGATCTCCAATATCCACCACCTCCTTGAGTTGATTCAAACAGCAGAAACGGACGAGAGCATGGGGCCGACCAAAACCCTGCAGTGGCTGCAGGCCATGAAAGAAGAAAAACATGGGATGGAGAATACCGAACTGCGACTGGAAAGCGACGAAGAAGCAGTCCAGATTGTCACCATGCACAGTGCCAAGGGGATGGAGTATCCTGTGGTCTTCTGCCCTTTTCTCTGGCATCGCGGCAATTACATCAAAACGGCAAAGGATTGCATAACATGTCATGACAGTGCCGAAGGAACCGGTAGAGACCTGATCATGGATCTGGGTTCCCCCCTTTTTGAAAAACGTAAAGTACAGGCACTGCAGGAAGAACTGGCGGAAGAGCTACGACTGGCCTATGTGGCCCTGACCCGGGCCCGCTGCCGCTGTTACGCCCTCTGGGCCGAGGTGAAGGGTAACAGGTTTATCACTGATTCCCGGGATTCGGCCCTGGCTTGGCTCTTATCCCTGGAACAGAAAAAGGAATTTGCATCCCAGATAAAAACCCTGCAAACACAAGCTGCAGACAACTCTGTGGCCTATGAACTTCTTGCCGCCGATCATGATGAATTGACAATGATAAGCAATCTGCAGGCAAGAGCGGATGAGCTCATGCCCCTGTCATTCACCGGTCGTCATCTGCACACCGACTGGCTGCTGCACAGTTATTCATCCCTGTCCCATCAATCCGACAACCAAACCCCTTGGTCAGAGAAGTTTGACAGCGTTGACCTGCCCCAGGCAAGCAGCGAGCCCATCCTTCCAGATCTCCCGAAAGGAGCACCGATGGGCAATGTGGTGCATGGTCTGCTGGAAAACATTTCTTTTGCCACTCTGGCGGTGGGCAATGGCTTTGAAGAGACCATCAAACAGCAGTGCACATGGTTCGGTGTTGAGGTGAGTCCCACCAAGATGGCTGCCCTGCTCCAAAAAGTGGTCAGGACACCCTTATCTGCAAGCACAGCCGCCTCATTCTCTCTGGCCGATCTTGAACAAGCCGAGACCATCAGGGAGATGCCCTTTTATTTTCGGCTTCAATCCGGCTCCACCGATCAGATCAATAGTATCCTGGTCGGATCACCTACGGTAAGCCCGGTCACACCGAAGACCATAAATGGTTACCTCACCGGTTTTATTGATCTTGTCTGCCGCTATCAGGGTAAATTCTACATCATGGACTATAAGAGCAACTGGCTGGGTAACCGCCTGTCGGATTACGGCCGGAAAGCCCTGGAACATGCCATGCACGACCACAACTACGGCCTGCAATACTGGCTGTATACCCTGATACTCCACCGCTATCTGCAGACCACCTTAACCGACTATACATATGCAACTCATTTTGGCGGCATAATGTACCTGTTTGTCCGGGGCATGGAACCCGGCATGGCCGGAAGCGGGGTCTATTTTGATCTGCCCGATCTTACAACCCTGGAACAGCTCGACCGCTGCCTTGCTCGCTCCGGCGGTCACTCCGGCAATCAGCACTGTGGAGGATCAGAAAATGGATGAGTTCACTCCAATGTCGTCCATGGCACCTCCAACACTGGGCCATCCCAACCCGTCGCAAATTTTTTCTCCCCTCGACACTCAGTTCGCCCGGTTCATGACCAGACGCTCCGGCCTGTCGGGAACAGCGGCTGACAGATTTGAACTGCTGATCAAACGACTTTCAGCCTCCCTCACCGATGGGCATAGTTGCCTGCCGCTGACTAGTGCAGAAGAACAGTTTTTGAGTACAACCGGCGACACTGACGGACAGGGATGTCCTAATGCAGCGGGATCCAAGAATGGTGTGAGCGTCCTTATCTCCGCAGACATCACCACCCCGCTGGTCCTCTGGCAGAGCAGGCTCTATCTTCAGCGCTACTTTCGCTATGAATTACGACTGGCCGGGCAGCTCAAGAGACTGGCACGGGAACAATGCGTAGTCCCGCAGTGTAAAGCTGAGCTTGATACCTGTTTTGGCAAGGAGCAGGAGATAGACTGGCAGCGCCGGGCAGCGGAAATGGCGCTGACACGACACCTGGCCCTTATTTCCGGCGGCCCGGGTACCGGCAAGACCAGCACCGTCGTACGAATTCTTGGTCTGCTCTTCCTGATGCTGGGGCCTGACTTACAAATCGCCTTGGCAGCCCCGACGGGCAAGGCAGCCATGCGGCTCAAAGAATCCATAGCGGCAAGCCTTGCCGGTCTGCCCTTCTCAGAAGACATCAAGGAGAAGATTCCCACCACGGCCTCCACCCTGCACCGCCTGCTGGGAGTACGCCACAATTCCCCCCATTTTCGCCACAATCATACCAATCCCCTGCCTTGGGATGTAGTGGTGGTAGATGAGGCATCCATGGTGGATTTGGCCATGATGAGTAAACTGGTGGATGCCTTGAAAGCAGGCGCCAGACTGATCCTGCTGGGAGACAAGGATCAACTCGCCTCAGTTGAATCCGGAGCGGTACTGGCAGATTGTATCCAATCCCTGCCCGAGAATACGGTAACGCTACGGAAAAGCTACCGTTTCAACCAGGAGATCAGCGCCTTTGCCCGCGCCGTGAACGAAAACGACAGCGGTGCCGCCTGGGCCATGCTCAATCGTGATGATCATGAAACGACGGCGGTGAGCTTACTCCATGAGCCAATGGCGGACTTTATTGCCACCCGATATTCTTGCTACCTGCAGCAGGCCCTGGCCGTGCATGATGATGACAGAAAGGAAGACGAAATCCGGGAGCTTTTTCATTGCTTCAAGCGGTTTCGGATTCTCTGCGCCACCAGACGCGGGACCGGCGGCGTTGAGACCATCAACCGACAGATGGAACAGGGTCTCGCAGCTAGCGGATCTCCATGTCAGCCAGGCGGTCGCTCCTCTGCCATCCCTGGCCGCCGCGACACTGGACCGTCCCTGGTCGGCGACTGGTATCCAGGACGACCGGTAATAATCCTGAATAATGATTATAATCTGAACCTGTTCAATGGGGATATCGGGATCTGCCTGCCGGAACGGACCGCCCTCTCCAACGACAATAATCCCGACACGTTCAAAGTCTGGTTTGAGCGTGAAGATGGCAGCGTCAAGGGATACCAGCCCTATCGACTGCCGGCGTGTGAAACAGTCTTTGCCATGACTATTCACAAAAGTCAGGGTTCCGAGTTTGCCGAGATCCTGGTGGTCCTGCCCGGCACCGACACCCCCCTCCTGACCCGGGAGTTGATTTATACCGCCGTCACCCGCGCCCAAAAGAGGGTGCTGATTGCCAGTGACCAGACCATTTTTCATGCTGCGCTCAATCGCACCATCAGTCGTTCCAGCGGCCTGCATGCAATGCTGACATCTTCTGGATAATACTATCGATTTTTGTCGGAACATCTTTGATGTTTATAGAAGAGTCTGTGCTATAAAACAACGCACAAGTGGTCAAAAATCGAAAAAGATGCTAAAGCATCCGGTTTCGTAACATCACGTGGAAAAATCAAGTCATCAACGAAACACAGAGGAAATTATGCTCAAAGATTCACCTTTAAAAACATCGCTGTTATTTGTCTGCATCGTTGTTCTTGTTCTTGGTTTATCAATCATCTCCACTCAAATATGGGGTGGAAAACCCGAACAGTTACCAACACCGAACAAGCTGATCATGGTGCAGGAGATGACGCTCGTCCAGTTCGGCCAGGCAAACGATTTGTCAAATTCAATGTTGAAAGAGATCTTTGAACTGAAAGCAAAAACCGACCTGGAAAAAAGCTTGCAGGAATACGGCACATCAGATCAAATTGCTGCCAAGGTTACTCAGAAACTGGCCTTAGCCTCAGAACATGCCGGCAAGAACTGGATAAAAATCCCGCTGAAATTTGCTCTCTGGTTTATCTTTTTATCCGTAATTTTCATCCTCATGAAAAAGCGAAAGATTGTCTCAGGGATCAGGAAATGGCTGCTTTTCCTCTCGGTTTTAATATTTGGTATTGCCTTGGGGGCAGACCCGAGCCCGATGGGCACAGTCAAGGATGCCATTCATCTCTATAGTACCGCCCATGTTATTTTTCCTCCTCGAATGATCGCCCTGGGAATCTTTCTGGCCATCGTCTTTCTGGCCAATAAATATATTTGTGCCTGGGGTTGCCAGATCGGCACTCTGCAAGATTTGATTTTCCAGATCAATCAGACGGATAAACAGAAGGCCATTATCGGCAGACAGATAAAACTACCCTTTGTCCTCACCAACAGCGTGCGGATTCTCTTTTTATGCCTGTTTACCCTTGTCACTTTTTCACTGGGGTTTGATATCATCGACTCAATAGACCCTTTCAAAATCTATAAACCGACATATCTCGAGGTTTCGGGACTCATCTTTCTGGCCGTACTTCTCTTGACAAGCCTGTTCATCTACAGGCCCTGGTGCCACCTTTTCTGCCCCTTTGGACTGGTGAGTTGGCTTGTTGAAAAAACGAGCCTTGTTCACATCCATGTCAACTATGATACGTGCATTGCCTGTCAGAAGTGCGCGACAGCCTGTCCTTCAACGGTAATGAGCGCTATTTTGAAACAGGATAAAAAAACAATACCGGATTGTTTTGCCTGCTACGCGTGCAGAGAGGTCTGTCCAACAGATTCAATCCATTTTTCCATGAAAAAAAGAACGCTCCCTCCCACCAATTTTTTTGCAGGAAAAGAAGGAAGAGTATCCTGAATTTTCAGCAAATTTCCTCAGAAATGTCGTTCATTCTCTACCCTCTGCAAGCTCATGATATTTTTTCTTGGTAAGCCATTTTTTTTATGGTAGAAAAGAAGTTAAATTTCTCTACCATTTCTGAAAGATACGCTTTCTCTACCCGGATCACCACAGCATGCACGGGTAGCTGAACATCCCCAACCCATTAGGCGGTTATCTTGGTGAACGAACCCTTATCCACAATCCTGATCGTCGACGACGCGCCTGAGAATCTGGCCGTCTTAAACGAACTCTTGCAGCCAATCTACCGGGTACGGATTGCCACTTCAGGCGAACAGGCCCTGCGACTCGCCGTCACGACTCCCGAGCCGGACCTGATCATGCTCGACGTCATGATGCCGGGTATGGATGGCTATGAGGTCTTCACTCACCTGCATGCCGACCTGCGCACACGCGACATTCCCGTTATCTTCGTCACCGCCATGAACAGCACCGAGGCAGAGATGCGCGGTCTGGAAGCAGGCGCAATGGACTACATCACCAAACCGATTGTTCCCCTTATTGTCCTGGCTCGCGTTCGCACCCAACTGGAACTGAAAAAGGCACGTGACTGGCTACGCAACCAGAATGACTTTCTGGAAGCGGAGGTGGCCAGGCGTATGGGAGAGAACCTGCTGATCCAGGATGTAAGCATCCTGGCCCTCGCCCATTTGGCCGAAACCCGCGACCCGGAGACAGGCAACCATCTGCGCCGCACCCAAGGCTACGTCCACGCCCTTGCTGATCACCTGAAAAACCACCCCCGATTTTCCGCACTCCTGACCACGGCCAATATCGAACTTCTGGCCAAGTCCGCACCCCTGCATGATATCGGCAAGGTAGGCATTCCCGATTACATCCTGCTCAAACCCGGTAAACTTACCCCGGAAGAGTGGGAAATCATGAAAACCCATGCCCAACTTGGCAGCACGGCCATCGAACTCGCTGAACGTGAGATCACCAAGCCTGTGGAGTTTCTGGTGCTGGCTAAAGAAATAGCCCACTGGCACCACGAGCGCTGGGATGGAAGCGGCTATCCGGATGGGCTGGCTGGAGATGACATCCCGGTCTCGGCACGCCTGATGGCCCTGGCCGATGTCTTTGATGCCCTGATTAATCGCCGTGTTTATAAAGAGCCTTTATCCTTTTCCGAGGCCAAGGATATTATTGCGGCTGAAACCGGCCGTCAGTTCGACCCGGATGTGGTGGAGGCCTTTCTCGCCATTTTCGACATCTTTGAGATCATTGCCACCCGCTACAGTGATACGGAAGGCCAATAGCTATTAGGTTTGACCCTTCCAGGTTCTCTCCTCCCACCTGTTGCCTGCAGTGACAGCAACATAACTACTTTCACTCCAAACATGTAAACCCATGATGCAAGATCCAGAATCTCCTGCACATTCCCTCCCGTCGGGACAAAACATGACCCTCGACATCTACCGTATTGTCTTGATCTATGCGGTCTTTTCCTCCCTGTGGATACTGCTCTCCGACAAGATCATGGCCTGGTTGTTCACCGATCCTGCCCAGATCATTCTGGCCAGTACCCTTAAGGGATGGTTATTTGTGGCCGTTACCACGCTGCTGCTCTATAAATTATTACAGCGTTTGCCCGGGTCATCCAATGTGAACATTGAAGATCTTGGAGGATCTGCAGCTTTGGTCTCCTGGCCACGCTGGCAGTTCTATGTATTTGCCGTGACAGTGACCTGGGCCGTACTCCTGATACGCATGGGCATCGTTTTTCCATCTGACGAACGGCCACTACTCCTCATTTTTATGTTCCCCATCATCCTGAGTGCAATATTAGGAGGTCTTGGTCCCGGTCTGACCGCAACTGGAATCGCTACCGCCAGCACCGCATATTTTGTTCCGCCGTCTCATACATTCTGGATCGCCCATCAACAGGGTCTTTTCCAGTTGGCCCTTCTTATTATCAATGGCGTTCTCATCAGTGTCCTGAGTGAAGTACTGCTCAAAACGCGAGAGCAGGCGGAAGCGAGTCGGCAATACCAGGCCGTAATCCTGGCCAGTATAGGGGACGCGGTCATCAGCACGGACAGCCGTGGTCACATCTCCTTTCTTAACCCGCAAGCAGAATATCTGACCAGCTGGACATGTCAGCAAGCAGTTGGTCAACCGCTAATGACGGTCTTCAAAATTATCGATGAACAGACTCGTGAACCCATCGATAATCCGGTAAAAAAAATCCTGGCCTCCGATAAACTAGCAAGTCTTACCATTCAAGCTCTCCTGCTGGCACGTGATGACCGAGAGATTCCGATCCACAACAACATCACACCAATCAGAAAGACCAATGGTATATTATTAGGTGCAGTCTTGGCATTCCGCGATGACACCGAGAGACGGAAGGCTGAGGCGGCACTGCAACAGGAGTGTAAGCGCAACCAGCGATATCTTGATACGGTGCAGACCTTGATGGTTGAGCTGGATGATCAGGGTCAGATCACCATGATTAACCACAAAGGGTGTGAACTGCTGGGCTACAAAGAAAACGACCTCCTGGGCCGCCATTGGTTTACAACATGCCTGCCGCAGCCTGAAGGACTGGAGACGGTTTTTCCTCTCTTCCAACAGATCATGAATGGCAACTTACCAACCGCCGAATATTTTGAGAACCCGGTATTATGCCGGGACGGCAGTCAGCGGTTAATTACTTGGCACCATACTTATTACAAGAACAATACGGGCAGGATTGTTGGCACCCTCAGTTCAGGTGAAGACATCACCGAACGCAAAATTGAACAAGAGAGAATCAACAAACTTTCTCTGGCGGTGGAACAGAGCCCGGAAAGCATCGTTATCACCAATCTCGCTGCCAACATCGAATACGTGAACGAGACCTTCATCCACAACACCGGTTACACCTCCGAAGAGGTGATCGGCAGGAACCCACGTATTCTCCATTCCGGGAAGACTTCACCTGCAACGTATAAGGCTATGTGGGATACTCTGAACCAAGGCCAGACATGGAAAGGCGAGTTCTACAACAAACGTAAAGATGGCAGCGAATACATCGAGTTTGCCACTATCACGCCCATCCGGCAGACAGATGGGCGTATCACCCATTACATGGCAATAAAAGAGGATATCACCGAGAGAAAACTGATGGGTGAGGAACTGGACCGCCACCGTCATCATCTGGAAGAGCTGGTAGAGAGGCGAACAACAGAACTGGCAGATGCACGTGAACGCGCTGAGGCCGCCAATCTGGCCAAGAGTACTTTTCTGGCCAATATGAGCCATGAGATCCGGACTCCCATGAACGCCATTGTCGGACTGACCCATCTGCTGCAACGCGACAGCCATGACTCAGAACAACAGAATAAATTGGCCAAGATCACCGCTGCCACCCACCAATTGCTAACCATCATCAATGACATCCTCGACCTCTCCAAGATTGAGGCCGGTCGGCTGCCGCTGAGATCAACAGACTTCTCCCTGGATACTGTAGTAAAGCATGTCCGCTCCCTGATCGCGGAACAGGCCAGGAGCAAAGGACTCAGCATTGAAGTGGACACAACCAATGTTCCCCCCCAGCTGCGAGGTGACGCAACCAGGCTCAATCAGGCCTTACTCAACTACGCCACAAATGCCATCAAGTTCACCGAACACGGTGTCATCACCCTGCGTGCCCGGCTGGTGGAAGAAAGTAATAATGAAGTGCTGGTGCGTTTTGAGGTAGAGGATAGCGGAACCGGCATCGCTGCCGAGCAGTTGCCCCGCCTGTTTCACGCCTTTGAACAGGCGGATGTCTCAACCACCCGCCAGCACGGCGGCACCGGCCTTGGATTGGCCATCACCTCCCGGCTGGCGCATATGATGGGTGGCGAGGCAGGTGTTGACAGTGAACCGGGCCACGGCAGTACCTTCTGGTTCACCGCCAGACTAGAACGAGGCCAAGAGATCATGCATTCAACCGTAGCTGTAACCGAGATGCATACCGAGGCTACAATACGGCAACGCCATGGTGGTGCCCATCTGTTGCTGGTCGAAGATAATGCCATCAATCAGGAAGTGATACTGGAAATGCTGCACGGGGCCGGGTTTGAAGTAGATACCGCGGAAAACGGACGTGAAGCCTTGGAGAAAACCAGCAGCACCACTTACGACCTGATCCTGATGGATATACAAATGCCGGAGATGAATGGCCTGGAGGCCACGCAGGAAATTCGCCTGCTGCCGAACTGTATGAAGCTGCCTATCCTGGCCATGACCGCTAACACCTGCGATAAAGACCGTCATGCCTGTCTGGCGGCGGGGATGAATGACTTCATTCCTAAACCGGTGGAGCCCAAGATATTGTTTGCCTCCCTGTCAAAATGGCTCCCGGGACAGACATGCCCGCTCCCTGCCCATTATGCTGACAAAGCCATGATTCCGAAAGAGAGTAGCTTGCATGAACTGTTAGGGCATATTCCTAACCTTGACCCAACGCTCTGCCTGTCAAATTTACATGGCAACTTAGCTATCTATGTCAAAATATTACGCCAGTTTGCCCTGTCTCATACCAATGATGCAGCACGGATTACTGAACTGCTGAACACCGGTAATTTTTCAAAAAGCCGGGATATCGCCCATGGCTTGAAAGGGGTTGCCGCTACCCTGGGGGCAAACCTTGTACGAGATTTTGCGACCCAACTGGAAACAGCCTGCAGAGAGGAACAGCCAGCCAGCGTAACTGATCCCTTACTCCAAGCCCTTGCCCGTGAGCAAACGCTGTTAAATACGGCAATTCTTGCCTTGCCTGAAGATGCAGGTCAGGAACGACCCAGTGTCGCGGGTACCAAGGACGGTGCAGGAGCAACAAAAACAGACTCCGCAGAAATCGCCCAAGCAGATCCGGTCCGGTTGCAACAGATATTCACCGAGCTGGAAGAGCTGCTGACAGAAAACAACGGCCGAGCCAGCCTGCTGATAAGGGATGCAGCCCCGTTATTACGTCCCGCCATGGGGGCACACTTTAACGAATTATCGCAACAAATTGAGGCATTCAATTTTGAAGCGGCACTCAAGACCTTACATTCTGTAAGCAAATAACTAAGAAACAAGAGGAAATAATGAAAATCACTTTCCATGGAGCAGCTGGGACTGTTACCGGCTCCCTGCATCTTATTGAAGTCAACGGCAAAACCATCATGCTCGATTGCGGCCTGTTTCAGGGAAAGCGCAAAGAAGCCTTTGAGCGCAACCGCAGCGATTTCTGCCGGGGCAAGGAGGTGGACGTGCTCATCCTCTCCCATGCCCATATCGATCACTCTGGCCGCATTCCCTGTCTGGTCAAAAACGGTTTCAGAGGTGATATTATCTGCACCTCCGCCACCCGTGATCTATGCGCCATCATGCTCATGGACAGTGCCTTCATTCAGGAGAAGGATGTCGAATTTGTCAATAAACGGCGCCGAAAGAACAGGCAGAACCCCTTTGAGCCGCTCTATACCAAGGAAGATGTGGCCAGGTCCATGGAGCAATTCGTGGGGTTGAGCTATAACCGGAGCCATCAGCTTTTTCCAGGGGTGCAGCTGACCCTGATGGACGCCGGCCATATGCTGGGTTCCGCCCATGTCATCCTCGATATTGAAGATCAGGATACCGGAAAATCCCGGCGTCTGGTCTTCAGCGGTGACATCGGCAGGCCGGGTATTCCCATCATCCGCGACCCTGTTCCTCTCACCGCCGGCGCTGACATCCTCATCATGGAGAGTACCTATGGTAACCGAACTCACCCTCCTTATTTTGAATCGGAAAAGGAACTGGAGCGCATCGTCAACGAAACCGCCCAGCGAGGCGGTACCCTGCTGATTCCAGCCTTTGCCGTGGGCAGGACTCAACAACTGGTCTATGCCCTGCATAAATTGCACAGCAGCGGGGCCATCCCTGACCTGCCCATCTTTGTCGACAGCCCCCTGGCCACTCGGACCACTGATATCTTCCGTCTCCATCCAGAGGTCTATGATGCTGAGATCCGAGAATTTCTCCTGAGTGATGACGACAACAATCCGTTTGGTTTTGGCCGACTTAAGTATACCCAGTCTGTTGAGCAATCCAAGGCACTGAACGAGATGAAAGGGCCGATGGTCATTATCAGCGCCAGCGGAATGATGGAAGGCGGCCGCATCCTCCATCATCTGTGCAGCCGTATCGAGAATCCCCGCAACACGATTCTTATTGCCGGCTGGCAGGCCCCAAATACCCTTGGCCGCAAGATTGTCGAAAAAGAGGAGATCGTCCGTATTTATGGGGATGAATATCAGATGAGGGCCCATGTTGAAGTAGAGACGGGCTTCAGCGGTCATGCCGACCATGACGGGCTTATGAATTTTGTGCAGGTTATGGACAAAAAGCCTGAACATACCTTCATTGTCCACGGCGAAGAGGAGGCATCGCATACTCTGGCCAATGATCTACGAACCCAGCTGGGTCTGCAAAATGTGGTGATTCCTGAATCGTTGCAGTCGTTTGTTATCTGATTACCTGATTGTAATATCATAAATTAATAGCATAAGAAACCGGAAGGGATAAGATTAAACATTTCAAAGTATTATCTAGAGCAATGGCACTTTCTGTAATTTTGCAAGAGGTGCTGTAAGCAGTGATTTGTCCTTACCTAGGAGGCTAAACGCAAAAACAATGATCTGCCCTTCACCTATGCTCACAGTCGATAAAAACGATTCATACATAAGACGCAACTCAGAGGAATACATCCTGCTGACAATCTGCGCCTGTGCGACGTTGAGCATTGCACCATTTGCCGTCATTCGTCTGCTAGGCCAGGAGTGGCTGCTTGCAGGTATCGACTCTTTTCTTGTCATGGCAACAATTTCGCTTGGCCTCTTTGTCTGGCAGAAAAGGAAGGTCCGTCTTGCCTCCTTCCTCCTGGCGGTCTTCTGCATGGCCGGCCTGATTGCCGTTGTCCACCTCAAGGGGCCCTCCCTGCTCTACTGGGCATACCCGGTAATGGCGATAACCTTCTTTCTTCTCCGGCCACATGAGGCGGTCATTGTCGGCCTTCTAGCCATGGCAGCGCTGGTGCCGGTCCTGCTGCCTCATATACCCAAGATAGAACTTGCCACCATTCTGGTCACCATGCTTCTGTCCATGTTTTCCGCCTATATCTTTGCGAACCGTACCAGAAAGCAGCATCAGCGACTTATGCTCCTGGCCACGAAAGATCCCCTGACCGGCGCCGATAATCGTCGCGCCTTCGATGTAAAAATCAATGAAATTCTCGTGGCCAGGCAGCGCAACAGGCAGCCCGTATCCTTACTGGTGGTAGACTTGGACTTTCTCAAATCCATCAATGACACCTTCGGTCATGCAACAGGTGATCAGATCCTGTGCCAGGTAACCAATATCATTCATAACAAGATTCGCATCACCGACAGCCTGTACCGTATTGGCGGCGATGAGTTTGTGGTGATAGCCATGGATGCGAATCTTGCGGCCGGTATCAAACTGGCGGAGAAACTTCGTCAGCAGATTGATGAAAGCGCACTGCTAGCCGAACGATCGGTGACTATTTCTGTAGGGGTGGTAGAGATAAATGAAGGAGAAACCGAGATGGAATGCCTGAAACTGGCAGACAACGCCCTTTATGAAGCCAAAAAGGTCGGGCGTAATACAGTCTGCACCGCTCAGCGAGGTTCGCATCAGACCGCGCAACCACACATATTCAATGATGAGATCGTAACAAATCCTCATTCCCGCGACGCGGAAGATTGCGAAGCCTCAGAGCCATGCAGTATATAACTAGTAAAAAATACCGGCCCCGCCTGGGCGTGGGTGACAAGATGATGCCTTTTTGAATTCTTACGAATTCAAAAAAGGCTGGAAGTTAGAAATGAAATGAAACAAAAACCGTCAGCAATCAATATCATCTGGCTGGCCATGGTCGTGCTGGCCACGGTAACCGCCGCCTATACGGGAAAGATGGACGCCCTAACCAAGGCCTCCTTTGAGTCGGCCAAGGACGCGGTGGTTCTGGCTATTGGTCTGATCGGGCCCATGGCCCTGTGGTTAGGTATCATGAAGGTGGCCGAGGCAGGCGGTCTCATGCAGATCATTGCCCGGCGGGTGCGGCCCCTGATGGTGCGGCTCTTTCCGGAGGTTCCCCACGATCATCCGGCCATGAGTGCCATGATCATGAATATGGCGGCCAATGCCCTGGGGCTTGGTAATGCAGCAACACCCATGGGCATCAAGGCCATGCAGGAGTTGGAAAAGCTCGCCCCGGAGAAAGGCACGGCCACCAATGCCATGTGTCTGTTTCTGGCAATCAACACCTCCTGCGTCACCATCCTGCCGCTGGGAGTCATAACGGTGCGGGCGGCGGCAGGCTCCACAAATCCGGCCTCGATTTTCATCCCCTCTCTGATCGCCACCTGCTGCTCCACCCTGGTGGCAATTACCATGGCCAAGATCCTGGCAGCCAGAGAACGCGGGCCGGCGAAAGATAGAGAGCAACAGGCAAAAGCGGGGCCGCCGCTTTTAGATCCCAATGTTGCGCCGGAGACCATGTCGGAACTGGTTCCTCCCGGGCCGGCAGGCCGGATCTTTATCTGGCTGATGATTGCCGCCTTTCTCGGCGGTATCGGATATCAGCTCAGTATGTCCTCAGAACCCTTTGCCTTTTCGGCTGCCAGCCTGAATGCCCTGTCCAGCTGGTTGATTCCGATGCTCATCTCGGGCCTGCTGATCTTTGGCTATCTGCGCGGGGTCAAGGTTTATGAGGCCCTGACCGATGGCGCCAAAGAGGGCTTCAGCACAGCAGTGCGCATCATTCCCTTCATGGTGGCCATCTTTGTGGCCATCGGCATGTTCCGGGCCAGTGGTGCCATGGATATCATGATCACCATTCTGTCACCGGTAACAACCGCGATGGGAATGCCGGCTGAGGCCCTGGCCATGGCCCTCATGCGCCCCCTTTCCGGAAGCGGCGCCTTTGGCCTCATGAGCGAGATTGTCAATCAAGGACCAAACAGCTTTCTTGCTGATCTGGTTTCAGTCATCCAGGGCTCAACTGAGACCACCTTCTATGTACTGGCCGTCTATTTCGGGGCCGTGGGTATCCGCCGGACCCGACATGCTCTGCCCGCTGCTCTCTGCGCCGATGCGGCCGGTATCATCGCCTCGGTACTTGTCTGTAATTTCTGGTTTAGATGAAACCCCACATCAGACTCTGGTATGACCATCCAAACGGAAATATTTCTCGATAAAATCAGCAATTTCAAAATCCTTATCAAGCCTGAACAGAGCGCATCCTGGATCACCAGGAAGAAGAAGGTCAGTGGCCACAGCTATGACTCCCTGCACCTGCTCCCGTAATAAAGGCTGATCTGTCTCCCTTCTGACCTCGATCTTGGGCACCCCATCCGCCCCTTTAAATCCTTCACCGATAACAATATCGACATCTGAGCAGAAACCGTGAGCCAGATCCTCCAGAGACTTGCCCTTATTTTCTGTGATCATGGTCATCTGGTCGGGTGCCACCAAAAGCACCGTATCAGCCCCGGCCTGACGATGCCTGGCTGTATCGGTGCCCGGTGCACCAAAGCTGATCCCTCGGTCCTTGGTCGATTTGATCACCGCCACCCGATAGCCACGCTGTTTCAGATGGGTGACGACCTTGGTCACCAAGGTTGTCTTGCCACTGTTGTGCCAGCCGATAAAGGTAATAATAGGAAGCATAGGAAAGTCGATAGTTCGTGCCTGGCCATACATGGTCTTTTGGTCCGCTACCTGAGTCATCCCCAACAAATAATGCTATTAATATCATCAAGATACCTGCTCTTATTTGTTTCGCATTCCTTGATATCAAACAAAAATCCCTATTTATGAACAGACACTCGTTAAGGGTTAAAGGTAATCTGGATGCAACGCATCCAGAGCTCTATTCCCATGCAGCGCATGGGAATAAGGTAAATCCATAAAAAAAGAACCGCACAGCCCGTCTCAATCGCGAGATCACCTCTTGTTTCCACCACACTTTCGGGCCAGTGCTTCCTGAAAATGATCAAAACAGAGAGGTGTCAGGCCCGTCGTCACTCCTGTACCGTCCTTGGCGCCCGCAACTCTGGACCGTCCCTGGCCTGCATCCTGGTCAAGTTGAAGGGCTTCTTCCAAATATTGGCCCATAAACTGCTCTTCCCGTCGACGCAGCTCGGTCAATGGGAAACGGGAACGAATCTTCTTTCCGGACCCAGCCTTCATTTTTCTTTTTGCAGGCAAAGGCCATGCCTTGGCAAAAACCCTTTGTCCATAGCGAAGCAGATACAAAAAAGAATGATGGGTGGAAATGGCCCCGGCCCAGGGGTAATGATCAAGCTGATAGCGGGAGGAGAGATCGTCAATCTGCGCGTCCAGTTGGGCAGATTGACGATCATTGATAGTTGTCCCGGCAGTGGGAACAGTATAAAGCGGGAAGAGCCTGAACACGTCGCCTGCCGTAAAGTAGATGGAATCAATACCAAATTCTTCCGGCTGGCAGGCAATCCTGGAGCCCGGAGTCAGGCCGAAAGTGCCGACGATAAACTGATCTACGACCTTTCTTTCTGCCGATAACAAGTCCAACGTCGTCTTGGCCTCCTTGAATCCCTCGCCTGGATGACCGAGGAAGGTCATCCAGGCAGTGGAAATTCCGGCCTGATGGAAACTACGATTGACTGACCTAACACGCTCAGGAGTTATCCCTTTATGCATGAGGCGCAGGACCGCCTGCGAACAGCTCTCAACCCCGAAGGCCACAGCCCTCAGTCCCGCCCGGTAGAGCAGACGGCAGCGCTCAGAGGTATAGGCCGCCTCAATGCGCAGATCCGTTGACCAGTAAATCTCAAGCCCACTATCGAGGATCTCTTGGGCCAGACGGAAAGCGTAATCAGGAGAGAGGACATCACAGGAGAAGTAAAAGTTGGCAACCCCAAATCGCTCCTGCAGAGCCCGCAAATCGGCCACTGCCTGTTGCACCGGAATCTCCCTGTAGGCATGAGCTGCAGATTGATTAAAGCCATAACCGCAGAAAGAGCATTTATTCCAGTAGCAACCCCTGGTCGGACTGTAGAGAAGCATGGGCGAGGGCGCCAGGTACAGTTTCAAGTCGAGATCGGAATAATCAGGCGCTGCGCTCTCTGCAAGATCCAAAACGGAGGAGGCACCCCGATGAATGATGCCGCTGATTTTATCACGGGTGATCAGATTCGGGATAGTAAGCAGTTGTCTCTGATCAGGAAGGCCCTCAGCAAGTAAGGACAGAAGCTGCTCCAGGGTCTTCTCCCCTTCCTGCATGCCTATGGCATCCACGTAGCCTAAAATCTGCTCCACCACCTCTGGGCTACCATGACGGACCATCAGATCCGCACAGGCCCCACCCAGCATCAGAAAACAGTTTGGGAAGGCCTTCCTGAGCAGACGGCAGAGATAAAAAGTCTCGGGGATCTGGGAGACAAAGGTCAGTGAGATCCCGACAAAACCAGGAGGTTCAAGTTCGGCCAACTGACTGCGATAAAAACGATCAAGTGGACTTATACGATTAGTGATATAGGAGTCCAGAAGGTTAAAATCCCAAGGCGACACCAGGTGATCTGCCCGATTGCAGTTGAAGCGAAAAGGGAAATAAACCGCCTCCATGATCCGAAAGATATCTTCAATACCATCACGTCCCGCAGAATAAGCGGCCCGATCATAAAAGCTGCGCTCATCCCGCATCACCGTCATGAGCGCAGCAAAATCCTGAAACAGAGGGAGGGCCTCTGCCACTCGCCGATATTCCATCTGCTCGGAAAGAATCAAACTGTCCTGACTATTCAAGGCCTGAAACCGCGCCGACAACTGTTGTTGCCACTCGTCAATGGTGGATTTAGCCGTCAGGACCGAAAAAGCCTCAACATTCAAATCCCTGACTGTCACCAGGATTCCCCGCCTGCCCAGATATGCCTTAAGGGTAGGCAGACTCACATAGGGCCAGGTGGGATCGGCAAAAGGCGGGTAGATCAGCAGGGATCCACCGGTGGGAAATAAACTCTTCTTGCTCATAATATCCTGAGGGTATCTTGAAAAATCAGCATGGTGATTCAGGGAATCAGCTTCACCCTGCAATCATAATAAGCAGACGAAAATATGTTTCAATACTTCGATAGTACCTTTTAACGTAATCATCTTCATTGTGCAAATAGCTTACGCACAACACTTCATCACCTATCCACAAAAGCTCACCACACTTACGTAGAAACTGCGCCACACTCTTTATTCTCAACACCACGCTTATGCCGTTATCTTCGCGCCACACCTCACTTCTGTAGCAAGCTCATAATGAGAAAGCCGAAGGCTTTTTTTACCTATTTCTACAATAAAATCAATATGTAATAAAAATAAAAACACTATTTTGCCATATAATGACAAACTGGCATCATTAATGCTTTAAAGAAGGTAAAGAATAAAAAAAAAGAGGGAAAATCAACCAGATGAAGGAGAACATCATGAGAACAAACACACTGACCACCAGAGAAACAAACGTCGATACCGGATACGAAACTTCTAAGTTTGCAATGGGAACCGGAATCACCATGGCAGCCCTGGTTGGAATCTGGGCATGTGCCTGCATGATCAGCGCCGT
>VMSP01000079.1 GCA_013792135.1 Desulfocapsa sp. | reverse complement strand
CTTGGATTTTTCCATCGTAGCGATAGAGCCAAACGGTTCGGCATGGAATGGCGTGTAGTAGCCCTTCATGGTGACACCTGATTTCATGGTGATGGTGAAATATGCCCCAAAATAATTTCTTTGCAGAAGGCCATCGGCAATGACATCCTCCTGCCGTAGTTGATGGACGATGGATAACAACACCTGTCGCATTTCCTCTGTTTCCATGCTTACCACATCCAACACACCAGCCTGTTCCGCCTGTTTCCTCGCAATTTCCTCTATTATCTTGGGCTGAAAATAGACATAACCGTTCGCCATAGAGAAGGCGGCAAACCGTCTTCCTGCAAGTTGGTTAATCTGAGGCTTCATCTGTTCCAACATGACCATGGCATCAAACCATGCGGAGATATTCAGAAGTTTTGGCGCCTCGCCCTTCTTTTCCACCACCTCTTCCGCCAGGAAATCCATTGGTCTTTCCATGCTCTTCACGGGAGCTTCTAATGGTGGAAGTCGTTCCTGGGCCTGATCGAGTTCTTTCTGCCTTGCAAGCTGATCGGCCCGCTTCAAGGTCTTGCCCAGCAGGTTGTCAGGGTGCTTGTGATGGAGCTTGATAGCCCGTAAGAGCTCATCCTTCTTGGCAAGTTGGCCGAAGGCATCAATTTCAGACAGAACACGACCGGCGGTCAGCGGATGCTCACCCAGAGAGTAGAGATAGCCTTTAATCGAAGGCAGCTTGCCTATATCGTGGGCCAGGGCAACAATTAAGGCATCGGGGACGATATAACCGGCATCGGATTCTTCAAGCAGACGAATTGCCTCTTCAGCGACATTCAACGAATGGTCCATCAGGTTTGTCTGACCAAGCAAAGTATATGTGGTGGAATTCCAGGACGCTTCTACATCCCTGGAAACATTGACAACTGATGAGCAATTCCCTTCTTTATCCAGCAACGACAAGAGTTCAGAACATATTGCGTGATGCTGACTGGGCTGGCTGGCATGGCGAAGCCTTTGAATATGCAGTTTATAAAATTCCTGAATCCGCGCGTTCTGAAATTCGTGATCTTCACTGACATCTTGCGCCGCCTTTTCTTCCCGCCAAAGAGGAGCCAGTTTCTCTATATGGAACTCGCAGGTGGCCATGCCATGACCTGCGCCGTTCTTAATCCACCATTCAGCAATCCTCTCTATCGGGATTTTTTCTATTTCTTGCTTGCCTTGGTTGTTTTGTTTCTTTCCTGATCTCCAGAGAATAAGGCCGATTATTCCGGACAGAAAGCAAATCCCCGCTCCCAGCGTAGTATTGACCTGCATGTCTGTCATATCAATCATGCCAGTTATGCCGCCAGTCATGTGACTTCTTCGGCTTCCTCTGTCGTCCACTGTGGCCTTATTTCAGGAAAGATTATCCTGAGCCTTGCGTCGGAAACATCAGACGTTATTCCCCGATAAAGACCTGAGTAAGTGGTCATGAAAAACTGACGGGGAGCCATATTCAGCACTTCGGTGTGTTTGACCCGCACATCCTCGGTCTCCCTTATAGCCAAGCCGCCACCCATAGAAATAACTGGACTGAAAACCCGTTTTTCTCCAAGATGATCTGAAATGTAGGTAGCGGTTTTGGCATCCGGCACCCGCATGAAAATCTTGGTATTGCAGTTATCCAGGATAGTATTGGCCCGATCTTGGCCAATCTCGGCATAAAGCTGACTCACCGACTGGCAATAGCCGTGGATATAAACCCCCGCCCCACCAGCTTTTGCAAAGAGTTCTTCAATTCCTTCATATAAAACTGATTGGGCCTCATCAATATGCAGGGTCAGCGGCGGGGTGATCTGCTTGTCACTGGAAAACCTGCGGCCAACAAAGGCTTGAATCATGGAAGCAATGACTTTTCCAGCGGTGTAAGCTGCCCGTTTGGTCAGCAGTGAACCAAGCTGCACCACCATAATGAGGCCCTTGTTTTGCTCAAGGCGGTCAATAAAACGATTTTCATTAGCCTGGCCGATAATCTGGCCTACATTGCCAGAAGTAAGCTCGGTCAAGGCCACTCGTAGGGAACTTGAAACCTTGGAGTAGTAATCCGGCTGAGTAGCAATGACTTTCTGTATATCCATAGCCAACTGTTGAGCCGGGGGAGTGCCAATGTGTTCGATCTTCTCTTTGAGCTTCACCAACTCATAGTAGCCAATCTGGTTTTTAATATCGTTGAGATTGAAAGACGGCCTATTATCGTTTGCCTCTGCCAACATAATAAGGGCTTGCACCACTACCAGGCTGATCTCATAGGCTACCGAGAAGAAAAACGGCTCTTTTCCGACAGTAATGCCGGCAGTGATATGAGCCACCAGCTCCTCCACCATGTAGTAGTGGGATAGGGGGTCAATGGTTGCGCTGTATTGTGGAAAAACAGGGGTGATAAGTATTAAATCTTTTTCCCGGCCTGTATCGAGCGCGACCTGCACTATCTTGGAGAAAAGATCGTTATCGCCCTTGGGGTCAATAGCCACCACAGAATAGCCTTTGCGGATGTCCTGCTCAATGATGCCTTCCATGCAACGAGTCTTGCCTACCCTGGTTGTCCCGAAACACCAGAAATGTCCTTTACGGTCGCTATCGGGGAATCCAAGGGAGAGTATCTTGTCTGGATGATCTAAGTGAATGCCTTCACCGATGCAGGTAAAGGGCTGATTCTTTTTTTTCCGCCAGATCACTCTTTTTCTCCAACATTTTCGATTTTTCGACTGTTAGGAGTTGTACTTTGGAGGCATTGGACGGCTGAACGATTCGCCACTCCAATGGCCGTCGCTGGCACAATCGGTAATGTCGAACAGACACAAAACCTGTTCCAGCGTTTGACAAACTGCTTCGTCCCATTGAGCTTCGGCCATATCCTCCATACGTCCACATTGGACGGCAAGCCTTGCGCTATTTGCTGCTCTCTTAATTGCTTCTTTGTATGCTTCGGCAATCTTTTCAACTACCTGCAAATCGCTATGCACAGTAGCGTCATGCTCGAAAAAACCTCTTCCAGAATCACCGACAAGAACTTCAAATTTACTCATGTCATCAAATGTTTAGTTTTTCAGTTCGGCTGCATTTCGACTGTTACCTGAATATGCTCCCGCAATTCTTGCGAAACTGCCTTAATGATATTTTTTGGCAGAAATACGCTGGCAACGATAAAACTTTTATGGCCGACATACCGTTTGGGGCAATAAAGTCGGATATCAGCTTGGCATTCAAGCTTATCTCGCAACAGGCCAGTCACCAAGTTTTTTGAAACCCTGTCGATCACCACATGAAACCGTGAAATACCACGCAATAGTATAGGTTCTATCCTGCGGAGATGAAATGCCCTGTTCTGCCCCACCGAAAGGTCTTTCAGTTCATGCACCCCGATACGATTCCAGGGACATTGGGCAAGAACGGGGGTGTCCTTTTCGAGTTCCAACTCCACCAGCAAACCATCATTATTCTTGCGAATGATCTCACCCCACCGCATTTCATGCTCATGACGTTTATAGTGGTTCACTTCGTGCAGACAAGCGGCCCGGCTGAGATTCTTGTCGATCATCCTGCGGATAGTGTTCCAGCCATTCATGGAGACAAGTTCAAGCTGATCTTGACAGGTAACACCAACGCCATTGATATAGCGTATGGCCTGAAGGTGATCTAAGCCAAACAGGACAACCGTATTCGTCCCGTGCCACCGAGAGAGCATCAATGAAAAGACTTTCTCGATCTCGGCCACAACCTGATCTCGGCTCAAGCCGTATTTATCGACAAAGGAATTGATGATCTCATTATATTGGGTCTGCATCGCTGTTGTTTATTATGCCAGACTTGAACTGTTCTCAGGCGATAATTACTTTTTATGCGTTCCCGCATTTCCCTTTGCTGGGAATGGATTTATCTCTGAATCTAAAAATTCATTTATACGACCGCGCCACACAAGAGAGATTTCATGTAATTGACATTCATTGGTTGTAAAAAAAAGGGTGCCATCACTGGCCTTAAATGCTGTAACCTGTTCCATGTTTTTCCATATTGGATAGTTTTTTTTATTTTTCTTAAAATTTTCCTCCTATTATCTCTTTCCGGCCATGTAAGGTTTTTTGATGAAAAAAAACGTATTTTTTTGAAAAAAAGTGAAGAGAGGGGACTTTTATATATTATTTTTTATTATTAAAAATAATTAAATACAATTTTATGATAAACATCATAAGCGTCAACGAAGATCAACGGCCAACGAGAATGTGCTAATTAAAAAAGCCAGTCGGAAGGTGGACGTCCTTTTTTATTCTTGATTTTTTTCAAAAAAAGAGATTTATTTTCAGTATAACTTCCATTTATTCATTTTGAATAACTAATCCCTCCGGGAAAATAACTGAGGCTCCATGGTATATTTATGCAATAAATATATTACGATGGATGACCCAGTGACTGCTTTACACCCGCCATATAGAGTTTTACAGAATCGTTTAATAGCAAATGCTAACTTCTTTTTTGTAAATGACTTTGGATATGGCCCCCTTATGACAAATTCATTTTTTTATCCTTGAATCTTTGTCATCCCCCCACTTTTTTACCCCCAAGATAAATCCGTCTTTTTTTTGAGATTTGTCTTACCCGCTTCCCTGTTCAATCCAAGATAGATCCGTCTGTCCAAGTCCCATGCAAGAAAAGTTTAATCGCAAATGCGAACCTCTTTTTTGTTCTGGATAAAGCAGTCTGATTTCTTTTGTTATTGAGCATTTATATAAGCGCCATCAAGTAACATCCAATGTGTAGCAACCCTAATTGGGAGAAAAACAACTCTCCCACCAGGGGCATAGTTGTCTTCTCCCACAATCATCAAGATTAAAGGAGAATAACCATGTCAACGCTCACAGAAAAGATCAATGCAACCAACAACATGCTTCGAGATTCTGGCAGTAATGCTATTCAGAAGATTGAAATGAAAGACAGAGAAGGAAAGGTGATTGGCCAAATCCGTTACGGATACAAGCCCCAGTATGTCTTTGATGCAGTCAACCAGATCATTGGCCCGGAAAATTGGCGTTATGAGCTAATCAAGGAAGAAATCTTCGAGAATCAAGCTGTCGCAGAGGTAAAGTTGTTTTTGAAAACTGATGCTGAATGGCTTTGTAAAGGCTCACATAAAGGCCAGATGGGAATAGTGCGCGGTAATGTTGGCGATGCCCAGAAGGGAGCGATCACTGATGCAATCCAGAAATGTTTTTCGTTGATTTCTGTAGGTCAGGACGCTTACCGGGGATTGCTTGGAAATATTTACAAGCCCAATAGTCAACAAGCTCCAAAACAATATCCGTCTCAACCAAAAAGCGAACCAAAACAACAAGCGTTACCAACCTCTCAACCTGTTCAGCCAGCTCCAGAACCAACCACTCCAGTAACGCCCCAGACTCTACCTGCTGCAGACCTGCCGATGATTGACGGAATTACCTACCAACATCATGACAGTATCGTTGTAGCAATGGGAAAGGTTTACGATAAGAAGGAGTTACTCAAGGCATCTGGATTCAGATGGAACAAAGAGCAAAAGAACTGGTTCAAAGAGATGACGCATTAAAAAAAATCTGTTTTTAACCCATCGAGGGAGCAACACTATTCCCTCAAGGGAAATCCGTGTGTTCTCCCTCAAATTTTTCATTTTAAGGAGGAACACCATGGATATTAAAAACACCCTGCTCACTGGTTTGCAAAAATTTGCAAAACAACACACCCTGACCACCCTGGGAGACCGGAACAATTACCTTGGCGCATCTGATATTGGATACTGCCCGAGAAAAGTAATTTTTGACCGTCTCCACCCTGTTGACCATGACCTCGCCACACTGCTCCGTTTTCAAAGGGGACACATGGCCGAGGATATTGTCGCAAACGCTTTTGGTGCTGCTGGATATAACAATTTCGACCGACAGGTTGAAGCTATTGCCTCCGGTACTACTCCCATCAGGTGCCACATTGATTTTGTTTTCAATGCACCGAAACTCAAGGCCGTACTCGAAGTCAAATCGGTTAGCGCAATTCCTGACGGACCTCATAGCTCCTGGGAATCCCAATTATATATGCAGATGGGAGCATTGGCCGAAAAATATCCCGATCACGAGATCAAGGGCGCTGTTCTGGCCATTGATTTAGGAAGCGGTGATATTGGATTTTTCAACGGCTACAAGCCAGATGAGATTCTGTACAAAGGATTGAAAGACAGGGCAACAAGCATTTGGACTGATTATCAGTTCATGATGCTCGGCCACCCCAAGAATCCATCTGCCGAGCCCAGTCCGCTTTGCGGATATTGTAATAATTTGGCCACCTGTCCACGATTTGAAGCCGAAGAAGTTCCTGATCTGGAAGACTGTGTGACTGAATTACGATCTTTGCAGAAGCAGGGTAAGGCATTGGACAAACAGATTGAACCCATGAAGGCCAATTTACTTTCAATAGTGAATCAGGCCGGACATTCGATCAAAGTCAACAACACCATTCTTTCTAAAGCAGTTCGCTCAAGGCAATATACTGATACTGGACGCTTAACA
Source organism: Desulfocapsa sp. (assembly GCA_013792135.1). Lineage (GTDB taxonomy): Bacteria > Desulfobacterota > Desulfobulbia > Desulfobulbales > Desulfocapsaceae > UBA2270. The sequence goes on along the minus strand of VMSP01000079.1, from coordinate 9,577 downwards.
GCATTTTTGGCGGACATGGGACATACGATGCAAGATTTTCAAGAATCAAGCTCGTATTCATTCCTGGATATTAAAACCTCCAAGGCGACAACCCCAAAAACCAAAAAAGCGGCAAAGGAAGAACCAATCAAAAAAGCAGCATAACCCCATCAGGGAAAAGCAATTCCCATTGTGGGGATATGTATTTTCCTGAACATTTTCAATCTTTTTTAGGAGAACAACATCATGAATAAAGCAATGGTAATCGGCAATTTAGGTAATGACCCAGAAATTCGTTACACCCAGAAGGGCACTGCTGTGGCAACTTTTTCTATCGCTACTACTGAAAAGTGGAAAGATGCAGAAGGAGTACAACAGGAGTATACCGACTGGCACCGAATTGTTGCCTGGAGTGGACTTGCCGAAATATGCGGAGATCACCTCAAGAAAGGATCGAAAGTCTATATTGAGGGCAAGATGCAAACCAGAAAGTGGGAAGAAAACGATATTACTCGTTACACCACTGAGATTATTGCCAAGAGTATGGAAATGCTTGGTGGCAGAAACTTTGATCAGGAAACTGGCTCATCGTCGGCTGCTAATGGGGATCACCTACGGGATAATCCACCATCGCCGGACATGGAAGTTCCATTTTAAACAGACATAACCGATAAAAGCAGTTTCACCCACCAGGGGCAAAACAACCCCTGCAGGGGAAGTCTTGCCCCTTATTTATCTTAAAAGGAGGCAAGGCCATGGCTATACTTATCACACCCAACGGAATCAGAACAAATGTCAATCCAAAGGAGAATGAGTTTTCGTTAAACGAAATGCATTCTCTGCTTTCCTGCTCAATGGTGCAAGCAATCACCATGGACGATGGTCGTATAATGTGGCTTGACGAAGAAGGTAAGCTGAAGCCACATCAGGTTAATCACGATGCCACTAAAATTCTTCATGCAAGTGGTGGCATGGACGACGACTATATTGCAGGACCTGTATTGATTACCGAATACTGCGAAATTCAATAACCAAGTGCATTCACCCACCAGGGACAAACCTCCCTGACGGGGGTCTTGTCCCTTTTACTTTTTCAGGAGACAAGATCATGGCACGGCTCGCATCTCAAGCAAAGGCAGGCTTCTATCCAACACCGGATAGTGTTGTTGACCTGCTGAAAGCAAAATTCATATTTGAAGAGGGAACAAGGATTTTAGACCCCTGTTGCGGGTATGGAAATACTCTCTCCCGACTGGCTGGTTCTACGATAGAAAATATCAAAGGAATCAATCTGGAAATCAAATCGACTCTCACCTATGGAATTGAGCTTGACCACGAAAGAGCCACGAAAGCCAAAACACGGCTTTTCAAGGCAGTATGGGGCGATGCGCTTACAGAGGCAAGAATCTCCAGCGAATCTTTTGGTCTGCTCTATCTCAACCCACCCTACGATACCGCACTCAACGACGACTCAGACAGGCGGCTGGAGCATCAGTTCCTCCGTCCGTATATACGCACCTTGCAGATAGGCGGAATTATAGTTTTTGTTATCCCTTACTATGTCCTGAAACATTGTGCCAAAACACTGGCCCGTAATTTCAAGATACAGGTTGTGGGGTTCCCGGATGATGATTTTCCCGTGTTCAAGCAGTGCATTGTCCTGGGCAGAAGAGTTCGATATATGTCGGAGGAAAATGCGAAAGAAACCAGAGATTACCTGGAAGAACTGGCAGACAAGACGCCCCAGGAGTTTCAAAGCGAAGTGTGGCCTCTGGATACTGTATTAGGCCCAATCGTTATTCCAAAGGCAGACAGGCCAGTCAATTTTCGGGTAGATCGCCTTGACCCATTAGAGTCGATTCCAGTGATAAACAAAGCGGGGATTCTGCAAGATGTTTTGAAAGAACTTATCCCAGCGAAAAACAACAATATCCGGCCCTTGACCTCGCTTGAAAACGGCCATCTGGCCCTTATGCTGGCGGGAGGATATATGAACGGCGCTATAGAAAAAGATGGCCGACAGTTGGTCATCAAGGGTGTCGTCCATAAAACGGAGAAGATCATCCAGACTTACGAAAATGGTCAAGGTGGCGGTTCGATCACCACCAAAGATCAGTACATCCCGACCGTCAAGGTTATCGACATGCAGACCGCTGAACTGATTACCGTTCAATAAGTCTCCCCTTACCACACCCACATCAAACCCTTACGGGAGAAACCTCCCGCACAGGGGATTTCTCCCGTATTTTTCTAACCAGGAGGAATCAAAATGATGGAAGAAACAGCAATCAATGTCTCACAACTCCAGGGAATTGTGAAAGAAAGGAATGAGTATAAACGCTTGCTCGATGAGTGTTTACGCGCGTTCAATCTTTTCCCACGGACCAGGATTCAAGGAAACTTGGATACCTATAAGTTGGCCTCCAGAATTGAAGAAGTTCTCAGGAGGTTCAACTAATGGACTATTTAACCATAAAATGTGCGGGATTTACCGCCTACGTCAACGCCTTTATCGCCAGGAAAGCCCCTTACGACTCAAAATATCAGGGTTGTCTGGCAAGCTTGATCGGCACTCCATCTCATATCAAAAGCATATCCGCTCTTATCTACAGTGGAGAGGATTGCATAATAATTGATGAGAACGACGAAGCTACGAGGCTTTGTTTTTCCGGTTCAATCCGCACTTGCCGCACCCGAAAGATCGGTGAGGTTGTAAACAAGGTGCTGGTTGCAAGCGGATTCAATGACGCATCACAGATTGCAACCGTCTTTGGCCCAGACCTGCCGACCGTGCAGGAGCGGGCTTTTCGCCGAGTTGACAAAGCAACCACCGTACCGCTGAAACCTCAGTGGCAGGAATGGCTATGGGAGACAATGCTTTACCCTGAAAAACTCTACAGCTTCGGCGGTGAGGAATATCAGGACGCATATTTCATCACCATTCCATCGGATAACAGTTTAGAAAAAGATGTCCTGGACGCAATCAAGGTAGGACAAATCCAATAACCAAACCACCCATACAGGGAGAATATCTCCCTGTATGGGCCATATTTCTCCCTTATGTCACGTCACGTTGTCATGTCACGTTGTGTCGTCACGCCATGTCACGTTATTCAAGCGAGGGAGAACCATGGAAAACGAAGAAATAATCGAAGAGACTCTCCAGGAAGAAGGAAAAACCGTCAAGCTGGCTGAGTTTTTGGATGAATGGGGCGATATGCTCAAGAATCAAGTCATTCAGAACATGAATCCTGTTTATTCCTCGAAAGCTGAGGATGAATGGGATACAGATGCCAGAAACAAGCTCGGTCAATTACTGAGGACGCCACTTAAAGGCCAGGTCAAGAAGGGAATTCTGCCAGTAGCCAGGTCATTCTTTAAGGAAGATCACAAGGCTGATTTTCTGGTTGGCGAGATGGGGACGGGAAAGACCTTTATGGGCTTGGCTGTCGCTCATCTCATACCAAAAACCAATAAGCGCATCCTTATCCAATGTCCTGGCCACCTGGTCAAGAAATGGATACGGGAAGCTCAGGGTACAATTCCAAATTGTACCTGTATCAATCTCAACGGAAAGAGCCTCGATCTGCTCATAGCAAACAAGATCCAGCGAACCAAACCGAAAGGCACGGAAATCTGGGTAATGGGCAAAGAGAGGGCTAAACTCCATTTTCAGCGGATACCGCAACGGATCATTGTTGCGGGAAGACACTGTTGTCCTGAATGTGGGATGCAGATCGAAGCTGACTTACTGGAAACCTGCGTATATTGCAAGGCCCCTATGTGGATGGCAGACAGAAACAAAGTCCGCCGCTACGCCAAGGCTGAGTTTATCAAGCGGTTTTTCCCAAAGAACTTCTTTGACCTCCTTTTATTGGACGAAGTGCATGAACTCAAGGGCGGCGGTACGGCCCAGGGTCAAGCCATGTCCTGCCTTGTAGCTCGTTCCAGAAAGGTGTTGGCTTTAACAGGCACCTTGATGGGCGGATATAGCTCGAATCTGTTCTACCTGCTTTGGCGGATGTTTTCTCGTCAGATGAAGGCAGGAAGATTTGAGTTTGGCAGGTCGTTGCAGTTTGCAGAACGCTACGGCGTTGTGCAGCGCACCTACGACACCAAAGATATGGGGCAAAGTCTTAATGTAGCCAGTATTGGCCGAAAAATTGGTAATAAATCACGGGTCAAGGAATCACCGGGAATATCACCCCTGTTGTTGCCTGATCTGCTCCTTGAGCATTCGGCCTTTGTTCGTCTGGCCGATGTAAGTGACGCATTACCTGAATATGAAGAGATCATTGTTCCCATAGCATTGGAACCAGATCAACAAAAACCGGAGTATGACCAACTTTCCCATGACCTTATAGATGCCACCAGACAAGCATTGGCGCGTGGCGATATGCGGCTTTTGGGCAAGATGCTTCAATCCCTGCTGGCGTATCCTGATGGATGCCGATGTGAGGAAAGAATCACCTTGGAGATCGCAGGGAGAGATGAGTTAATCGCCTCCGCCCCTGCCCTCGAAATTGACCTGCTGCCCAAAGAAGAAAAGTTGCTGGAAATTATTACAGTAGAAAAGAAAAAGGGAAGAAAGGTAGCTATTTTCCTGGAACACACCGGAACAAGAGACCTGCTTGGGATATTAGAGGAGAAACTTCATCAGTATGACATGAATCCCCTAATCCTTCGCAGCACGGATGTCACCCCAGAGCAACGGGAAGAGTATCTCAAGAAGCAGATCGAAACAGGGCTGTATGACTGTCTGATCTGCAATCCCAATCTGGTGAAAACAGGACTCGATTTACTTGAGTTCCCCACCATTATATTTTTCCAATGTGGTTATTCAGTCTTCACTCTCAGACAAGCCAGCCGCAGGTCGTGGCGTATCGGGCAGGATCAGCCGGTGCGGGTATTTTTCATGGCTTATGCAGACACCATGCAGGAAAAAGCCCTCTCACTCATGGCCCAGAAGATGGAAACATCCCTGGCTATAGAAGGAGAGCTGTCAGATAAAGGGCTGGCCGCATTATCTGAATCAGAAAACAGCATGATGTACGAACTGGCAAAGGCTTTGACCGGCAAGGTTGCAGTCAAGAATATGAGTGAGGCATGGAGCAGATATAGGCAACGTGAATTGCTGAATAATCTGACCATGGATGATGACCAGTCAGTTACCGTAACCACCACCACAACGATGACAACGACTTCCGGCACGGCCACGATCACGCATCAGTATATTGTGCGCGGTGTGGTCTATATCAAGAAAGAAGGGGCTGTGGCCTATATCGGTCAGAACCGCTTTGAGCTCAAGGAAGGCAATGTCTTCTGGTCAGGCCGTAAAATCGGCTGGTATGACCGGCAAGGTTGTGGAGAAATCAATAGCAAGCCGATCAGGATTTACAAGCCGGACAATCAAAAGCATTTCGTCCTGGCTGAAATTCGCAAGGCGGCATAACCCAATTTAACCCCTGGGGGTGAGTTTCCCCCGACAGGGGAACTTGCCCCTTTTTTTTAATCTCGAATAAGGAGGCAAGATAGATGAAATACCATATCGAGAAAATAACAGGCGATAACAGAAGACCAGGGATGCTCCAAGAGGGGTATCTTGTTCGGTATCGCCCCCATAAAGATTTCGGCTGGACTGGATGCGCGACTTTCAAGACTTTACAGGAAGCCAATGCTTTTGCAAGCACACTGACTCCAGATGGCGACCTTCCGACAATTTCTGTACAGGAGGATGGATTATGAAAGAAATTGAAATGATGGCCGAACCTTTAGAAATGGAGATTCCAGAGCCAACTATCACAATCAAACTGACTACACGGCTGAGATGCAGTGCGACAAAAGAGTACCATCCGTCTCATTGCGAAATGCTCCATGATGCTGCTAACGAGATTGAGCGTTTGCAGGCAATAGTCCGGAGCAATGACCCTGTAGTCCTATTAAAAGAGATGTGGAAGCATCACCAGCCGGTTTATCTTTTTGAGGCTATTGCTGATACCCAGAAGGAGAAATCCCATGGACTACAATGACCTTATTGATTTTGAGGTAATGGCTGATTTAATGGCCGATTATTTCAATATAGATCATCAAGACCGGCAAGAAGATCAAAATTAAGAAGAACTAAGCCGTAATCCACCCATCAGGGACAAACCTCCCTGACGGGCGTCTTGTCCCTTTTTTTTCAATAAAGGAGACAAGACCGTCATGATTATCAACCTGACTAAAAAACTGCGGGATGCTGTAAAAAAAGCTACCGAGAACAACCAGACCAACCTTTACTATTGCATCCTACTTCATGAAGCTGCTAACGAAATTGAGCGTTTGCAGAAAAAAGTCGTAAAAGCAGATGTAAAGATTGAGACCGTCACCCGTAGTAACCTGTTCAAAATAAGCAAACCAGCACCGTTGTCTTTGGCAGGGCGTTGCCTCTCCAATATGGAAGGGAGGTAATGCCATGAAATTGTTTATCCAAGACGAACAGGGACAGTACATCACTGCGACAACCCCAGAAATCATCAAAGTGGGCCGCAGTTTGTGTCGTTCCACGCTGAAAAAAGGAACTGATTTTATAGGAAATTCAGAGTCGGCAAAAGAAGCAATTGCCTCAAAAATTTCCTCATACCAACATGAAGTCTTTGGCTGTCTGTTCCTGGACACCAAACATCGAATCCTGAAATGGGTAGTGATGTTTCAAGGCACCATCAATTTCACCACAGTTTATCCAAGAGAGGTGGTTAAAGAAGCCCTGCGATTAAACGCAGCAGCGGTTGTCTTTGCCCATAATCACCCTTCAGGTGATACTACACCATCACCGCAAGACATTGATCTGACCAACAAGCTGAAAGAAATATTGAAGGTGATTGATGTCAAGGTGTTGGACCATATTGTTGTTGGAGATACCAATGTATCCTTCAGCGACTTGGGCCTGATGTAAAAAGCTCTTTCCAAACCAATATATCATCCCTTGGGGGACAAAATTCCCCTTGGGGATACTTGTCCCCTTTTTTTTATCTCATCTCATAAGGAGACAAAACCATGATAGATCAAAAAATAATCGACAAACTCCAGAAACTACTTGCTCTGTCTGCAAGTGATAACGAAAACGAAGCTGCTCTTGCCATGAAGAAGGCTGGAGAACTTATGCGTGAACACAACCTGTCTGTGGCCGATGTTGCCATAGATGGTAGTGGCGCTCATGTTGGTTCTGCCGAGGTAGATGGATCGACCAAGAATTCCCAAGTATGGGAACTCGATCTGGGAAGCTCCATTGCCAGAACCTTCAATGGCCGTGCAATTCGTAAAAGAAATAGTAATGGCTGGAGTTTTACTTTCGTCGCCGGCAAGACAGATTTGACAATTATCGTTGATCTGTTTGAACGACTGCGCTCTACCATAAAACGCATGAGCGATGCGTATGTCAGATCAGCAAAGGAGTTTACCAGCGTTCACGGTAAAACCCTGCATAACAGCTATCGCTTGGGAATTGTTCGCACCATCCATGAACGGTTAGTATGTTTGAAGCAGAATACCGCTCCGACTGATAACCGAAATGCCTGTGGAATGACCGGCACGGAATTGATGGTGATTAAAGATAAGGCAGTTGACCAGCGAGTCAGTCGGCTTTTCCCGCGCGTTAAAACGATACCTTCAAGAGTAAATAGTAGTGTTGACGGCAATGCCTATCAGCAAGGTCGAACTGACGGCAATCATGTCAGTCTGCACCGATCTGTAAACGGCGGCTCGTCTGCCCCTATCGGTATAGGGAGGTAGAACATGAATATTTTCTCAAAAAAATTCGACAAAAAACAACCTCCACCCGAAAAATGCCTCCACTGTGGCAAGATGATCGAAGCCCAGAAACATGGCGAATATGGCTGGCTTTACATTTGTGAAAAGTGTGAAGTTTGTTGGGAGGCATGACCTAAAATGAAAAACGGCGAACAAAACTGTTTTTTCTGTAATCGAAAAGATTCGGATATGCCTGTTTATTCTTGTGGCCTCGGCAGATTAGGCATTTGTCTTGTGTGTGTTGAGAAGGCACGAATAGCTCTAATCAAGCACCAAGAGGAACAAGGAAGAAAAAACGGAGGTAAAGCATGAAAACATATTCAGTTCCAGTAACATTTTCGTTCTCTGGAGTGTTTTTGATCAGAGCCTCATCATTGACAGAAGCAAAAGAGCTTATTGACCTTCATTGCGGGCTTGTTCTGGGCGGTGACATTCACTCAACATTGGATGATGAGTCTGTTGAATGGGATTTTCCCCGTCATCCAAATAAAAAAATAGGCCACAGGAGCGTAAGCTAAGCAAGTTATCTTACAAACCATTCACCCACCAGGGACAAAACTTCCCTGTTGGGATTCTTGTCCCTTTTTTATTTTCAAACAAGGAGACAAGACCATGATAAAAGGAATCTACATAGAGGTTTATGCAACCCTTCTCGTTGGATTATCAATGATGACTACGGTTGTAGTGGCTTTAATATAGACCGCATGTAAACCGCAAAGAAACGAAATAAGTCAACCCACCAGGGACAAAACCTCCCTGACGGGGGTCTTGTCCCTATTTTTTTCAATCTCAAAAGGAGACACGACCATGACTGCACCTATTTTTATGACCAATGACCAAATCGTTAAGTACGCTTCTGCTGCCGGAGCAACTGAACCCGTTGACAAGGTTTCAAATCGCTACACCTTTGTTCCAACCTTGAAAGCGGTTGACCTCCTGCGTGATGCTGGCTGGTTTCCGATCAAGGCTGAGCAAAGCGGCACCCGTATTCAAGATAAGGAAGGATTTCAAAAGCATTGCATTCGCTTTACCAGGAATGAAAACTTTGAAATGAAGCCGAAGGATGAGCGGATCGATCTGGTTCTCTATAATTCTCACGATCTTGGCAGTTCTTTCAAGCTGATCGCTTCAGTCTGGCGGTTGGTATGCGGCAATGGTTTGATGGTTGCATCGGATTTTGCCAACTTCACTCATCGTCACGTCGGATTCAACGAGAATGACTTTGCAGAATCGGCTGACAAGATCACCGCATCGGCAACTCTCATCAATGACCAGATGGATTATTTGAAAGGCATCCCGCTCGGATACGATGAGCAGATCGTTTATGCTGAATCCGCTCACAAGCTTGTATATGAGGATTTGGAAAGCGCTCCCATTGTTCCGGAACAGTTATTGACACAACGACGTTTTGATGATGGAAATAATAGTCTATGGATAACATTTCAAAGGGTCCAGGAAAATATTATCAAAGGCGGAGTAAAAGGCAAAGTATATGGAGAGAATGGCCCTCGTAAAGTTACTACCCGAGCAGTCCAGTCACTTGATCGCAACATCAAGCTGAATCAGGCTCTTTGGGTATTGACCGAACGAATGGCTGAATTGAAATCCATGGCGGTTGCCGCATAACCTATTCATTATTCACAACAGCCGTCTCCTTCGGGGGACGGCTTTTTTTTGTGCTCTTTGAATGTAGAAACAGGGCGGCGGTGTGAATTGATAGAATTGCTACGAGGGCGGCAAAAAGGCACCTCTTCTATTAAGCAATAGCGAGCATCAGATGTCCAAGAGATTTGGCGGAGGGCTTCACTTT
>VMSP01000132.1 GCA_013792135.1 Desulfocapsa sp. | reverse complement strand
TACTGCCCATATCATCGAAGCAAGTTTCGCCCTCAACACTTACACCATTGAGGCCTCTGCCGGGGCAAACGGTTCAATCAGCCCCAGTGGTTCTGTGACTGTCAATCACGGTAGTGACCAAGGATTCTCCATCACTGCTGACGCCAACTACCATATAACTGATGTCGTGGTTGATGGCACATCAGTGGGGCCGGTAACAGAGTACACCTTTACCAGTGTCACTACTGCCCATATCATCGAAGCAAGTTTCGCCATTGACTCCTACTCCCTTATTCTCCACAAAACTGGAACAGGGACAGGCACGGTGACAAGCGACCCCGTCGGCATTACCTGTGGCATCCTCTGCTCATCAGACTTTGATTTTGGCACCGATGTCACCCTCTCTGCCGCCCCTACAGCAGGATGCATCTTCAAGGGCTGGTCAGGTTCAGGGGCTGAACATTGTACCGACACCGGAGACTGCACAGTGACCATAGATGGACAAAAGGCAATTTTTGCCATCTTCGATTACATCTTTCCCTGGCCAATGTTTTTACCTGCCATAACCAAGGGAGTCCAATAGAAGAGGAGCATGGGATTTCGTGACTTGTTAAACGGTATGTCGATAGTTAAATGACCTCCGGCTTTGCCGGAGGCTTTAAAAATGTGACCCGCTCAAAGTAGTATATTAAAAAGATTATCTGACCACCAATTGGTGGTCAACTATCTGGTCCTTAACCAGCAATAGTTGCTGGATTTGAAGATCTTCTTTTTCCTGCGCTCTGATATAGATCCGAACAAAATCTTCATCAGCTTCTGCGGTAGAAGTAAAATAGTCACGTGCTCAGATAAACATCTCATTGTAATTCTTCTTCTGTCCCAGATAGGTCCGCACAATATGAATAGCACTATTCCCTTTAATAGATTCAAGAACTTGAGACTCATTTTTCGTGACTTTGAGCGGTTCACGTTAAAGGAGGCTTCTATAATTATTCCGGAACTGTCAAACTTTTGTAAATCCCCAGCAAAGCCGGGTATTTACTTAGAAGAAATTATAGGGTCTCTTCGTGGTGTGTCTATTTTACTGAGTAGTGGTTCTCTGACAATTACAGTGAGAAAGGAGAAGAAAGTACCTTTTTAGACAAATCAGTAGAATTACTTCAGGCACGGGCAAGAGATTGTGGAGTTTAATATTACCACTGGTAATATTAACCCTTTAAGAAAAACTGCAATTTAAGATGTTTCCTGATCAATGTCCTCCTCCCTCAACAATCAAAGCAAATTTATGGTATCATGAAGTGTCGGCGATTCAAATGATTTTCCAAATTAAATGGAGGTGCATCATGAAAGTTTCACAAGCAGTCGATTTTCATCTGCAGTATCACCAGGCCAATTCAAAAAAAAAAATACGGTCAAAACCTGTGAGTTTGTACTTCACCGCTTTACAGCCCAATTTGGAAAACGTGATTTAGCCAGCATCTCTCAGGAAGAGGTTCTTACGTTCCTGATGTCTCTGACCAAAGACACCAAGCAGGCCACAAAAAGAAATCGCTTTTCAGTTCTTGCATCTTTCTACAATTTCAGCATTAACACTGCACTACCCGCCTTGACCAATCCCTGTAACGCAGCTGTTATCAAAAAAATATTCAAGCGTCCTCAAGCCACTCAATGGCAAATTGTAGATAAAGAGATAGTTGATGAGATTATCTTTCGTACTATGAATATCCGTAACAGAATTATTCTCGAACTTATGGCCAGGGGCGGCATGAGAATCGGTGAAGTCCTCAACCTCAGACCATGTGACATTCGAGAAAGAAATTTGACCATCCAGAAACCGAAAAGTGGGAGAGCTGGGGAGGTTGTTTATGTTCCACAGAAATTATTGGTAAGGTTAAACGACTACGTGAAAGACAAAGACTTCAACTTGAATGACCTCATTTTCCCAATATCTTATGTTGCTGCCTGGTCGATGGTCAAGAAAGCAGGTAAGCTCGTAGATATTGAATTACGCCCTCATGATTTGAGGCGACACGCAGCCACCTATGCGTCCAGGTCTGGAACTCCCATTGAAATTGTCAGTAAGGTTATCCTGAGACATGCGGACTTGTCGACCACACAACGATATCTCGGCAAGGTAAATGATACCGAAGCGATCAGGTGGATCGAAACACTTTATGGATAGCTATTATCTGAAGGGGCGGGGACTATTCCTCGCCCTTATTGGCAACAGTAGACATCTCAACCCGAGGGCATTTGGATAAAATTAGATATTCGATGTGGCAATGTTAATTTTGTGAATCTGAACCAGAGTCAACATGTATTGGAACTATCTATGATAAGCGTAGTGGTCAGGAAGATGCACGTCTATGACTCGTTCAACGAAGCTCGCAAGTCGATCATGCAGTATCTGGACTGGTAACCGATCTATGCCACATTCAAAATTAGGTTAAAAAACACCTTACGAGGCGTATGCCGTGATGCTGCCGACGGTTGAACAGGCAGCGTAAAATCCAAAAGGGATTCCACTTAAAAAACGTGAAATACTGTTTAAGTGATCGGAGCCATCTCTCCCAATTTCTTTTTGAGAGGCCTGGACTGGGGCGGCAGTGGTTTTCATGTTGATCTCCTTAGTTTATAAGGGGTGTGCATATTACATGTCTTCATAATGCCCTTGGCATGCTTTCCCATTCGCCAGTGCTCTTCAATCTGTTCAAGACTCTTCCCTTTGGTTTCCGGCACCAGCCGATAAATGAAGAACCAAGCGACGACAGCTATCACGCCGTATAACCAGAAAGTCATCGCGTGCCCCAGAACCGCCACCAGCGTCAGCTTGCCCACCTCATGCAAGTCGCAGCAGGTTCAACGACGCCCGGGCATCGTCTCTGCTGATGTCGGGCACGATCCTCAATTCCAACACCGTCACCCCCTGGAGGTTGACGACGTAGTCTTCGACCTCCAGGGTCGTGCCTGGCGGGCTGAACGTAAACTGTTGGCGCAGAATCTCCCGGTAAGACCGCCCGCCGTCCCCCGACCATCGCAGTACAAACTCATGAGTACGCTCCCGGCTCTCTTCTTCAAACACGAGTTGAATTTGCCTGAGTGCCCGCGGTTCGTCAAACAGCAGGCGGATGGTCTGCTCACCGGTTTCGCCGGCCAGCCAGCCCGGCCCTTCGCTGGCTGTCAGCGCCGACTCGACGGGATGCCCCGCTTCCTCGGACGTAATCTCGACCTGCGCTAGACGTCCCAAGTCGAGCCAGTCCTGATCGGTGGATGAGGGTACATCTGAACTTTGATTGATAATCTGTTTGCGCATCATACTCTTAACACCCCACTTTCATAAAAGATATCGTCCGGAAGGACTCCGGGCATTCACCAATTGTCCTCTACAAAACTTACTGAATCAAGGACAGCGGAGAGGACGTAGCTCCCCTGAATCCGTTGCCGACTCCATTACAGGTAATTACGACACTCCTGACTTCGCCGCTGAACCTATTCATCCTGCGAAAAAATTACCACGGAGTACGGCCCAATGCCGATTTCGCCGGAGCAGGGCAGTCCATCGGTTCCCTCCGCACGGGTTTCGACATCAGGGGTGGAATGATTCGCAAAATTGGGGCCGTAGTTATAGGAGTCGCTGTTCAATCGCGTCTTCCACAATCCCGCCCGCGGAAAACCGATGATATACCCATCGCGATTTTCATTCGTCATATTCACCACCACCATGACGCTATCCGTTGGCCCTTGCTGGTCCCAGCGATGAAAGGCTATGAGCTTGGCCCCATCGTCAAAATGACAGATCTGGATGTTTTGACCGCACAACCCCCGCGTCACACCCGATCGATTACGCCGCAGGGCAATCAGATCCCGGTACATGCCGAGGATACCGTGCTCGTCCTCAACCCGGGACCAGTCGATCGGCTCCTTATCCTGGAACCAGCGATCTTCCAGCAGCTCCTGCCCCTGAAAAAGCATCGGGATGCCGGGTGAAGTCAAAACAAGGGCAGCGCCCAAGGTGGAGCGCTTCTTGGAAAACCAGCTGTCCACCTTACCGGGCCAGATCTCCTCGGGCACGCGAGCCCGGCCATTGGCAATCTCGTCGTGCGACTCCGTATAAATGACCCGTTTGAAGGCGTCTTCATCGTAGCGATGCTCGATTGCCCGGCTGACCGCACCCAGATCACGGGATGCATCATCACGGGCAATAACGGCCTGGCGGATGGGGTGCACAAATTCGGCATCCCATTGTGCATTGAAGCCGGCGCCGCCCGCCCCTACATCTTTAGTGACCCAAGGGTTATTCCTCATGCTTTCGCCGATGCTGATCTTGCCGGGAAACCGTTGCTGGATTTCTTCATTGATCCACTGCATCAAGCTCCAGCCCTCGGGAAGGTCATTGGCCGGATTTCCTTCATTCCCGTCGACGCTTGTGATATAGATGATCATGTCCCATCGCAGGCCGTCGACGTGGCACTCCTCGAGCCACATCAAGGCGTTATCGCGCAGATATTGACGGACTTCGCCCCGGCCAAAATCGGGACGCGTATCGCCCCAGGGTGTCTGCGAGCGGTGATCATTGTAAAAGTAAATTCCCCCCTTCTCATTTTCGCTCCAGCCGTCAAACTGCCACAAGTCGAGATCGCCTGGACCAAGGTGGTTGTAAACGACATCGACGATGACAGCGATCCCTTGCTCATGGGCCGCTTTCACAAAGCGCTTGAAGGCATCCGGTCCACCGTAAATGCTTTCGACCGCAAACGGCTGCGCCGGATTGTACCCCCACGAAAAGTCACCGGCAAACTCGACGATGGGCATCACTTCGATGGCATTGATCCCCAGGTCCAGCAGATAGGACATTTTTTCGATGGCACTGTCAAAGGTGCCCGGTTGCCCCTTCTCTTGAACGTTAAAGGTGCCGATGTGCATCTCATAAATAACCAGCTCATTCCCCGTGGCCATATGAAAATCATTATCACCCCAATCGAAGGCCTGCGGATCATAGATAACCCCGTTGCCGATTGAGCTGGTCACCTTTCTGGCATACGGGTCAATGCGAGAAAGAGGACCTGCAGGACCGTGCAGCAGATATCGGTACTCATCTCCCGGTTTTGCGTCCGGCACCTCAAGCGACCAGTAACCGTTCGACTCGCTGACCAGAGGTGTAGAGGTTTCGTTCCAGTCATTGAAAGAGCCGATCAGGTAAACCTTTTCGGCATGAGGCGCCCATACCCGAAAGCTTACACCTTGAGCACCGGGTACGGCCCCCATACCCGGATGTTGTATCAGGGTATGCATTTTTTTTGTCATTTTCTTATTCCATTTTTCATTTTAAAAAGCTGATGAATTCGCAAAAAGTCGTCTGATAGATGGCTAAGTGTAAAATCCTAGGCTTCGTGTTTCCATATTTCATGAAGAGTAATTACCTCAAGTCTTTCAACAATTTACTCCCCCATGGTTTTTATTTATTTTTTCTGCACAACTAAGAGCGTTTTATCATTCGTCCCGCCCAGGAAATACCTTTGTCATCCATGATCCCAAAGCCGTGGTTCTATCCCCGATGTCCGGCAGAAAGAGCGGGATGATTGATAAAATGTTGTTGGACTGAGCCGGCGGGTTCGGAGGAGGTTGTTTTTAACTCCTGTGGAGTAGGTTTATAACACCTTGAAACGGCAAAGTAAACTTTTTGTGTTACATGAAAATACAGAGACAAGGAACACAGAAATCCATTGCCCGATGGGATGAGGGAGAGAAAATGTGCATTTCTGGAGACAACTACGGTTGTCCTTGGTCTGTTTTAGTATATTTTGCATGATTTTCCTGGAATTCAGACACACCTCCCCTCTTGGCCATTGCGAGCAGGAAATAGTTAACCGTAGAATAGCTTGAAAGTAATCTGACACTAACGACTTGAGACATTAGCAACTGACAGAGTAAGTCTCAATCGCTACAATTAAAGTTACACATGAACAAAACAAACTGTATCCCCCCATATATCATTACACCCCACAACACCAAGAAAGCCTGGAAATGGTTACATATGACTACTGGCCAAATACAACCCTTTTTATATGGCTATGTATAACCGCCCGACAGATGCCTTCTTGTCTAATTATTCATAAAATTTAGGATGATAGGTGGCGAAACATCGAACATTGAAAATATGGCACAGACATTGCTTTAATTAAAAGGAGTGGAGAATGGCATTCTGCTTCTCCTTTGACACCTTATTGCTACAATCTTTTTGATGGCCTCTACCGGAATGAATCCTTGTCAAAAAAAAAATACGATTCTATCATTCTTAACCGTACCGCTGATACGGCGGAGGATTTCACCGAGGTTCAACGCCAGGAGGCTCTGCTTAAAACCGGGGCCTTGCAGAACGCTTTCAACAGCGCCAGCTTTGCCCGCACGCCTGCGAAATATGACCATGATGACGTTTTCCTGCACTACGCCGAGGCGTTGCGCGACCTTCGACTTCTTATAATCGACGACTGCGGACTGGCCACCGACAGTCTGTGCGCCTATGCCAAGAGCTTCGGCTGGCGGTGCAAGGCCACGGCTAATTTCGCTGACGGCTTGGGCCAGATGGGCCGCATGGCAGCGGAAGGGACGCCTTTCGGCATAGTGCTGCTTGACTGGAGGCTGCCGGGTCTGGACGGACCAGATGCCATCTTCCGTCTGGGGGCGACCACCGATCCGGCCTCCCGGATCGTGGTCCTGACCAACGGCTTCCACTTGGACGATGATTTACAGGACTTGGTGGGCACCGGAGTAGTCACCACCTTGAGCAAACCTTTAACTCCGTCGATGCTGTTCGATGCGGTGGCGATTGCCCTTGTTTACCAGCCACGTAGTGCCACCAATCTGGACTTCGATCCTTCATCGGCAAGTCTGATCAACACCCGGATTCTTCTCGTCGAGGACAATGACATCAACCAGGAAGTCGCCCGCTTCCTTCTCGAACAGGAGGGAACCACCGTCGTCACCGCCGGCAACGGCCGCGAGGCCCTGGAGCGCCTCGCCCGGGAGGATACTGTTTTCGATGCCGTGTTGATGGACGTGCAAATGCCGGAGATGGACGGCTACGAGGCATCACGGGCGATACGGGCACAGCCGCGCTTCGCCTCCCTGCCGATCATTGCCATGACCGCCAATGCCATGACTGGCGACCGTGAAAAGTGCCTCGCAGCCGGCATGAACGACCATATACCCAAGCCGTTCGACCCGGCCCAGCTCTACGCGACACTGGCCCACTGGCTCGGCCGGCAGACGCCGAATCGTCCGCACGACGAGCCGGTTGTCGGTACGCCTTCCTTGCGCATTGGGGGTATTGACACCATGAGCGGCCTGTCCAGGGTTCGCGGTAATTTCGATCTTTATCTTTCACTGCTCGCATCATTCCTCACCAAAAATGGAGAAGTCGCGGCCACGCTGGATCAGGAGATCGCAGGGGGACAGCTGGATCAGGTTCGCCAGTTGGTTCATGGCGTAAAAGGAGTGGCCGCCAATCTTGGCGCCGACGCTCTCGCTTCGACGGCAGCGGACCTGGAACGGGCCTCCCGAGAGGCTATCAGCAGTGGCCCTGATGTAGATTTGACGGCGGTCCGAGCGGCATTCGACTCTTTCAAACCCAGTCTTGCCCTGGTACTGGCCGAACTCAGCGCCTACTTCGCCCACAACCGCAATGACATCAAGACGACGGTATCCCGGTCACTCGCCGATCCGGCCCAGGCGCGGCAGGCCCTCGGCCAGGCAGCCGCAATGCTGGATCAGGACCTGGCGGCGGCAATCAACTGTCTTATCAGCATCGGCACAAACCTTGAACAATCGCCACTGGCGGCAAAGTATCACCGTCTGCGCCAGGAGGTGGCGGATTTCGACACCGACCTCGCCCGGCAGACCATCGAAGAAATCCTGACCGCCCTGCCGGCCATTACTACGGAGACATGAACGATGGATAACGATAACAACCTTGCACCCCAGAAGACGCCGGCTTCAGATGAGCGGCCACGGATATTGATCGTGGACGACGCCCCGGACAACCTTGGGGTTCTGCTTGACGCCCTGAAAGACGACTACACGGTTATCGCGGCGCGCAACGGCTCCAAGGCCCTGCAACTGGCTGCGGCGACACCGGCTCCGGACCTGATTCTTCTCGACATCGTCATGCCCGAGATGGACGGCTATCAGGTGTGCTCCCGCCTGAAGGAGAGGGAGGATACACGCTCCATCCCCGTGATCTTCCTGACCGCCCTTGAGGAAGTGGAAAGTGAGAATCTTGGACTGAGTCTGGGGGCGGTGGATTTCATCCGCAAACCGATCAACCCCACCACCCTGCACCTCAGGGTGAAGCTGCACATCGAGCTGCTTCAATCCCGTCGGCGCCTGGAGGAGCTGAATCATCAACTCATTGAGGCAGCCCGCCTGCGCGAGCTCGTCGAACAGATCACCCACCACGATCTGAAGGGTCCGCTCAATGTTATTATCGGCATACCGCAGCTTCTATTGAGAAAGTGCGAATTCACCGATTCTCAGCGAAATCTGGTCAAAACGATCAGGAAAACGGGATACAATATGTTGGAGATGATTAATCGGTCTCTCAATCTCTTCAAGATGGAGAGAGACAGTTACGATTATCGGCCCGAACCGGTTGACATCCTTTCGGTCATGCGCTGCGCGCTGGACGAGATGAGGCCGCTGGTAACCGCCAGGAACATTCAGGTCGCTCTCCGAGTGGACAACCAGCTCCCAAGGGACGGGCAGAAGGTCATGGTGATGGCGGAAAGCCTCTTTTGTCATTCGATGTTCTCGAATTTGATCAAAAATGCCGTTGAGGCGTCCCCACACGATGATGTGATCAATATAGGATTTGAACAACGTAGGGCCGATGTGATGATATCGATTGACAATGGCGGTGAGGTTCCCGAAGAAATTCGCGAACGCTTCTTCGACAAGTTTGTGACGGCTGGGAAACGGGATGGCACCGGGCTCGGCACGTATTCGGCCAAACTGATCGCGCAGACGCAAAGGGGAACCATCGATCTTGACACGTTGGTCGCGGGCCGAACGTGCATCAGGGTGACCATGCCAGCGGGCAACGAGAGTGAGTGCGACCTAACGGCGGCGTGATTTTCCCGGAGGTTGCCTGACAGGATCTCACTCCGAGCGAGCAGATTGGCAGTCCATAGAATGTGGGCCCAAATTTAGAGGAAACAAGTAGACACCTTCAATTTGTTTGTTCGCAGAAAAGAGGTACATTCGATGTGGCAACATTTACCACGCATCTTGAATTGGAGTCAGTTTCCATGCAAAAGTATTTTTCAGAAAAAAATATGGAAAGGTTTGATTCCTCCCATTGATGCCCTAGTTTATCAAACAGCATCGTTCTGATATCTTAACACATAATAGGATTCCGAGACTCTTACATATCTGGTCAAAGTGTTAATCGAGGATTTTTCAATAGGTGCAGTGTGGCAGTAAGTCATTATCATGTGCCATCCATAGCTTCAGGAAGACCAAAAAGGGTTATATATGACCAATAGGTTGAATACAATCCTCTATATTCGGTTTTAAATAGCCTGCCTGTAGATCCATTTTTGGGTTACTTATTCCTAAAAAGTCAAAGCGATGGACGACGTGACGCTGAGCTTTTTAAACATGGCATAAAGATTGCTATATTTAAGAGTGACTCAAGGCACCCTTGCACTAGTTTTGCTTCTACGATCTGCCATCCTGATCGGGACGGTTTTTGGTGAATCTCACAAATTGCGGCCAGGGAGACTCTTGCGAGCTTGCCCGGACGTGTAAAGTAAGCTGGAAGAACATGGTCAAATTTCAGCTTTGAATATAGATGAGTGGCTCGCTACAAAAGTAAAATCGACACTTTTATTCCATCAGAACGTGAATGCTGTAGAAACTCAAGTTGTCGCAAAAAACGGCACCATCATCTTGCGCGGCAAGGCCGCCAGCACTTCCTAAAAAGGACCTGACGGCTAAGTATGCCAAGGATGTGGAAGGGGAGAACAAGGTCATAAATGAAATGATGGTGACACCTGCCACAAAGAAGACAGGAGAAAAGATACGGAAAGAGGCCGCCACCACAGACGAATCGATTGATGATGCGTCTGTGGTGGCCCTGGTCAAAACCACCTTGTCGTATCATCGTTCAACCAGGACCTTGGGCATCACTGTCGAGAACAAGGATGGCGTGGTCAAGCTGGAGGGCGAAGCCGGGAACCGGGATGAAAAAAAACTGGTCTCCAAACGTGTGATTGACGTTCCCGGTGTCAAGATGGTGTTCAATAACATGACCATCAAGAGAATCGTACCCATGACCAACTAAGACAGTCGGCTCGTAGCCGACTGTGCTGGGACCCGAAAATTAGCTGCAGAGGCCCCCTGCAACAGTTACTCAAACCAAAATTCAACAGGAGAAACAACCATGAAATCTAGCACAAAAGACAACGCGGAAGGCAAGATGCACCAAGTAAAAGGTAAGGTCAAGGAGATCGTCGGGAAAGTGGTCAAAAACCGTGACTTGGAATCCGAAGGGAAAGTTGAAAATTTAGAAGGGAAAGTTCAAGAAAAAATCGGCGAGATCGAGAAAGTTGCAGGCAAGTAGTTTTTTGACAAAACAAAGCAGCAGATGAAAGAATCACCTTTCCGGAAAGAGCTGGGAGTGTCGGGTGTATCGGAACCAGAGAAGACCCTGTATAAAATTACGATGCGGGCATTCAGCAAGCCCTGACTCTCGTTTTCAGGCTATCCTTCTTCTCTTCCACCTGCAATACCTGGGGACTCAGACAAAGGTCATAGTTGACCTTTGTCCTCCGGCTGTTTATGGCAGCCAGGCTGATCCAATTTCTCATGATTCTTCTTTGTTCTTTGAACTCAGAAGGATAGGTCCAGTGATGTGGGGTGCAAAACAACTGTAGCAGTATACATAATTGAAAATACAGATCAAGGCTCTCTCCTCTTGGCGCCTCGTTACTTATAGAGCAGTGACAATTGGTCTGTGACCACTATAAACCGATTAAGGAGATCACATTATGGAAAAAAATTATATAGCCACATTGTTGTTTATAACAACTCTTGCTTTAACACTGCTTACTTTTGGTTGTGACTCGCAGGGACCGGCAGAAAAATCAGGTGAAAAAATTGACCAAGCGATTGAGTCCACAAAGGATGCGGCAGGCGATGCAGCCGATAAAATAACGGGCAAGGGGCCGGCCGAAAAAGTCGGCGAAAGTATCGACGAGACTGCTGAAAAAATGAAAGAATAGGCAAAGCCTAAAAATTAAATCTCGATAGATTCAGATCATGCCAATCCCGCAGAAACCGGCCAAGACCGATTTCTGCGGGATTGGCCATTACTGTTAAGGGGAGAACGAATGGCCCTCCATGAAACCAAGTACGCTTTAGTCGGACGGGAACGAAGAGCCATTTATTACGATCGATTGACTGCCCTCAGGGACACCAATGGACTCGACTATCTCAACACTCTCATTCTACGAGTGATATCCAATAGATCGTTTTTCCATAATTTGTTCATACCCACGGACATAGGCAAGAGATTGATTTCCATGAGGAGCTCGGTTATTGATTTACTTTCACTGAAAGCCACGCAGGAGACTATCATTGGTTGAGCAAGAATGGAGGAGCGGGATAATGAATTATTTTTTGATGCTGTTTTTGGCAATTTCGGTGTCGGTTCTGGGTATTTGCCATCCTTCCGTAGCCGCCAATGTGGGAGCTTCTTCCCCCCTGGAAAGCGATGACCTATCACCATTGTCAACGGAGGCGGTCAACGACGCCAGCCTGGTCGCGACGGTCGGTCCGAAAACCCGCGGCTCCGCGGTGCTTCGCGCGCAGATACTGCTGGATCACGCGAACTTCGGGCCTGGCGAGATTGATGGTGTCTACGGCTCGACCATGCACGGGGCGATCGTTGGATACCAGGCCAGCAAGGGGCTGAATGCAAACGGCACGATCGACACGAACACATGGGCTACGCTGAATCGCGATGCGGTACCGGCACTGGTGACCTACACGATTACGGCAGAGGATGTCGCAGGTCCCTTCGTCCCGATACCGCACGACATTATGGAACAAGCCAAACTGCCGGCCCTCGGATACGCCTCGCCGGCCGAAGCGCTTGGCGAAAAATTCCATGCGAGTCCGGCTTTGCTGCAACAACTGAATCCGGGCCAGGATTTCGCCACCGCCGGACAAGACATTGTGGTGCCGAATATCTGTTCGCCCGTGCTTTTGCCAGAGGCAGCGAAAGTTGTCGTCGACAAGTCCGATTCGCTGGTGATGCTTGTGGATGCGGCGGGCAAGATCATCGCCCAATTTCCTGCCACCACCGGCAGCAAGTACGATCCGCTACCGATCGGCGTCTGGAAAATCCTGGGTGTCGCCAAGAAGCCGGTGTTCCGCTACAACCCGGCGCTGTTCTGGGATGCCAAGTCGGTAAATGAGAAAGCGACAATTCCGGCCGGCCAAAACAACCCAGTCGGCGTGGCCTGGATCGATTTGTCGAAAGAACATTACGGCATCCATGGCACGCCGGAGCCTTCGAAAATCGGCAAGACGCAATCACATGGCTGCGTCCGCCTGACCAACTGGAATGCAATTACGCTGGCACAGGCGGTCAAGCCGGGCATGCCAGCGATTTTGCAGGAATGAGTTCGGCAGGCATGAATCTCAACCCGTCAGTGGTGAACGGCGCCGAGCAACGCAGATATCCTGCCCTGAAACACGTGTTGTCCCTCGTCGGCGGAGCGCTGTTCAGCGCGGCCTGCATCTTCGTCTTCAGGTTCTGTCCGCAGCTGTTGGCGGCAGATACGCCAGCAGCAATCAACCCGCCACAACAATCCGCCACGCCGACAGCAAATTCCAACGCCGCATCAGCGGTGGATGGTTCGCATCCATGGTTTTCGCCAGCGATACCAATGGATGCCGCCAACTCTCCCTCTCTGCAATCCACCACGACCGCTGTAACGCCGGTGATAGTGGCCCCGACGTCGACCGAGAGTCCTTCGTCGCCACTGTTGATCCCGGTCGTGGGCATCAAGGCCAGCCAGTTGACCGACACCTACACCGATGCACGCAGCAACGGCCGTATCCACGACGGGATCGACATCATGGCGCCGAGTGGAACCAAGGTGATCGCAGCGGACGATGGCACAGTCGTGAAACTGTTCTCCAGCAATCAGGGCGGCCTGACCGTCTACGAGTTCGATTCCACGGAAAGATTTATCTATTACTACGCGCACCTGGACAGCTATGCGCCGGGCCTCGTGGAAGGCAAACAATTACGACGCGGCGATCCAATCGGCCTGGTTGGTTCCAGCGGTAATGCCAGTGAGGCGGCGCCGCATCTGCACTTCGAGGTCTCGGTGCTGGGTCCGGAGAAACTTTGGTGGAAGTCAACGGCGATAAACCCGTATCCTTTGTTGCGTGGACACTGATAAACGCGACTCTCCTAGCCCGCATTTCTCATTAGCCCAAAATCCTATCAGAAAACCACAACCGACTAACTAAATTTCTGTCCTTGAAGCCAATGATGACAGATGGCAACGACAAATGTCATCATTGGCCTGTCATTTTTCCCTGACAAGCGC
>VMSP01000045.1 GCA_013792135.1 Desulfocapsa sp. | reverse complement strand
TCCCCAAGCTCTGCGTTGTTCTAACAATTTTATCCTCGGAATATCGACTATATGCCTGCGGTAAAATTTTCTTCACGCCTTGATCTTGAATAAAAAGCCTGATTTTTCAAGGTACCCTTAAGTGTTAACCATTATATCTAACATGCCATTATGACTTGTGCTATGAAACCGTCATCTTGGAAATATCACCGATCTGCAGAAAAAGCTGGGCAATAGCCGTCAGCATATTAAGACGGTTAACACGGATTTTTTCATCATCAACCATGACCATAACCGAATCGAAAAAAAGATCCACGGGCTCCTTCAAGGCCAGCATAACAGCAAGCGCCTGACCATACTCTTTCTTAGCCAATAAGGGTTGCGCTGCTGTTGAGATATCGGCATAGACAACAGCAAGATTTCGTTCAGCCTCTTCCACCAGAAGCGCGGAGACAATCGCTCCCCCTTCATGGTCTTTGATGATATTGCGGATCCGCTTGAATGCTGCCGCCAAAACTGCAAAGGCCTCTTCGTTACGAATGGCAGCCAAGGCGTCAATCTTTTTTCTGCAATCATTGACATCATCAAAGTCAAGGGAGGTCACAGCCTCCACCGCCTCCTGATCAATTCCTCTGCTGACAGCATCATTGACAAAACGTCCTTTGATAAAGGCCATAACCGCATCAACGGTCACAGCACTGCCGTCAACCTTATCGCCATATAGGGCCAAGGCTTTATAAACCATTTCTCGAAGTGACAAGCTGTAACCACGGTCACCAATAATATGCAACAGAGCAATGGCCAGTCTGCGCAGCCCAAAAGGATCCGTAGTGCCGGTTGGTTGCTGGCCAACGCCGAAGCAACCGACCAGGGTGTCAAACCGATCAGCCAGAGCAACAAGGGTACCAGGAGTTGAGACAGGCAACTCTGAGCCAGCCCTCTTCGGCAGATAGTGCTCCCGAATAGCCAGAGCCACTTCGGCAGACTCGCCATCACCCATGGCATAGGCAGCACCCATATCACCTTGCAGCGAAGGAAATTCCCCGACCATATTGGTCAGAAGGTCAATCTTGCACAGTTGTGCTGCCCGCCTGGAAGCATCAATATGCTCCGGCGCCAGTTTCTCTGCCAACATCGCTGCCAGCTTTATCAGACGTTCACTCTTCTCCAGCATGGTACCCAACTTGGCCTGAAAAATAATCCCGGTCAGATCAGAAAGACGTTCTTCAAGCCGTCTTTCCTTATCAGCACCAAAGAAGAATAAAGCATCTTCAAGGCGTGCCCGCAGGACACGTTCATGTCCCGTTCTGGTTAGGGCAATATCGGAGACCCGGGTATTGTTCACTGCCACAAAAAAGGGAAGTAACTGTCCCTGTCCATCAAGCACTGGAAAATATTTTTGATGCTCACGCATAGACGTGATCAGCACCTCTTCAGGTAATTCCAGAAAGCGCGCATCAAATGAGCCACACACCCCAAAAGGACATTCAACCAGATTGGTGACCGTATCAAGCAGGGCCTCATCAATTGCAACATGGGGGTCGACAAGAGCGGGGCTCTCAGCCACTGCCCGCTCAATCTCTTCCAATACGGCCTGACGACGACGGGCAGGATCCACGAGAACGTGGGCATCTGAAAGTTGCTGTTCATAACTGGCAGCACCTTGAATCAGAATGCTGTCGGGGGCCATGAACCGATGTCCACGACTGCTATGCGAAGAGACAATACCTTCAAGGGAAAGATTGACAATATCCTGACCATAAAGGGCCAGCAACCATTGGATTGGACGGGCAAAGGTATGAGTATTTGTACCCCACTTCATTGATTTAGCAAAAGAAAATCCAGCAAGAAGCCCACGAAGAAGACCAGGAAGAAGTTCAGTGGTCTGAACGCCTATCACCTCTCTGACCAACATCAGATATTGCCCCTTCGCCGTATCCACAATCTGCAGAGCAGCGGCCTCAGCCCCTTTTGAACGGGCAAAGCCCTGGGCCGCCTTACTGAACCCGCCATCAGCATCAAGTCCTGCTTTGGTGGAAGGCCCCATAAGCTCTTCACGGCGATCCGGCTGCCGCTCTTCAAGGTTCTGAACAATCAAGGCCAGACGTCTCGGGGTCCCTGCCACCTTAACCTGTCCATAAGCAAGCTGCAGTTCAGCTGCCTTTCCGATAAAATTCTGTTGCAG
Organism: Desulfocapsa sp.; assembly: GCA_013792135.1. Lineage (GTDB taxonomy): Bacteria > Desulfobacterota > Desulfobulbia > Desulfobulbales > Desulfocapsaceae > UBA2270. The sequence goes on along the minus strand of VMSP01000045.1, from coordinate 10,568 downwards.
TTGTTCCAATGCAGGTAGAATAAAACCAGCAGGAAGTTCTTCGGTACCTATTTCAAAGAGAAGATCGGCCATGATAATATGTGAATATACAAGATTTAATTAGGAAGAATAAGAAGTCGTGGCAAAGGTAGAATAACCTTCAAAAAGATTCTCCACCGTTACCGAAAACCATTTTAGTGCAGATAATTCCGCAAGACGAGCCCCAATGTGCCGGGTAAGTGACTCCACAGACAACGATCCTTGCAGATCCTGGCTGCTCTGCTCTTGTTCCTGACCAATAACCTGCTCAATGGCCAGCTCAACCAGATTGATAATATCTTCAATCCAGATAAAATGACGGAACCTGACCGCAATAACCGCATGTCCCCAATGACCACGAGAACGGGGCAATCCAGACACCGCCATTTCTTTCAAAGGTAACGACACCGGGACGGTAAACTGAAATTCCAGATCATCACTCTGATCAAGAGAACCATGCATCCGGCACTCATATCGGCAGGCATTCAAGATATCCGGGTTTTGCTTTCTCGGCAGGAAATAGGCAAAACCCATCTCCATATGAGCAGCCTCTGCCTCCAGCCGTTCTTTCATCTCCTCCAGGATATGATGAAAACTTTCCAGGTCGATCTGGCCATGAAACCGATTCAGAATCTCAACAAAACGGCTCATATGCGTTCCCTTGAACCGATGCGGCAGGTTTACATACATATTGACCGTGGCCACGGTATGCTGACGTTTCCTGGCCTTATCCAGTAGGGTTATAGGGTAGGAGATGGTCTTGACACCGACTTTTTTGATATTGATACGTCTGTGGTCAAGCTCACTCTGGATATCTTTCATAAACGTACTTACTCATTCCCAAAAAGCATTCAAGTCTACACCGAGAAGGCAAGCGAGCTGTGACGAAACACAGTGCGGGTTACGATGAGGAGCCACGCAATACAGCAAACAAGAGTACCGGCTTGAAGGCAAATTGGAATCAGACAGAGAGTCTGTCAGCGTTCAGAGAATCTGTTTTTTGCTCAGTCCTGACAGACTACAGCCTAAACATCCCAGGTACTCATACCCACGCCACTATCCCAGATACTTGCGAACCGCCTCTTTCAATTTCAGCATGTCCGGGGATTTAACAATAAATTCATCGGATGCCCAGGCACTCAGATCCTGTGTATATTCATGATAGGCAGTACTGAGAATAATCGGGAGTTGAGGAGCAATCATCTTCATCTGCCTCAAAACCTCAATCCCATTCATCCCAGGCATCTGAATATCAAGGATGACCAAATCCGGTACTTCAGACTTAAATTTTTCCAGAGCCTCTTCTCCAGTAAAGGCCGATATCACCTCGTAGCCCTCATCCTGGAATTCTTCCTGATACAGAAGTTGAATACCTTCTTCGTCATCAACCAGTAAGATTTTCCTCATGGCCTTGCCTCCTGTGGTCCTTTTTCAAGTGATTCACGTAGATACAGTGCAGCCTCTTCAGGTGCCATTGGATTAATATAAAACCCCGAGCCCCATTCAAATCCGGCAATAGATGTCAATTTGGGAACAATCTCAAAATGCCAGTGAAAATGCTTCATATTTTCAGTACGCAAGGGCTGAGTGTGAAGCACAAAATTATAAGGAACACCTGGAATACAGGCATCAAGACGGCGCAAGGTCTCAGAAAAGATATCAGCAAGGGACGCAAGCTGCTCATCATTGTGATTGTGATAACCGGACTCATGCTGTTTGGGGAGAATCCACATCTCAAAAGGTGTCCGTGGCGCAAAAGGAGTCATGGTGATAAAGAGATCGTTCTGACATACCACCCGAACCTTTTGCTGAATCTCCTGGCGGATAATATCGCAATAGATACAGCGCTCCTTATACTTATAATACTCTAATGTTCCCTGAAGTTCTGAAACAATCATCCGGGGAAGAATAGGCAGAGCCACAAGTTGTGAATGTGAATGCTCAAGCGAAGCCCCGGCAGCGCGTCCATAATTCTTAAATACCAGCACATAAAGAAATCGAGGATCACGCTCCAAGTCATGAATCCTGGATCGGAAAGCCTGAAAGATAACAGCCATATGGGAAAGAGGCAGCCGGGCAAAGATATCCTCGTGACGTGGGCTCTCAATCACCACCTCATGGGCGCCGATCCCGTTCATCTTATCATAAAGCCCCTCTGCCTGACGGTCGAGATTTCCTTCAATGACCAGGGCGGGATATTTATTGGGAACAACCCGCACCAGCCAGCCAGGGGTATTGGCAGGTGCCCCATACGATCTACCGTAAGCAAGGACCTCAGGGGGAGTTGTGTTCTCATTTCCAGGACAAAGGGGGCAGAAACCTCCCATGGATGGTGCCTCGGCAACAACAAAATCTGTAGGCCGTTTGGCACGTTCCTGGGCAATGATAATCCACCTGCCAAGAACAGGATCTTTTCGTAACTCAGGCATGGTTACTCTGTTCCATGTCCTTTTTCTTTCTTCTCCTGCAGAGTCTTGCAATCAATACACAAGGAAGTCACTGGTCTGGCCTCAAGTCGCTTCATGCCGATCTCTTCACCACAGCCCTCACATTCACCAAAAGTACCGGTCTTGATTCGCTCAAAAGCAGCCTCAATCTTTGGCAGCAACTTTCGCTCCCGATCACGGATACGAAGCTCAAAACTCCGATCAGCCTCGGCGCTTGCCCGATCATTAGGATCTGGAATATTCCCACTCCGATCGGTCAGTTCAGTCAGTGTCCGTTCTGCTTCACTCAGGATCTCTGCACGTTTATCCTCAAGCAACTTTTTGAACCTTTCCAGCTCTTTCTGATCCATTCAATCATCCCCCAAATTACCCAGTACCCCTGTAAGGGTTCATTTATTATAGGAAAAAAAACAATTCCCTTATTCCTGTCGCACAAAGGTCCCACTTTTACCACCAGCTTTTTTCAACAGGCGGATATTATTGATCACCATGGCTTTATCCACTGCTTTACACATATCATAAATAGTCAACGCTGCCAACGAGACAGCGGTCAGTGCCTCCATCTCCACACCAGTCTTGCCACAGATTCCCACTGTTGCCTGTATCTCTATGGAACAATCCTCATCATGAAAGACAAAGTCCACATTGGTCCTGGTAATCATCAAGGGATGGGCAAGAGGAATGAGTTCATCAACCTTTTTAGCACCCATAATCCCCGCCAGTCGTGCAACACCCAGGACATCACCCTTCGCCATGGAGCCACTCTTTACCAGAGCGTAAGCCTGCGCCGACATACTGATACTCCCGGCGGCCAAGGCCACTCTGGTTGATTCGTTCTTGCCGCTGACATCAACCATCCTGGCATTGCCATCGCCATCAAAATGGGTAAATCCCGAATCTCTATCCACCTGGCTCATACGACTATTCTTCCCCTTTAGGCTTTTTACCAAGGACTTCATTAAAGAGTCGACTAAAAAAACCTTCCTGTTCTTTATGGTGCCCATGTTCCCGGCACAGATCGTCGAATTTCCGCAGGAGTTCTTTCTGTTTATCGCACAGTTTCACCGGGGTTTTCACCTGAAGTTCAACTATCATATCCCCTCGCCCACTGCCACGCAGACTGGGTACCCCTTCATGCTTCAAGGTAAACATGGTTCCCGATTGACTTCCAGCCGGTATTTTTAAATTCTTTTTCCCATGGATCGTCGGCACCTCCACCTTACAGCCAAGGGCCGCCTGAACCATGGACACCGGGAGATGACAGTAGATGGTATCCCCTTCCCGTTTAAAAAACTCATGTTCCTCCACATGAATAACCACATAGAGGTCACCGGCAGGCCCGCCGCGTCGGCCACCTTCACCTTCTCCGCGCAAGCGCATCCTGGAGCCATGATCAACACCTGCAGGTATCTTGATCGACACCTTCTTGCTCTTATTCACCAGCCCAGAGCCGTTACAATCAGTACAAGGATCAGTGACGATTTCGCCCTCGCCCTGGCATTGCGGACAGGTACTACTGACCTGAAAAAAGCCCTGAGAGCGGACCACTTGGCCACGCCCATGACAAAGGGGGCAGGTCTCCCTCTTGTGACCGGGACGGCAACCTGAACCTTCACAGGTCCAGCAGGTATCACGCCTGGTCAGATCAACCTCTTTCGCTACACCATGCATGGCCTCCATGAACGAAATGGTGGCATCATAACGCAGGTCATTACCGGGTACCGGGCCATTCCGTCGGGGCTGTGCTCCCCCGCGTCTCCCGAAGAGATCCCCAAACAGATCGCCAAACCCGGAAAAAACATCTTCAAAGTTCCCCGGCCCCTGATAGCCGCTGCTCTTCAGGCCTTCATACCCATAGGAATCATAGATCTTTCGTTTTTGAACATCGCTGAGTACTTCATAGGCCTCAGCACACTCTTTAAAGAGAGACTCCGCCTCTTTATCATCCGGATTCCGGTCAGGATGATGCTTCATGGCCAGGGTCCGATATGCTTTCTTAATCTCACTGCTGCTTGCCGTCCGGCTTACAGACAATACTTCGTAATAATCTCTAGGCATTCTTCCAACTCGTACAAAAAAAAAATTAAAGCCGCTACTCAACAACCTACACATTCATGACCATTCAGTTACTACAGCCATGAATGGATTCCCCAAAAGAAATGTTCTTATGGGATATCAAGAATTATCGCCCTCGTATGCCGGGCGAACATTCCAATGTTACAGTTATTTCAAAGAAGGAGTCTTACGCCTCAACGACCTGCGCAGAGACCTTATCTTCCTGACCTTCCTTTCGAGAATGATCTGTCAGCTTTTTGATATTAGCAAAAGTAACCTTGGCAGCGGCGATTTCCCGCAGGGTCATGACAATCTCTTTGTTGTTCCCCGGTACCAGAAAAGGTTCGCCATGTCGGTGCTGTTTAATGCGTTCAACAGTGAGATGAACCAGATTAAACCTATTATCATCACCAATCTGTTCCAAACAATCTTCCACGGTAATTCTAGCCATGCAGTAACCTCATTCCTTGCTCTATTTTTAAGCGTCCTTAGCCCACGCTACTCTTTCACTTTCAGCCTACCTGCCTGAATAACCCTTTATTTTTCAAAAGGATTCTTCAACAACATGGTTTCCTCACGATCCGGCCCCACGGAAACGATAACCGTCTCCACCCCGGTATACTCTTCAATACGTTTAATATATTCTCTGGTCTTAACCGGAAGATCATCAAAATCGCGCACTCCGGTGATATCCTCCTGCCAGCCTGCAAGATCTTCATAGACCGGCTTTACGGCGGCAGCCTGACGGATATTACAGGGCATGGCCGACAACCGTTTTCCATCAAGCTCATACTCTGTAGCCATCTTTAACACAGGCTGACCACTCAAAACATCCAGTTTCGTCAGGGCCAGTCCGGTCAGACCATTCAACCGTGCCGCATCGGCCGCAACCACCCCATCGAGCCACCCACAACGACGTTTCCGGCCCGTAGTAGCACCAAACTCTCCACCTTTTTTCTGCAGCTCATCGCCAATACCATCAAAGAGTTCCGTGGGGAATGGGCCTTCGCCAACCCGCGTTGTATAGGCTTTCATGATGCCGATAACGGAATCAATATGGGCCGGACCAAAGCCTGAGCCATTACAGGCATTGCCGGCAATGGTATTAGACGAAGTAACAAAGGGATAAGTACCATGATCGATATCGAGCTGGGTACCCTGAGCCCCTTCAAACAGAATATTCTGGCCGCCCTTACGGGCCTTATCAAGCTCTACTGAGACATTGCCGATGAAGGGAATCAGCTTGTCTGCAAAGCCCTGAAAGGTTGCATAGATAGTCTCAAAAGAGACGGGTTCACTGTTGTATTTCTTAGTCAGCAGAAAGTTTTTTTCTTCAATATTCTCCTGCAAGCGCTCACGAAAGAGAACATCATCAAGGAGATCCCCGGCCTTAATACCGACCCGACCCACCTTATCCATATAACAGGGACCAATACCGCGCCCGGTAGTACCTATTTTTTTCCCTGTGGCCAGAGCCGCTTCTTTGGCCTGATCCAGGCTCTGATGATAGGGCATGATCAGATGAGCATTCTCGCTGATCATCAACCGCTTGGGAGTCACTTCCAGACCTTTCTCCAGAAGTTCATCCATCTCGGTGAGGAGAACACCGGGATCAACAATAACACCATTGCCAATCATACAGATCTTATCTTCATAGAGGATGCCGGAAGGGATAATATGAAAGACAAACTTCTTCCCTTCAACAACCAAGGTATGTCCGGCATTATTACCGCCCTGAAACCGGACTATATAGTCAGCATACCGAGTGAGGATATCAACGATTTTCCCTTTTCCCTCATCTCCCCACTGGGTTCCTACTACCACCACACTGGCCATTTTCTTCTCCTGAATCTGTTCGTCACTCTAAATCAGAGCACCATAAATGTATAAGAGGTTACAGCACAAAGCATTATTTCGCCAAGGAACAACCGAATGAATATAGTCAACACACCTCTTAAAGTCAATCATTTGCAACAAAATGGGTGCGCACAAAAATGACAATGAGCCAATTAATGCGATTCTCTTGACTTATATCAATGAACCTTCTTTCATTGGAAGATATATTGTAAAGCTAAAACCTGAACTTATGTACAAAGCTAAAAATATATGGAAAGACAATCTTCCAAAGTGCTCTCCTAATAAAATACCCAATCAACCTGAATCCACCCTTGGCTATTTCCATGAAACTTTCCCTCAATATCAACCATATTCCCAAACTTCGCTTCGTCAGCCAGTCTCTTTTCGCTGTTTTCTGCCTAATCACAGGCCTGCAATTCTATCAATTTTATCTCTGGGCCACAAATGCTTCTGCACAGATTTCCGACCGACCGCCTGCCGTCGAGGCATTTCTTCCCCTTGGTGCCCTGGTCAGCTTGAAACGGCTTCTTCTTTCCGGCGAATATGACACTATCCATCCGGCAGGCCTCACTATCTTCCTGGCCGCCCTCTTTCTGGGCCTCTTTTTACGCAAAGGTTTCTGCGGTTGGATCTGTCCCATTGGCTTTGCCTCAAATCTTGCAGAAAAGATAGGCCGAAAACTGTACATTCTACAGACCATTCCATTCTGGATTGACCTCCCCCTGCTCTCTCTGAAATATCTGCTACTCGCAGCTTTTTCCTGGCTCATCCTGTGGAAGATGAATCTGCAGGAGCTTACCTCGTTTCATTATTCATCCTACAACATGATCTCCGATGCCAAGATGCTCCATTTCTTTCTTGAACCGAGCCGGCTTGCCGGTTCGATCATGCTCATTCTGGTGATTCTGTCCTTTATCGTCAAGAATCTCTGGTGCCGCTATTTATGCCCCCATGGTGCACTCCTGGGCCTCCTGGCCATATTGAGTCCTTTTCAGATAAAACGTGACCAAAACTTATGTATTAACTGCAAAAAATGCGAGGTGATCTGCCCGGCATCCATCCAGGTCCCCTCCAGACAAACCGTGCGCAATTGTGAATGTATCGGCTGCCTGGAATGCCTCCCGGTCTGCCCCCAAAAAGAATGCCTCCAACTTACACTGCCAGGAAAGCCAACAGTACAAGCGTTCCTGCTGCCGGTACTGGTCATCGGCTTTTTTCTCCTTTTCTGGTTGCTGGCCAGGATTACGGGTCACTGGCAAAGCCAGATTTCAGCCGAGACTTTTCAGCACTTTTACCAGCAACTCGAGTCCATTGGCCACCCTTAAGGCATTACAAGCCAGGACATGGCTGCGAAACTTAACAAAGATTGACACCCTCACACAAATGACGTACATTATTCCATTTATTATCCAGACTGCATAATAAATGGAAAAAAAAGACCACCTTTATCTCCTGATTTTTCACCCCTGTTTTTTTTCACCCACAAGGTACTTCTATGTTCGGCATTGGCCTCCCTGAAATGATTCTGATCCTGGCCCTTGCCCTCATTGTTGTCGGGCCGGACAAATTACCAGATCTTGCCCGCTCCATGGCAAAAGGGGTGATGGAACTGAAAAAAACTGCTGAGGCGCTGAAAAAAAACCTGACAGAAGACGGAACCCTGGACAGCATCAAATCCGACCTCAACAACGCTGTTCATGGGCGTCAGGCCAATCTGCTTGAATCCTCTGATCAATCGTGGAAGACCCTTGAACCTGGCGAAGGAGTGAATCCAACCCCTGACAAACCCGCAGACAAGATCATAGAAGCCGAGCTCACCGTGATCGATGACACTACGCCCGCCCTCTCCGAGGAGCAGGCCGCAGAAGAAATCAGCAAAACCACAGAGCAGAACAGTCCCGAAAAAGAATCAAACACCCCTTCAGAGAATGCTAGCCAGAAGCCTTGAGCTCTTTGCCCCGCACCATCAGGAACTTCGGAAACGGCTGATCACAGCCTTCCTGGCTATTATTGTGTGTACGGCCATCGCCTATGGCTTTTCCGAGCATATTGCCCGCCTCTTTCTGGCCCCGCTCTTTCAAGCCAGCCCCCTGATACACAAGCTGGTTTACACCAACCTGCCAGAGGCCTTCCTCTCCTACATCAAGCTCTCACTGCTCATTGGCATTGTGGCAAGTTTTCCAGTTATCCTCTATCAGATCTGGATGTTCATCGCCCCAGGACTCAAGAGCAGTGAAAAAAAAATAGCCACAGTGGTGGTCTTCTGGGCCACTCTCCTGTTCGCAGCCGGGGCCTCCTTTGCCTTTCTGGCTGTCCTGCCGAAAATGCTCCACTACCTCATGAGTTATGCCAGCCCGAATCTGGAACCTCTCCCTAAATTCGGCGACTACCTGACCTTTGTGGCCCGCACCATGCTGGCCTTCGGACTCTCATTTGAAATCCCCTTTCTCATGGTCATGTCCGGCAAGGCAGGGTTTCTTAAGGCCGATTATTTCCGCCAGAAAAGAATCTCTTTTTACGCGGCCATTGTAGTCCTCGCCTTTCTCCTGACCGCCGGCGATTTCATGGCCACTGCCATGCTGGCAATTCCCCTCTTTGGTCTTTACGAGGCCGGAATTTTCCTCACCGTCCTCTTCGGTGCCGGAAAAAAATAATTCACAGCTCTCTTCACAAAATAACGTACTATTTGCCCCCTTAAATATTTTTTTGTTGCAATTTCTCCGCCCAGGCCGTTAATTGCATATACTCAATATTAACAAGCTCACTATTTATTTACAAAAGTTACTTTTTTCTACAGGAGGGTTTTTCAGATGGCAAATTTTCTCTTCGTATTACGGTCAGATGACAACGAAAAGGCAACGAGATGTTTCCAGTTTGCCAAGATTGCCCACGATAAAGGTCACACGGTCAATATCTTTCTTGTGGATGACGGGGTATTCTGGGCTGACAAGGACAAAGATGGCAGCAGAAAGACTATCACCGGTGACTGCCCTGCGGACTATATTCCTGCCCTTGTTGAAGGTAAGGTTGAGACAGGGGTATGCACTCCATGTGCCAAAGGTCGGAACCTGTCCGACACACAGTTTTATGCCAACATGAAACTGGATGGCGGGCCACATCTGATTGACTTGGCAGCAGAGGCAAAAGTTTTCAATTTTTAATTATGATGGTCTCTTCTTTATTGTAGACCAAGTCAGATTTACAAGATTTCTTTTCTCCTTCACATACATAATACTCAAGACCTGCCCTTTCCTTTTTTTTTTGTTAAAAATTATTTACATTATAGCAGCATGTATTCTATTAAGTTAAATATGATTAACAAAAATACAGACAGCACCTCCTTACTAATACAGATTGGCGCGCGATTAAAAGAAGCGCGCCTGGCACGGAATGAGAGTCAGGAGCTTTTCGCTCAACGACTCAACATTACCAGACAGTCTTACAGTAAGATGGAACAAGGCTCCCCACAAACGCCGATCGGCAATTGGCTTGCAGCAAGCACTATTCTTGGCAGGCTTGAAAGCTGGCAGGAGGTGTTAACCGTTCAGGAAGACCTGTTTACCCAATTCGAGAAAAAAATTGATAAACGGCAGCGGGCCGGTGGCAGACGTAAAGGGTAAAAATGATCACAAAACTCAATGTCTGGTTGACCTTGCCAACGGGAGAAATCTTGAAGGCAGGAGAGTTGGCAATCAAAGTTCCCGACTCCGGGGGTGCTTTACAGGGGCAATTCCGTTACGCTCTCCAATTCCTGGCAGACCCAAGCGCCTTCTCTCTCGACCCCTTGCATCTGCCCATGGCTGCGGAATCTTTTGATGCCGATCGACCCCATTCAGGGGTTCACGGTGTTTTTGAAGACAGCCTTCCGGATGACTGGGGACGAAGACTCATGGCTCGCCGCTACAGGCTCGGACGAGCCGGACAACGAGTTCCGCATCTCTTGCAGTTACTGGGCAGTCAAGGACTTAGAGCTTTGACTTATGCGGAAAGTGAGTTCCCTCCCGCGTTGTCAGCCGAGCCTTCCAGTCGTCACTTGTCAGAAATTGCCATCCTAGTACAGCGTATATTTTAAAGTTTCGGATATAGCCGTTTCAGTTTAATTCGCGCATCATTCGTGGTGAACTGCCAATCGACCTTGGTTTGACGATTATTCCGATCAGTATTCCATGCCATTACTTCAGATCGCATTTT